>NZ_AOMF01000166.1 GCF_000336715.1 Halococcus thailandensis JCM 13552
CGCGCCATCAGAGATGTGTATAAGAGACAGGTCTTCGAGTTCGTCGCCGACCGAGGAGATGTGGCCGACGAGGAGCTCTACCGGACCTTCAACATGGGAATGGGGTTCGTCGCAGCGCTCGCTCCCGACGACGCCGCCGCGCTCGCCGACGCGACGGACGGGAAGGTCGTCGGTCACGTCACCGAGGGGACGGGCGTCGCTACCGACGGGCTGGAACTCGATTGAGAAGAAGACAGCACGGCATCGGAAACCGTCAGGACAGGTGCGCAGCGACGTCGGCCTCCGTGATGATGCCGAGCATCTGCCCGCTCTCGACGACGATGACGGCGTCGTGGTGGTCGAGATGCGTATCGACCGTATCGAGCGTCGCCTCCGGGGCCACGGTCGTGATCGACTCGCGCATCACGTCCGCGACGGGGAGTTCGGCCGCGTTCTCCGAGGACGCGCGCCGAACGTCACCGTTCGAGATGATCCCCACCGGATAGCCATCGTGAACGACCGGCAGCTGCGAGTATCCCTCCTCGCCCATCCGGTCGATCGCCTCTCGAACGCTGTCGTCGGGCGCAATGGCGATCACCGAGGTGTGCATCAGATCGCGCGCACGCCGAATCCCACCCTCGGCGGCGTCGAGTGACGTCACGATACGCCGCAGCGTCGACAGCCGCGGATCGACGTCGCCGCTCTCGATACGCGCGATAAGCGGCTGTGAGACCTCGGCGCGATCGGCGAGCGCACTCTGGGTGAGTCCGACGCGATTCCGATGCTCGCGCAGATCCTCCGGCGTCGGCAGCTCCATGCACGCTGATAACCGTGGGTAATCAAAAGGATTGCGGACCCCCACCTTTTTAGACGGGGTCCTCGGCTCGCTCACGTCGTTCGCTCGCCTCGAACCCCGGCCAAAAATCTGGACCAAAAAGACCGCTCACTCGGCCTGCGGCCTCGTTCGCGGCGAACCGCGCTCACTACGTTCACGCGGACATACGTCCACCGCTCCGCACAGCACCGCTTCCGCAGAAGCCCTCACTCGCTCCCTTCGGTCGCTCTTCGCCCTTCATCCACCAGGAAACCGCAACCGCAATCGCTACAGCAGTCGCTCGACAGTTGTGACCGGCGAAAAGCGGTTGGCCTCAGAGAAGCTGCTCGATGTCGTCGTGCTCTTCGATCTCGACGCCGTCCTCGGTGATCTCGGAGAGGATGATACCGTTGCCGCTGGCGGTGTCGCGCTCGACGGCGCTTTTGACTGCGCGCGCGGCGACGGTTCTGGCCTCGTCGTTGCTCAGACCGTCCTCGTACTGCTGTTCGAGCACACCGTAGGCGAACGGCGAACCGGAGCCGGTCGCGTCGTACTCTTCTTCCATGACGCTGCCCGCGGGGTCGATGCTGTAGATGTGAGCACCTTCGTCGTCGACACCGCCGAGGATCGGCTGGACGATGTAGAAGGCACCGCTGCGCAGGAAGTTCGAAGTGAGCGTCGAGAGCGCCTGCATGCTCATCTCCTCGCCGCGGCGAGCCTCGTAGAGATCGGCCTCCGCACGGAGGTTGCTGATGAGTGCCTGTGCCGCGCTCACCGCCCCCGAGATCGTGAGTGCACCACGGGGGTGGATCTCGGCGATCTTCTGAGCGCGCTTGCTCGCGACCATGTTGCCCGCGCTCGCCCGGCGGTCGGTGGCGAGCACGACACCGTCGGTGGTCGTGATCCCGACGGTCGTCGTCCCGGTCTTGGTGATCTCGGCGTCGTCCATGTCGGGACTCGGCAGCGAGCCAAGCTCCGGACCGTAGATGTCGTCGGTCGCCTGTCGGCCGGGTTGCTCCAACTCCGGAGCGTCTGGTAGGTCAGGCATTGCGCCGTGTACTCGCCGGACGCTTAAAAGACCAGTCCTTCAGAAGTCCTACTCCTCGCTCGCGCGCTCGTACGCCTCGCCGAGACGCTCGACGAGCCGGCCGATCGGGAGCGAAATCCCGGCACGTTCGGCGGCCAACGCGAGCGGAAACGTAACGATACCCACCAGCAGCACAGTCTGATACGCGGCGAACAGGGACGCGCGGTGCAGTCGTGCTTTCATGTCCTCGACGGGGGGTATCCGACCGTGTATATAACTGTATCGCACCAAGATCGTGAACGATACTCGAACACACACCGCCGCTGTAGTGCGATTCAACTGTATTTGTATCGAGTGCAGCCCGAGACGCGAACCCGTCGATAGAGGGCAGGGCGATCGACGACCCAGGACGTTCGTCGGCATAACCTATCGATGAGTTCGCGTTCACGTGCGCAGGAAACCACAAGGTACGATACGGCGGGGGCCCAGCATAGTGCATGGCGGATTATCTCGTTGCGATGGAGGCGGCGTGGTTGGTTCGTGACGTCGACAGCATCGACGACGCCATCGGCGTCGCGGTCAGCGAGGCCGGCAAGCGACTGAACAACGAGGACAAGTCCTACGTCGAGGTCGACGTCGGCGCGACCGGCTGTCCGGCCTGTGGCGAACCGTTCGATTCGGCGTTCGTCGCCGCGGGCACGGCACTCGTGGGGCTGGTGCTCGAAATCGAGGTGTTCAACGCCGACGGCCGCGAACACGCCCAGCGCATCGCCAAAAGCGAAGTCGGCGGCGCACTCAGAGACGTACCTCTCGATATCGTCGAGGTCATCGAACACGACGTCGAAGAGGAAGAGAACTAACCGATATACCGGAGGTCGTCGTCGGTGGCCTGCTGGCCCTGCTCCATCTGTTGGATCTTCTGGACGACCTCCTCCATCTCGTCGGCGCGCTCCTCGAGCGACTCGAAGCCGACCTCGAAGCCGACGAGCTCTTCGAGGACTTCGAGCACCGCCCGCGCGCTCTTGGGATCGACAAGATAGCCGCTCGTCTCGCCCATCAGACACGCTGCCGGCAGATCGCGGCGCTCGCCCAGCCCGAGCAGCAGGCCGGAGACACCGACGATCCCGCCGGCGGGTTCACCCTCGCGGAACTCCACGCCGTCGTCTTCGAGTTCCTCGGCGAGTTCGTCCGTGGTCGCGGCCCCGATGACACCGTACTCGTCGATCAGCTCGCCGGTGGGGACGCCGCCGAGCGCGAACACCCGCTCGGCCCCGTGATCGGTCGCGAGATCGAGGAAGAGATCCGTCATCCGGTAGTGGCCGGCGGCGTCCTGGGCCTGATGGTCGCCGGTGAGCACGAGCAGGTCCTGCTCGCCGGCCTTGACGGCGTGGAGCTCGGCCGACGCGAGTTTCGCACGGCCGTCCTCGATGCTCACCTGCGGCGGGAAATGCTCCGAATAGACCCGCGCGACGAGCTCGCTGTCGAGCTCCGAGAGCAAGTGTTCGGCGACGAGCTTGCCGACGTGACCCACGCCGGGCAGCCCCTCGACGAGCACCGGGTCGGCGAGCTCCGGCTCCGCGAGCGTCTCGACGTCGAATTCGTCCATGGCTCAATCCGCGTCGCGGCGCTTAAGAGCGCGTCGGTACTCGCCATACGGGTCTTCGGGGTTGTAGGGCGCTGGCGCGCTGTTGACCGCCGGACCGCCGCAGTCGGGACAGGTGGTACTGAGAGTGTAGATCGGTCGGTCGTGGGTCGATTCCCACGCGTCACAGACGCGAATGGCCGCCTTCATCGCGACGGGTTACTCGTCGTCGCTGCGGCGTTCGCGGTGGAACTCGGCGCTGCCACCGTGATCGCCGATGTTGGCCGCCGCGCGGTCGGCGCTGGCTTCGAGCTCGCGCTCGGCGATCTTGTAATCGGGTGCCTGCACGCGGATGCGATACTCCGGCGACCCGACGTAGGTGACGTCGAGATCGACCTCTTCGGGGAGTTCGCCGTTGCCCTCGGCGGCGTGCAGCGCCTCACGAATGACGTCGACACCGGCGCTGTCGGGGCTTTCGAGATCGACGTAGCCCGAGACCGTCACGTACGGCACCGAGACGTTCTCGCGGGCGGTCTGGACGATGGCGTCGATCTCCTCGTCGGAGAGATCGGTGTCGGCGAGCGCCTCCGTACCGTGGATGGCGGCCTCCTCAAACCCGTCGTACAGCGAGCCGAACGCGGCGAGGAACTCGTTGGCCACGGTGGCGTACTGCTCGTCGGAGATATCCTCGCCGAAGGCGATCGTCATCCAGTTGTCGGCTTTCTGTTCGGATTTCCACTCACGGACTTTCTCCGAGCGCTGGTGATCGTTGACGTCCTTGAGCGAGAGATCGATCTGCTGGGAGCCCTCGTCGACGTCGAGCACCTTGGCGACCACCGTCTGGCCGACGCTCACGTGGTCGCGGACGTTCTTGATCCAGCCCGAGGCGACCTCGGAGATGTGGACGAGCCCGCGCTTGTCCTCGTACTCGGAGAGATCGACGAACACGCCGAAGTCGGCGATCTCGTCGACCTTCCCGACCACCAGTTCGCTCGGATCCGGCCAGCCGCTGTATTTCATTGGGCCTCTGATTCACCCGCGATGGCATCGGCCGTCTCGCGGCGCTCGACGGTGTCGAGGACCTCGCCCTCGAAGACGGCCTTGCCGCTCGTGGGTGTGGCGAGCGTCATCCCACAGACCGCACACGGGACCGTGCTCGCGGCCTTGCCGAAGACAGCCTGTTCGTTCTCGCAATCCGGACAGCGGACGGTGTAGAAGTTCCCGGGCATGATTACTCCTGAAATTCGACGCGGCCGGCACGCCAGCCCTCGCGCAGGTGGGCGTTGCCGCACTCGCCACAGCGGTATTTGAGGTTCGTCTTCTTCGTGGGTTTGTCCCCACCCGGCACCTTCGAGAACTTGCCGGCGTTGCCGATGACCGACGTGCCGCGCTCGCGCTGTCGGTCGATCCACTTCATCCCGGTCTCGCGACCGCTGCGGACCTTCTCGACCTCGTGTTCGTGATGTTCGTGACAGTTCGGACAGTACGTGTTGAACCGGCGTGGTATCTGCATGGCTACTGCGCGTCGATAACGGACGGGCGGATAAAACCCGTTTGGTCTGGCGGGACCCGGCCGCGACGGCGTCGGCTCACCCGATCGGAACCCGTCGTTTGCCAGTGAAAGCGTTTTTATCGATCGTGGCGTCGTGCGAACGATGAGTTCACCAGACATAAGCTGTCGTATCTGTAACGAATCGTTCGGAAGCGAGGAATCACTCAACGAACACATGGCCGAAGAACATCCCGAGCAGGGAATGGCCTGAACCGACCTCCCATGTCCGTCCGAAGCGCTTAGGTTCGTGTCGGCTGACGTTCAGTCATGAAGCGGCTCATCATCAACGGCGACCCCGACGTCCGGAAAGGGGGCATCATCGAACACGACGGCGAGGAACTCGTCTGTTTCGGCATCAGCAGACAGGGCGACTGGCACGGGCCGGACCGTCCGCAGCTGTGGTGTACCGTGGGAACGGAGGACGAAACAGAGGCCTACGAGCGACGCCAGTTCATTCCGATGCATCTCGACGTCGAGGCCGTCGACGCCGAGTCGGTCGAGGTGCTCCAGCGCAAGGGCGAACTCACCATCTGAGCCGCCCGTGAACCAAGCGTGAGGGAGAGGAATCGCCGGACGACCGTTCTGTCGGTGCTCGTCGCCACGCTCGTCGTTTCGGCCGGCTGTATCGGCCTCAGCGAGCGGTCGCTGCCCGACGGCCTCGCTGGCTACGCGGGCGATCCCGACAACCCCTACGGCGACCGAAACATCACCGTGGCCGTGGCTGCCACCGACTCCGGGCGGTCGTTCGCGCCGCTGGTCGCCGACGCCGCCGACTACTGGGAAACACACGGTGAGCGGTATCTGAACTACTCGGTGAACGTCACGTTCGTCGCGAACGAGAGCGATCCCGACATCCGCGTGTCGTTCGTGCCGCGGATCGACCGCTGTGGCGAGGTCGAGAGTGCTGCTGGCTGCTCGCCCGAGATCACGTCGCCATCACAGACGGGCGAGACGGTTGGGGTGCGCGCGCTCGACAACCTCTCGGCGAACTCGACGGTGCGCGTGCTCGAACACGAGTTCGGCCATGCGCTCGGGCTCGGCCACGGCGACCCGCCGCGCGAGCTGATGGCGACGCACACGACGCTGACGAGCCTGCCGAAACCGAACGCCAGCGAGCGCGCGCTCGCGTGGAACGATTCGACCCTCTCCGTCTTCGTCACCGACGACGTCTCGACGGCCGAGCGCGAGGGGATCGGTCACGCGCTCGATTACTACGATCGCGGTGCTGACGGCCGCGTCCCGGAGAACGTCTCCTTTCGTGTCGTGTCGGACTTCGAGAACGCCGACGTCGTGATCCGTTCCGCCGAGCGCTCGCCCTGTGGCCCCGACGCGGGTTCGTGTGGCTCGGTCTTCGGTAGCGACAGCGACGGCGACGGCGCGCTCGAAACGTACACACGCCTGGAGATCGTCTACAGCGGTCTCGATGCCGACGCCGTCGGCTGGCACGTCGCGCGCTGGCTCGCACTTGGCTTCGGTATCGAGAACGAATCGGCCTACCCGCCGGTGCTGCGCGAAACGACGGGTCACGACGAGCGCCGGGGCGACTGGTGGCGCTAGCTACCGCAACGACCCCCACTCGCGCCGCCGAACTGAGTATCCCCCACACTCCGGACAGACCTGCCAGCGTTCGTCGAACCCCGAAGCACAGTCGCGGCAGACGTATTCGGTCCTCTCGCTGTCCTCCCGTCCGATGTACCGGTTGAGTCGTTCGAAATAGCTCATCCGCAGGCCACTCCCATTCGGGCATCGGCCACAAGCGGTAAATACTTTGTCTGATTCGTCACGTCATTCGTCCAATTGATATAGATTGTCATTCATTCGTCATCGAGCCATTCGTGGCCGTTATCGTGGCTTCCCGCTGCCCCTCCCCCTCTCTCCACACCCTACGCCCTCCTTCTTTCCACCCACCACTTATACGAGGCAGTCGCGATGGCTACCCGCGCCAGTCGCTGACGTGTTTCGATTCGTCGACCTGGACGGCCTTCTTGTTCGTCTTCCGGATCCAGGACGCGAATTTCTGCATCTCCTCGCTCTCCTTGAGGTCGGCGACGGTGTTGAACCGCTGTTTCAGTTCGTGATTGGTGAAGACGGCATGGATCTGACGGTGGCAGGGATCACAGATCCTGGCGACCGGGCTCTCCTTGCGGTTCTGCGGCGTCAGATGGTGCCGCGTCGTCTCGACGGAGCGCTCGCAGATGGCGCACTCACCCATGGTGATCCTACGGCACGCTCGCTCTTGATCTCTCGGCGAAAAAGAGCGAGTTCAGTCGAGAAACGCCGGTGACGTCAGTTTCTCGTCGCGTTCGTGTTCGAGATGATCGCCGAACGCCTCGACCGAGACCCCATCACGCTCGCGCTCAGCACGGTCGCGGACCGACACCGTGCCATCCGCCTCTTCGGTGTCGCCGACGATCAGCATGTACGGCACGCGGTCGTCGTGACCCGCACGGATCTTGCGCCCGACCGTCCACGAACGCGTCTCAACCTCGGTACGGAAGCCGTCGAGTTCGTCGGCGACCGACTGCGCGTAGGCGATGTTGTCGTCGCTCACCGGGAGGATACGGACCTGCTCGGGCGCGAGCCAGAGCGGGAAGTCGCCGCCGAAGTGCTCGATGAGTACGCCCATGAACCGCTCGAAACTGCCGAGCAGCGCGCGGTGGACGACAACCGGCCTGTGCTCGTCGTTGTCCTCGCCGACGTAGCTCAGATCGAGACGTTCGGGAATGTTGAAGTCGACCTGCACGGTCCCGATGGTCCACTCGCGCCCGAGCGCATCGAGGGCATTCAGACCGATCTTTGGGCCGTAGAAGGCGGCTTCACCGTCTTCGATTTCGTAGTCCAGCCCTTCGGATTCGAGTGCTTCCCGCAGCGCATCGGTGGCATCGCTCCAGATATCGTCGCTACCGATGGCGTTGTCGCCCTTCGTCTCGATCTTGTAGAGCACGTCGAGATCGGCGTCGCTGTAGATTTCCTCGATGATCTGGAGGGTATGGGTGATCTCATCACGGATCTGGTCACGGCGGACGAACGCGTGACCGTCGTCTTGGGTCATCCCGCGCACGCGAAGCATGCCCGAGAGCTCGCCGGACTGTTCGTTGCGATAGACGGTGCCGAACTCGGAGTAGCGGATCGGGAGGTCCCGGTAGGAACGGCGCTCGCGGCCATAGAGGTAGGCGTGGTTCGCGCAGTTCATCGGCTTCAGACCGTACTCGGTGTCGTCCTGCTCCCAGTTGAACATCTCACCCTGTTCGGTGAAATTTTCGTAGTGACCCGTCGGCTTCCAGAGCTCGGCCTTGTTGAGTTCGGGTGTCCAAACCTCTTCGTAGCCCAACTCGTCGTTTTTCGTCCGAATGTAGTCTTCGAGTTCACGGCGCATCGCCATGCCGTTCGGATGGAAATGCACACAGCCGGGCGAGTGTTCGGGAACGCTGAAAAGATCCATCTCCTGGCCGATCTTGCGGTGGTCACGCTCCTTGGCCTGTTCGCGCCGTTCGAGGAACTCCTCCAACCCGTCCTCGGTCGGGAACGCCGTCCCGTACACCCGCGTGAGCGTCTCGTTGTCCTCGTCGCCGCGCCAGTACGCCGCCGAAGTTTCGAGCAGCGAGAAACCACCGATCTCGCCCGTCGACTCGACGTGTGGGCCCTGACAGAGATCGAAGAAGTCGCCCTGCTCGTAGAAGCTCACGGGATCCTCGCCGGCGGCCTCGGTTTCGAGGATTTCGCTCTTGAACGGGTTGTCGTCGTAGATCTCGATCGCATCCGCGCGCGGGCGCTCGGCGCGCTCGATCGGGAGGTCGGCCGCGATGATCTCCTCGGCTTCGGCTTCGATCGCGTCCAGATCGTCCTCGTCGAGATCGACGTTCGCGATGTCGTAGTAGAAGCCGTCGTCGGTCCACGGCCCGATGGTGAGTTTCGCATCGGGGTAGAGACGGCCGAGTGCCTGCGCGAAGACGTGCGCCGCCGAGTGGCGGAGCACATCGAGATACTCGTCGGACTGGTCGGTGACGATCTCGAGATCGATATCCGTCTCGATCGGTTCGGCGGCGGCGACGAGATCGCCGTCGACCACGCCCGCGACCGTATCGCGGCCGAGTCCGGGGCCGATCTCGTGGGCCACGTCCTCGACCGTCGAGCCGCGCTCGACCTGCAGTTCGGAGCCGNTCAGAGATGTGTATAAGAGACAGCGCTCGACCTGCAGTTCGGAGCCGTCCGGCAGCGTCACGACGACATCGCTCATGGCATCGATAGGTTCCACGCGGGGGATAAGCCTGTTGAGACGACGCCTCCGTCGCGACTCCTCAGACCGCTTGCCCGGAGAGGCGCAACAGCTGTGCGGCGCGGTCGGCCTTGGCGAGGAACACCTCTCGGAGAGTGGGCGGCGTCTCGATGCGGGTCTCGTCGAGTAGCGACTCGGGCACCCAGAGCGTGTCCTGGGGCACACCGCTGTCGCCGTCGACGGCGAAGTGGCTCGTTTCGAGCTTCATCACCAGCGGCAGGTCGGTCCGTTCGATCCCCTCGCCGGCGGCGTACAGCTGCTCGTTGAGCCGCTCGTGGGTGGCACGCTGGATGAACGCGCCCGCAGCCTCGTCGGGCGTGGGTTCGATGGAGAGCCGGCCGACGTAGTAGCCGCGCGAGAATCGTTCGAACATGCTATGTGTATCACTACCACACGATCGGGGATAAGCGTTTCCGCGCGTCAGTCGTGCCCCCAATCGGAGATGCCGAGCACGACGTCGCACTCGGGACAGGTCCAGACCTTCGGCGTGCTCGCGGCGCTGGCCTGCTGGAGTCGCTCCGTCCAGGTGCTGATATCGGCCTCACAGTGTGGGCAACGAGCCATGTCTTGTCGTACCACAGGAACCCACTTGTAGTTTCGGGCGGTCCAGCCGATGGATACAGTCGGATCGGGGCACGAACGGCCAGCGCGCTTTTACTGCTCGACCCCCGAACGACAGTCAGTGAACACGAACGCCGTCGCGGTCGTTCTCGCTTCGATACTGTTCTGTGGACTCGTGGGCGTCGGTGTCGGGCCACAGCTCGGAGCGACCGAAACGACCACTCACACTGCGAGCGAGGACGTTGGCCACGACGTCTCGGTGTTCATGCAGCGCGGCGTCGCCACAGCCAACAGTTCGGTCGATACAGGCATGTGGGTTGCGGCCTTCGAGACCGCCGAGAACCAATCGCGGAGGGAGGCGCTGGTCGCCAAGCGTGCGGCGACACTCAGCGTGCGCCTCGACAGGCTCGCGACCCGCATCGAGACGTTCCGGACGCAAGCGAACGGCTCCCCCAGCCACAAAGCACGGAGAGCACGCCTCGCCGCCGACCGCGACGCCCTCAGCACCGCCATCAGCGAGGCAAAGACGACCGCGACGAGCGAGGGCGTGAACGCGTCCTCGCTCGACCAGCTCGGCCAGCGCGTCGAGAACCTCTCGGCGGTTCCGACGGCGAGCAACGGGAGCCCACAAACTCCCGACCGAACCCCCGGAACGGCGGATACACGAACGAGCGATCGAACCGACCGCTAAGACAACGTTTTACGCCTCGGGCACTAACCGTAAGTGAATGGACTCCGCGGCGCTGCTCGACCTTCTCGGCAACGAGAACCGCCGACGCATCCTCCGATTACTCGCCCAGCGGCCGTTTTACGTCACCGAGATCAGCGACTCGCTCGGCGTGAGCCCGAAGGCCGTCATCGACCATCTCCGGAAGCTGGAGGAGGCAGGGCTGGTCGAGAGCCACGTCGACGACGGCCGTCGGAAGTACTTCCGCATCGCACGCAATCTCAGACTGGAGGTGAACGTCTCGCCGTACGAGTTCGGTGCCAAAAGCGCCTATCCGGCGAGTTCGAGCCTCGATCTCACGACCTGTCGGTACGTCACCATCGACGTCTCGCGAACGGAGACGAGCGATCTCGCTGAACTCGCCGCCGATCTCCGTCGGTTCGAGCGACTGGAGGACGAGCTCTCACTGGCCCAGCGCTGGGTGCAAGGTCGGCTGGCAGCACTACACGACACGCTCACCGATCGCCTCCAGGACCGACTGAACAGCGACGGGATCGGCGACCACGGCGACGCGCGCTTCTGTGCGGAGGTGCTCGGTGCCATCGAGACCGGCACCGATACCGCCGACGCGATCGCCGAACGGCTGGGCGTCCCGCTGGCGATCGTCGAGGACGCGCTCGATCTGCTGGCGACGAACGATCTCGTCCGTCGTGAAGACGGACAGTGGACCGTCGAATGACGGATCGCCGGGAAGGAGAGCAAGCAGAGGAGTAGCTGCGTACAGGGAACTAAATATATCAAACCATCACTAGGATTCATTACAGAACAGACGGTAGTTCTGTTATGTGAAAAACAGGCGCAAAACCTCGCGCTTCAGCGCGGGGATACGCGCCGTCAACTGTATCATGGTACCGTTCACCTACCGGTTACACGGCGATAACGGGCCGGATATTCGTCACCAATCCAATAAACATATACTTAACTCTGTAACTCATAACTGGTTACGTACAACGTTCCGCCGATGCACGACCACCGCACCCACCGAGCGACGATCACCAACCACTCACAGGTGAGTGACGACCTCGACAGGTGTGGCTGGAGTGTGTCGAAACTGTGGAACGTTGGTCTATACCACATCCAAACCGAATGGGACACTACCGGTGAGATTCCCGGTGAAGGCGACCTCAAAAGCGAGCTGAAAGGTCATGAGAAATACACGGATTTGCAGTCACAATCCAGTCAGCGCGTTCTGGAAGAACTCGCTGAAGCCTTTCACTCGTGGTACGGGTCGTCCGACACGCGGGACAACCCGCCCGGATTCCGCAAACGCAATTACTACGACGAGGACGGCAACCTCGTTCACGAGGAACACCCGCGTTCCACGGTGACGTGGAAACAGAAGGGGATCCGTCACGATACCGAGAACGATCGCCTTCGACTCTCGAAGGGCTTCAACCACAAGGAGAGTCGCGACGACTACATCCTCTGTGAATACGACACCCGTGACGACGTTGCTATCGAAAACGTCCAGCAGGTGCGCGCGGTGTACGAACACGGTGAGTGGCGGTTGCACATCGTCTGCAAACACGAGATTGAGACGCCCGATCCGCCCGGCGACGAAACCGCCGGAATCGACCTCGGCATCTGTAACTTCGCCGCCGTTGCGTACAGCAACGACGAAGCCACGCTGTATCCGGGCAACTACCTCAAAGAGAACGAGTACTACTTCACGAAAGAAGTGGCGAAATGCGACCGTTCGTGGAGCAATCGGGCGACTCGTCTCAATCATAAACGTACCGAGCGTCGGAGCCAGTTCATCCACGCGTGGGCAAAACACGTCGTTGAAGATGCCAAAGAGAACAACGTCGGGAGGATCGCGATTGGTGACCTCGGTGGTATCCGCGACGATGAGAACGGTGACGCGGTGAACTGGGGCAAGCACGGCAACCTTGATTTGCACGGGTGGCCGTTCGACAAGGCCACGAAGGTTCTTACGTACAAGGCGAAGGCCGAAGGTATCACGGTGGATGCGGACGTTTCCGAGCGAGATACATCGAAGACCTGTTCGGCGTGTGGAAAGATAGCCGATCGGCAGCGCGTCGAACGTGGCTTGTACCGGTGCGAAGTGTGTGGTATGACGGCGAATGCAGATGTGAATGGAGCAGAGAATATCAGACGGAGAAGTAACTCCGAGTCGCCATCGGGCGATAGGAGTACCGGCTGGTTGGCACAGCCAGTGGTCCATCTTCATGATCGGACGCACGGATTCTCACCGGGCGCACCCGTGGTGGACTGCAAACCCTAATATCCCAACGAGGAATCCTCGCCCTTCAGGGCGGGGAGGATGTCAACGTCAGTATATTCGCTGGTGCAGCGTTCGGTCACTTCTCACGGGATAACGCCTCGCCGCCCGAGCCAGACGAAGCGAGCGCTGACGCGATGTCTCCGACGAGCTAAATCAACCTCCACTGCGACTGTTAATTACGTCCTATAAGGAGGCTGACGACAGTCGTCAAGCACCGCACTCGATCTGCTGGCGACCAACGGTTTCGTTCGTCGTGAAGACGAACAGTGAGCCGGCGAACGACGAATCGGTGGTGAGTGTCTGCAAGCAGGGAGTGGTGGTTGTCGAAAGCAGTCGACCATCCCGTGGATCCGATTTCGCAACCGCTATGCATCCGGGTTTTCATGCCTCAATGATGGTCTCAGCGTGGCTGTACCTCGTCGTTGCAGCGATCTTCGAAACCGGCTGGGCGCTCGGTCTCGAACTCTCGGACGGTTTCACGAAACTCGTCCCCAGCGTCGCGACGGTGATTTCGATGGCCATCAGCGTCGTGTTGCTGGCCAGAGCCGTCCAGTCGCTCCCGATCGGCACGGCCTACGCCGTCTGGACGGGCATTGGAGCCGCCCTGACGGCCATTCTGGGCGTCGTTCTGTTCGACGAGGCCTCGAGCATCGCCCGCTTCGGGTTCATCGGTCTCATCGTCGCTGGCGTCGTCGGACTAGAGGTTACGGGCCATTGAGGCGATCTCCACGACTCCGATAGAGCCGCCTGATTTGACGGAATGAGGAGTGAGCTCCAGAGTACTGCGCGCTACAACTCGCGCGTCAACCCGTCGCGTAGATCACGTCCGAAGTAGTGCCCGACGAGTCCGGCGAGTAGTCCGACGCCGGCGGCGACAGCGATGACCGGAGCGCCAACTCCGCCGATCGTCAGTGCAAAGTAATCGAGCAGCGTGCCGACGGCAGGCACGAGCGCACCAGCCAGACCGGCTTCGACGTAGTGGCGGCGCTCGCTCGCCGCGCCGAGCGCAAAGGTCGCGAAAAAGACGCCGACATATCTGAGTATCGCGCCGAGAATCGGGACGAACCCACCGAGAACGACGCCGACAGCGGTGAGCGCGAGCGCGACGACGAACGTTCGCACCGAGAAAACGTCCTCCGCTCGCTCGCGCAGCGTCGGGCCGTCGCTCGCCGTCGCCGGTTCGTCGTCGACCGCCTCGGACGTGGTCTCGACCTCCGCGAGCAGCTCCTCGGTGTCGCGGGTCGTCGTCTGTTCGCCGGCGCGGTCGGCCATACGGGAACGTGTGCCCCGAACGACATGGACCTTTCCCTGTCGACCGGTTCGATTGACGAACCCCTCAGTCGCCGAGCGCGGTCAGTTCGTCGACATCGGGGATCGAATCGTTCGCGGCGGTGATCTGCTGCATGCGCTGGCCGTGTTTGCTGGTGGCGTATTCGACGAGTTCGTTCGGCTCGATGCCCGGTTCGTCGCTCTCGTAGTCGGGGATCGACGCCTGCACTAGCGGGAGCAGTTCGCCGACGGTGTCCTCGATGACCGACGGATCGACCCGTTCGCTCTCGACGAGCTCCTTGAGTTTCGCCATGCCGAAGCCGACGTGGCGACCCTCGTCGCTACGGATCGAGGTGAGTCCTTCGACGAGCCCCGGCAGATGCGGTACGTCGGGGTAGGTGTCGGTGTCGAACTGGCGAGTGAGTCCGTAGTAGCCGGTCTGAGCGAGGATTCCCTCGACGGTCATGTGGTAATGTGAGTACGCCTTCGCGCGGTTTTCGGGCGTGTCGTCGTCGAGCAGCCGTGCCATCGCGCGCTCGTTGCGCTCGAACAGCTCGTCGTACTCGTCGGAGAACCATCGTTCGTCGGCTGGCGAACTGCGCTCGGCACCGCGGTCGTCTTCGGCCGGATGAATGACTTCGCGCCAGTACCGATCGAAGAAGTCGGCGTGTTTGGCCTCCTCGTAGAGCTGAGTCGTGATGAACAGCTGATCCTCGAAATCGTCGAGGACGACCGACAGCGGCGCGAGGTCCTCGGCGACGGCGTCCTCGCCAGCGCCGAACAGGGCTAGCGCGCGCTTGAGCCCCTCGAAACCGACGTCGTCGAGATCGGCCAGCGCCTCGCGATCGGCCGCGAGATCGATCTCGTGGGGATCCCAGTGTTTCTCGACGGCGTGACGGTAGTAGCGGTACGTTCGTGCGTCGGTGTCGATCTGCATCGACGGTTCGGTCCCCGACATCTCGTGCGAGCTACGCACCACCGGCCCATGAAGCTCCTGCCAGCTCGACGGGGATATTTATATATCGGCATGCGGTTCAGCGCGCGATCGGCGGAAGGACGAATTGAAGTCCGCGAGGGCGGTAGTCGAGATATGAATCCGGGCGATCGCGTCCGTCTCACGCGCGAGGGACGGACCCACGAGGGCGTTCTCATGCCCGCCACGACCGCGGAGCGCGCCGTGCTCAAACTCGACGGTGGCTACAACGTCGGTATCGACAGGGAGGGAGCCGAATTGGAAGTCGTCGAGGCGAGCGTCCACGACGTCGGCGGTGCGGACGCGAGCGAATCCTCAGAGGTAGCGTTCGACGAGGGGCTGCCGACGATCGCGCTCGTTTCGACGGGTGGCACGATCGCTTCAACCGTGGACTACCGGACTGGAGCCGTGACGGCGCGGTTCGACGCCGAGGACGTGCTCCAGGCGGTGCCCGATCTCGCGGGGCGGGCGAACTACCGCGGGCGGGTCGTGGCGAACATCCTCTCCGAGAACATGACGCCCGGCGTCTGGCAGGAGCTAGCTCAGGCGGTCCACGAGGAGATCGAGGCGGGCGCGGACGGCGTGGTCGTGATGCACGGCACGGACACGATGCAGTTCTCGGCGAGTGCGCTCGCGTTCATGCTCGACACACCGGTGCCGGTAGTGTTCACCGGGAGTCAGCGCTCGGCCGACCGACCCTCTTCGGACAACGTGATGAACGCCGTCTGTGCGGTAGAGGCGGCCAAAAGCGACTGCGCCGAGGTCATGGTCTGCATGCACGCGAGCGATTCCGACGACCGGTGTGCGCTCCACCAGGGAACCCGCGTGCGGAAGAACCACACCTCGCGCCGCGACGCCTTCGCAACCGTCGACGGGACACCGCTCGGTCACGTCGATTACGAGGACGGCGAGGTAAAATTCCACGAGGAGCACCGCGAGCGCGACGCAGCCGACCTCACCATCGAATCGGGTCTCGAAACCGACGTCGAACTGGTGAAGTTCACGCCCGGCACGAGCGAGCGATTTCTCGATGTGGCCGAGGGGAGTGCCGGACTCGTCCTCGAAGGCACGGGGCTGGGCCACGTCCATACCGACTGGATCCCGCGAATCGAGGAACTGATTGATGAGGGGACGACGGTCGTGATGACGAGTCAGTGTCTCTCGGGACGGGTCTGTGACCGGGTCTACGACACCGGGCGCGACCTGCTCGATGTGGGCGTCATCGAGGCCGAGGACACCCTGCCCGGCACTGCGAAGGTGAAACTGATGTGGGCGCTGGCGAACGAGGACGATATCGCCGGGGCGATGGGCACGTCGCTGGCCGGCGAGTGCACCGAGCGATCGGTACCCGCCGAGAGTCTGGTCGACGGGGGTCGTGCGCAGTGAGTACGGGCATCCACATCCGACAGGCACGCCGAGAGGACTATGAGGCGGTCGTGGAATTCACTCGCGGGACGTGGGCCGATCGCGAAGCGAGCGATTACATCCCGGACGTCTATCACGAGTGGGTCGCGAGCGACGGCGATCACCAGCGGACGTTCGTCGCCGACGCCGGCGACGACATCGCGGGCATCTGTCAGGGCGTGCTGCTCTCCGGACACGAGGCGTGGGCTCAGGGGATGCGCGTCAACCCCGACTACCGCGGCGCGGGCCTCAGCACGAAACTGAACGACGCGCTGTTCGCGTGGGCGCGCGAACATGGGGCGAGTCTCTGTCGAAATATGGTCTTCTCGTGGAACGTGGCCGGACTGGGCGGGTCGCGCGCCGCCGGGTTCGATCCACGGACGGAGTTCCGCTGGGCACATCCCAAGCCCGACTCAGAGTCGGATCACAGCGGCAGGAAATCGAGCTACGACGTCATCAACGCGCCCGACGATGCCTGGGGCTACTGGCAGCGCTCGGCGGCACGCGACGCTCTGGACGGCCTCGTACTCGATAGAAACGAGTCGTGGGCCGTCTCGGAGCTCACTCGCGAGCGCCTGCGTCAGGCGGCCGGCGAAACGCGGATGTTCACCGTGCAGGAATCCGATGGTACCCACGGAATGGCTCACCGGGTGCGCGACTACGAGCGCGAGCAGGACGGTGAACGCGAACACTGGGCCGAGTACGGCGTCGGTGCGTGGGACGAGCTCAACGCCGCACGGGCGCTATTCGACGCGATCAGCGCCGATGCCGCCGAACTGGATGCCGACCGCACGCGCGTGCTGATCCCCGAGACGCCACGGCACGTCTCTGACACTGCGGCCGCCCGCGTCGCGGTGAGTGGCGAGCCGGATTTCGTGCTCGAAGCCGATCTCTCCTGAACTCGCTACGCCAGTCCGCTCGCGAAACTGCCGCAAGCGAATCGCAGGCGAGCGAGCAGTCCGTCGCTTCGTTTGGCGTCTCGGCGAGCGACGCGAGCTGAGGCTCAGGAGAGCTTGCTCTCCTGGCGGATGAAGGGCGAGGCCCGCGAAGCGGCCGAGGGCTTCGGCGGTGCTGTGCGGAGAATGGAATAGCATCCGCGCGAGCGTAGCGAGTGCGGTTCGCCGTGAGTGACCGAGCGTAGCGAGGGAGCGGGCGGGAGTTTTTAGTCCAGGTTTTTGCAAGCCGAGCGGGACCGAAGGTCCCGCTGGCCGTGCGAACGGGCGGCGAAGCCGCCCGTGAGCAGACGGGGGTCAAGCGAGCGACCGGAGGGAGCGAGCGCGACCCCTCGCAGCAAAAGAGTGGGATCCTAGTAATACCAGGGAACGTCCTCGAACTCGGGATCGCGACCGTCCATGAACGCTTCCCGTCCTTCTTGTGCCTCGTCGGTCATGTAGGCCAAACGGGTGGCTTCGCCGGCGAAGACCTGCTGGCCGACCATGCCGTCGTCGGTGGCGTTGAAGCCGTATTTGAGCATGCGGATGGCGGTCGGCGACTTGCCGTTGATCCGGTCGGCCCAGTCCAGAGCCGTGGCTTCGAGTTCGTCGTGTGGGACCGCCTCGTTGACCATGCCCATCTCGGCGGCCTCGTCGGCGTCGTAGGTCTTCCCGAGGAAGAACACCTCGCGAGCCTTCTTCTGGCCGATCTGTTTGGCGAGATAGGCGGAGCCGAAGCCACCGTCGAAGCTCGCGACGTCGGGGTCGGTCTGGAGGAACTTCGCGTGCTCCCGGCTGGCGATGGTGAGATCACAGACGACGTGGAGGGAGTGGCCGCCGCCGACCGCCCAGCCGGGGACGACCGCGACGACGGGTTTCGGGAGGTGGCGGATCGCGCGCTGGACTTCGAGGATGTGGAGTCGGCCGGTGTTCTCGCTGTCGCCCTCGCTCCCGTCGTACTCGTAGCCGGAGCCGCCGCGGACCGACTGGTCGCCGCCCGAGCAGAACGCCCAGCCGTCGTCCTTCGGCGAGGGGCCGTTGCCGGTCAGCAGCACGCAACCGACGTCGGTCTGGCGTTTGGCGTGGTCGAGCGCCGTCGCGAGCTCGTCGACGGTTTTGGGGCGGAAGGCGTTGCGCACCGCGGGGCGATCGAAGGCGATGCGCACGGCTCCCGAGTCGGTGGCTCGATGATAGGTGATATCCGCGAAGTCGAACCGATCGATCGATCGCCAGCGGTCGGGGTCGAACAGTGCCGAAACCATACCGGTACTGCGCCCGGATGAGCGAAAAACCTTGGTAGTCGGGCGGTGGCGGCGGTAACGTTACGTGAGCGGCCGACCGACTCGTGGCGTATCGACACTACCGGAGTTGTTCGGCAACTCGCGTTTGTGTGGCACGCATGCGCACTGGCAAGCCAAGAGACTAAGTATCCGACTCCGTGTTTTTCCAGCGCCACAGCGATACATGCACTCGATGCATCCAGACAACCCAGAGAACCGTCCATCCAGCGCACAGGCGCTGTCGAAACGGATCAAGGAGGATAGAACGTGACCACACGACGCGACTTTCTCAAATACGGCGGCGCGACGGCCGCGACGGCCGGCATGGGCGCGACCGCGGGCTGTACGGCCGTCCTCGGTGCCGACACCGATGCCGTGACGGTGAGTTCACAGCGGTTCCCGGAGGGGGTCCTGTTGAGCTACATGGCTATCGAATCCCTTCGCAAAAACACCGATCTATCCGTGATCGACGAGACCTCCCTCGGTGGGGACCCGATGAACTTCCGGGCGGTCAGAAGCGACGAGACCGATCTGTTCTGGCTGTACACCGGGACGGCGTGGGCGCTCTTCCCGCCCAAACGGGACAAGATCATCTCGAAACCGGAGAAGCTCTTTCGGAAGGTCAAGCAGTCGATGCAGCGCAACTACGGCCTGACGATGCTGAATCCGGCCCCGTTCAACAATACCTACGCCCTCATCGCCGAACCGGAATGGATAGAGAAAACGGGGGTGAAAACCATCAGCGACTTCGCAAAATACGTCAAGAACAACCAACTGAACGCGCCGGTCGTGCTCGGTATTTCGTTCTCCCAACGAGACGATGGTTGGCCGGGAATGCTCAAACGGTACGGGTTCGAGAAGGCCGCCTCGAATCTCAACACCCGTACCGCCAGTTCGTCGCTCACCTACCAGATAATCGATAGCACACGGGCTGTTATCGGGATGGGGTTCACTACCAACCCACAGCTCCGCCAGTACAACCTGAAGGTACTTGAAGACGACAAGAGCTTCTTCCCGACATACAATCCGGCACCGATCACCAACGACATCATCGAAGAGAAACCCCAGATCCGCGAACCGCTGAACGCCATCGGGCCGACGCTGACCTACGAGAAGATCGTTGATCTCAACAAGAAGGTACAGATCGAAAAGCAAGACCCCCAGAAGGTCGCGCGGCAGTACCTTCGTTCGGAGGGGTTGATATGAGCGGCGTCGTTTCGTTTTTCGCCTCGCTCGTCCAGTTCGCGGCCGAGAACAGCGACCGTCTGTTGCGGCTGTTCGGCGAGCACATCGTTCTCGCGGTCGAGACGCTGGTAGTCGCGTTGCCGATTGCCATCGTACTCGGGATCGCCATCAGCTACAACGAGCGCGCGGCGACGGTCGTGCTCTGGATCGCCAGCATACTGCTCACGATCCCCTCGATCGCTTTCTTCGGAATGCTCGTCCCCATCTTGGGTATCGGGACGCCGCCGGTGATCGTCGCGTTAGTGGCGTACTCACAGCTGCCAGTCATCAGAAACACCTACCTCGGCGTCACAGGGGTCGACCCCGCTGCCATCGAGGCCGGCACGGGTCTCGGGATGAACCGGTTCGAACGTCTCTGGCGCGTTCGCCTGCCCGTGGCGCTCCCGGTCGTGATGGCCGGGGTGAGAAACGCCGTCGTCCTGCTGGTGGGGCTTGCGGCCATCGGCGCGTTCATCGGCGGCCCCGGGCTCGGCTTTTTCATCTTCTACGGCATCAACCAGGGCAACACGGCGATGATCGTCGTCGCCACGGTGTTGGTCTCGGTGCTGGCGCTGGCCTTCGATTACCTGTTTGCCGTGACCGAACGTGGTCTCCGCCTGCGTAACGGCGAGGACCTCGAACCGACCTATACGACGCGACTGCTCGACGCAATCCGCACACAACTCCAATGATCGAGTTCGACAACGTTCACAAACAGTACAGCGACGGTACACAGGCGGTCAACGGCCTCAGCTTCGAGGTCGAGGAGGGGACGACGACGGTTCTCGTCGGTCCCTCCGGCTGCGGGAAGACGACGACGATGCAGCTGGTCAACCGCCTCGAAGAGCCGACCGAGGGGACCGTCTACTACGACGGGACCGACATCCAGGAGCTCCCGGCGACCGAACTCCGCCGACAGATCGGCTACGTCATCCAGGATATCGGGCTGTTCGACCACATGACGATCGCCGAAAACGTCGCCACGGTGCCCGAGCTCAAGGGCTGGGACGACGACCGCACCGACGAGCGGGTCGACGAACTGCTCGATCTGATGGGGCTCCCGCCCGAGGAGTATCGGGACAGCTATCCGGGCGAGCTCTCGGGCGGCCAACAGCAGCGCGTCGGCGTCGCCCGCGCGCTCGCGGCCGGGCCCGACGTGATGCTGATGGACGAGCCGTTCGGCGCACTTGACCCCATCACCCGCGAGAACCTCCAGGACGAGTTCCTCGACATCCAGGAGGAGATCGATACCACGATCATCTTCGTCACCCACGACATCAACGAGGCACTGAAGATGGGTGACAAGATCGCCATGATGAACGACGGCGAGCTCGTCCAGTACGACACGCCGTCGGCGATGCTCGAAGCACCGGCGACGAAGTTCGTCGAGGACTTCATCGGGCCGGATCGCACGCTGAAACAGCTGCGCGTGCTTCAGGTCAGCGAGATCATGCGGACGGACGTGCCCAACGAACACCGCGACGTCGTTGAGGCGTTCGACCCCGCCGACACCGTGATGGCCGACGGCGGCGAGCTCATCCCGGTCACGCCGAGCGATAGCGCACAGGTCGCGCTCTCGCGGTGTATCCAGGCCGGTGTGCGGGCGCTCCCGGTCGTCGAGGACGCCACGGTCATCGGCGTCGTCACCGAAGAGGACATCAGGAGCTATCACGCCGACGAGATCGAGGCGGCGAGCGAATGAGCGATCTCATCAGCCTGCTCGCGGAGACGTGGGCGTATCTGCTGGCGAACTCGGCTCGGTTCTTCGAGCTGCTGCGCGAGCATCTCACGCTCGTGTTCGTCTCGGAGGCACTCGCGATCATCGTCGCCGTCCCCCTGGGGATCGCTGCGACGCGCAACGATCGGGTGAACTCGATCGTCTCCGGGTTCGGCAATGTCGCTCAGACGGTGCCGACGCTCGCGATCATCGCGCTCGCCTTCCCGATACTCGGGCTGGGCTTTCTCCCCTCGGTCGTCGGCCTGTTCGCCTACTCGCTGCTCCCGATCCTCACGAACACGATCGCGGGCATCGAGAGCGTCAGCGACAGCACCGTCGACGCCGCCCGCGGGATGGGGATGACCGACTGGGAGATCCTCCGGAAAGTCCGCCTGCCGCTCGCCCTGCCGGTGATCTTCGCCGGTATCCGCACGAGCGTCGTTCTCAACGTCGGCTCGGCCTATCTCGCCTTCTTCATCGGCGGCGGTGGGCTCGGCGTCTGGGTCATCGGCGGCATCAAACTGTTCAGCACCACGCAGCTGCTCGCCGGCGCGATCCCGGGGGCGCTGCTGGCGATCACGCTCGACGGACTGCTCGGGCTGGCTCAGCGGCGACTCGGCACCGAGACGGCAAGCGACCGGACCGCCGCCGCGGCCTGAGATTACTCGTTGAACTCGTCGAGAACGCGTTTCTGGACGTCGTCGCGAAAGCGGTGGCTCCGTTCGGCGTCGAACGAAAGTTCGATGACCTGCGTGCCGGCGCTGTCGAGTGATGCTCGGTAGGCGTCCCGAAACGACTCGCGACCGTCGGCGCGGACGAACTCGAATCCGTACAGCTCGCCTGTGGGTGCGAAATCGAGCCCATGAGGCGTGGCGAACTGCTCGAACACTGAATCGAACTCGGCGATCGGGAGCAGCCGGAAGATGCCGCCGCCGTCGTTGTCGAGAAGGACGATCGTGGCGTCGACGTCACAGCGCGAGAGCGCGAGCAGCCCGTTCATGTCGTGGTAGTAGGCCACGTCGCCGACGACGACGACGAGCGGCTCGTCGGTCGCGCTGCCGGCACCCAGTCCCGAGGAGAGAATGCCGTCGATGCCGCTCGCACCGCGATTGCCCAGCACCGTGAGCCCGGCGTCGCGCGGTGCCCCGAAGCGGTCGGCGTCACGGACGGGCATCGAGTTCGAGAGGAACACCGTGGCGGGGTCGGGGGCGTCGGCGAAGACGTCTCTCAGAACCGTCCCCTCGAAGAACTGTTCGTCGCTCGCGTCGTCCACGAGTTGCCGGGAGCGTCGCTCGGCCGCAGCGAAGTGATCACGCCACTCGTCGCTCGCGCTCGTCTCGACGCGCTCGGCGAGGGTGCGCGCGAGTCGGTTCGGATCGGCGACGAGCAGGTCGCTCGCCACGAACGTCGCCTCACGCCACTCGCCGGCGGGGTCGACGACGAACTGGCGGGTTCCCGACTCGCGGACCGAACGGCGGAGATACTGGCGAAGAACTTTCGAGGTCGGCGATGCACCCACACGGATCACGACTTCCGGCGCGGGCCACGCGTCGGCATCGAGGTATGAGTCGTAACCGCCACAGACGAGGGCGTCGGCGCGGTGCGGACCGAAGCGCAGCCCCGACAGCGGATCGGCACAGATCGGGAAGCCGGTCGCCTCGGCCAGAGCAGCGATCGCCGACGCGTCGAGAGTCGTGCTCGGGCCGGCGACGACGAGGCCACGCTCGGTCGCGAGCGCGTCGGCGATCCGATCGACGGTGGAATCGTCGAGCACGGGACGACCCTGTTCGGTGTGGACGAACGGCCCGTCGCGTCCCGTCGCGCCGAGCGGCTCCGAATCGGCGATGTCGTCGGGCACGTCGCCCGATACGGGAGTGGGTTCGAGCGGTTTGCGGAACGGGACGTTCAGATGGACGGGACCGGGCGGCGTGCCGGTGCTGGCCGCGAGCGCGCGGGCGACCGTTACCCGCAGCGAGCGGAGTTTGCGACCGTTCGCCTCGGGTTCGGGCAGTTCGTGATACCAGCGGACCGCCGAGCCATACAGTTTGTTCTGATCGATCGTCTGGTTCGCGCCGCTGTCGCGCAGTTCCGGCGGGCGGTCGGCGGTCAGCACCAGAAGCGGGACGCGCGCTTGATTCGCCTCGATGACGGCGGGATGAAAATTGGCGGTCGCGGTGCCGGACGTCGAGAGCACGGGGACGGGCTCGCCGGTGCGTTTGGCGCGCCCGAGCGCGAAAAAGCCCATCGAGCGCTCGTCGAGATGCGAGAGAACCTCGATCTCCGGATGCTCGGCGAAGGCGACCGTCAGCGGCGTCGAGCGGCTCCCCGGCGCGATACAGACCGTGGAAACGCCCTGGGCGACGAGTTCGGAAACGAAGACGTCCGCCCAGAGCGTGTTCCGGTTCGGCCAGCGCGAGTCCCGGGTCATTCGTCGAGTTCGTCGAGCACCGGCTGGAACTTCGGCCCGAGCTCGGCCCACTCCTCGTCGGGGTCGGAATCGCCGACGATACCGTCGCCCGCGAACAGCGTCGCGTCGTCGCCGCCGGCGACCGCCGATCGGATGCCGACGACGAACTCGCCGTCGCCAGCGGCGTCGAACCAGCCGACTGGGGAGGCGTACCAGCCACGGTCGAACGGCTCCGTCTCGCGGATCACCGACCGGGCGCGTTCGGGCGGGAGACCGCCGACCGCCGGTGTCGGATGGAGCACCTCGACGAGATCGAGAACGTGAGTGTCGTCGTCGAGCGTCGCCGTGATCGGCGTTCGGAGGTGTTGAATGTTGGAAAGGCGTTTGATCCCGCGCTCGCCCACGCAGACGGTGCCGAAGGGAGCGAGGCACTCGCGGATGGTGTCGGTGACGAGCGCCTGTTCGTGGCCGAGTTTGTCGCTTGCTTCGAGCGAGCGCGCGAGTTCGGCGTCCTCCTCGGGCGTGTCGCCGCGTTCGACCGAACCCGCGAGCGCCTCGGTGGCGACGTGGTCGCCGTCCATCCTGACGAGGCGCTCCGGCGGTGGGCCGAAGAACCCGCGCTCCTCGGTCGGCTGAACGAGAAACCGGTAGCATTCGGGGTAGGTTCGCCGGAACCGTTCGAGCGTATCGGGAACGTCGATCGGCGCAGCGAGCGTCACGTCGAGTGCGGTGGCCAGGACGACCTTCCGGAGATTGCCGTTCCGGATCGACGCGACGGCGCGCTCGACGCTTTCGGTCCACTCGGCGTTGGTAGTCAATCGCCGGGTGGTGGCGATCCCCGGTCGCTGCCCGCTCGGGCGCAGCATCGGCAGATCGGCAATCGTCTCGTGGACGGTGTCGAGACGCTCGGCGACGCTCTCGGGGGTGGCGTCGGTGTCGTAGGACGTGACGCTCAGCCACGTCCGATCGTTCGCACGCGTGAGCTGGACGCGCGGCAGGACGAACAGCGCCGCCGGAAACCCTTCCCACGGCGAGGCGGGCGTGTGATCGGCCTCGAAGGCGAGTCCGCCGAGAAGGCGCGGGCGGGCGGCGGGCGGGCCGTCGGCATCGATATCGTCGAACAGCGTTGCGGCGTCCGCACGGAGCGTATCGAAGCGATCGGTCCCCTCGGCACGGACGACCGCCGCCGCGCCGCCGCCGACGAGTTCGAGACCGTCGGGTGTCGCCCACGCGACCCGCGGAGCCGACTGTGCCGAGAGAAACGCACGAAACGAGCAGTCGTCGATCTCGCGGGTGCGACTCACCAGCCGTCCGTCGCCGATGCCCGGCGGGTGTCCCTCACGTCCTGCCTGTGCCATCACGGACGGTTGGGACGGGAGGCCCTTGAGCGTGTCCTTCCGGTTTCGGGCGCGCTCCCGCCGTGATTCGCCCGATGTGCGTTTCCACGGGTCGTTCACCGCGGGCTGCGAGACGAGACCTGTCGTTCACTGATCAGAAAATATGTTTCGTATCTCGAAATTACGAGTTGTTCTCCGCGAGATAGTGTTTTTCCAGCACGAACTGATTTCCCCGTCAGAATTAAATACCCCTCTACCGAAGCCCCGGTGTTCCGATGGCTAAAGTAGAGATCACGATCCCGGAGCAGCTCGAAATGCAGATCGCGCGCATGGTCGAGGAAGGGGAGTTCCTCAACCGTCAGGAAGCGGTCGAAGAGCTTCTCTCGACGGGAATGCGAGCGTATCAGACGAACGGACCGATGGACGACGAAGAGGGCACTGGCCTCGAAGACGACGGGATGATGGGCCACGAAGACGAGTACGTCTTCTGATATTTTTGGGGAGCCGATCGGGAACCCGTGACGCGACGATCCATTCATCGAAATGGTATCGAACACCGATCGTTCCGTACTGCTGTCCGACGGTGTGAGACCGATCGTGAGGACAACCGTTAAACCGACCGAACACCTCTAGATACCCAATATGCACAAGGAGGAACTCCTCGAACTCCACGAGGAGATGGTGACGATCACCGAATTCGTCAACAACCGCGAGGACGTCGACCCGGAGCTGTTCGAGACCTACGAGGAGCTCGACGTCACGCCCGACGACGTCCACAAATCGAAAAACGAGCACAAACACGCCGTCTTCATCCTCGGCAACGCCCTCGCCGAGGCGATGAGCGACGACGAGTTCTCCGACGCCGGCCGCATCGGCAAGCGTATGCGCGAGCTCGCCACCGACGCCGAAGGCAAGCTCTGAGAGGACAGTAACCCGTCACGTTCCGTCGAGTCCCGGTGGGTATTTGACGCCACGCGAGTGACTCCACGGGCATGGACGACGACGAACTCATCGACCGCGCCCGTGACGCGACGGCGAGCGCACACGTCCCCTACTCCGAGTATCGGGTCGGGGCGGCGCTCGAAACGGCGGACGGAACGGTCTTTCTCGGCTGTAACATCGAGAACGCCAACTACTCGAACAGCCTCCACGCCGAGGAGGTCGCGCTCGCCGAGGCGGTCAAGAACGGCCACCACGACTTCGCACGCCTCGCGGTCGCCTCGTCCGAGCACGACGGCGTTCTTCCCTGTGGAATGTGTCGCCAGAGCCTCTCGGAGTTCTGCGACGACGACTTTCGGGTGCTCTGCGACGAGGGCGAATCCAGAAGCGAGTATCGGCTCGGCGAACTGCTACCGGACGCGATTTCGGCGGAGACGCTGGGACGATGACCGGCGATAGCGAGGATCCGAACGACGAGACGCAGTATCACCTCGGGGTCGCTCCCGACGACGTCGCCGACACCGTACTGCTGCCGGGCGATCCCGAGCGCATCGAGAAGATCACGAACCAGTGGGACGAGTCCGAAGTCGTCGCCGAACACCGCGAGTTCCGCACTGCGACGGGCGCGTACGACGGCGCGCCGATCAGCACGACCTCGACGGGTATCGGCAGCCCCTCGGCGGCGATCGCGGTCGAGGAGCTCGCGCGCGTCGGCTGTGAGACGTTCCTCCGGGTCGGCTCCTGTGGGGCGATCCAGCCCGAGATGGACGTCGGCGATCTCGTCATCACTTCGGGGGCCGTCAGACAGGAGGGGACCAGCGACGAGTACGTCCGCGAGGGGTTCCCGGCGAGCGCCGACGACCGCGTCGTGGCGGCGCTGGTCGCCGCAGCCGAGGAGCTGGGCCACGACTACCACGTCGGCGTGACCGCGAGCACCGACAGTTTCTACGCGGGGCAGAGCCGGCCAGGGTTCGAGGGGTTCGAAGCCGCCGGCAGCGAGGAGCGCTTCGAGGAGTTGCGCGAGGCCGGCGTGCTCAACTTCGAGATGGAATCGAGCGCAATCCTCAGTCTCGCAAATCTCTACGGGCTCCGGGCGGGCGCAGTCTGCACGGTGTATGCCAACCGGACGACCGGCGAGTTCCGCACCGAAGGCGAGAACCGGGCGGCCGAGACGGCGAGCCTCGCGACGGCGCTGCTCGCCCGGATGGACGAGCAGGCGCGCGAGGCCGGTGCCGATCGCTGGTATCCCGGCCTCGGCCTCGGCGACGACTGATCACGCGGGCGCTCGATGGCCGGCAGAGCGGCCACAGCGCCGTTCCGTATCGGGAATGCTTTTCAGTCGGGGCACGGTATATTCGGTGTGGCGTCCCCGTTTGAGGTTTTGGATATCGACCCCGACGCGAGCGAGGCCGACCTCCGGAGAGCCTACCGCGAGCGCATCATCGAGGCCCATCCCGACCACGGAGGATCGGCCGCAGAGTTCCAGCGCGTCAGAGCGGCCTACGAGGCGGCCAAGGCCGGCCGCGAACTCGAAGCGCCGCCCGAGAAAGAGGAGATCGAGGAGGAGCCCGAACCGGACGACGGCCCGGCGGGCGCACACGTCGAATATCTGAACTACGCCGTGCTCGACGATCACGGCTGGGACGTCGGCGACAGCGATCTCTTCGGGAAGGCGGGCGACGCGGATCTCGACCCGGTCAACCACGGCAAGTTCGTCGTCGAACCGGGCGAGTCACTGCTCGAAGCCGCCGAAAACCGCGGGTTCGCGTGGCCCTACGCCTGTCGCGGTGGCGCGTGCGCGAACTGTGCGGTCGCGGTCGTCGAAGGCGAGCTGGAGATGCCCGCCGACACGATCCTCCCGCCGGAGATGAAAGCCCACGGGATCCGCCTCTCCTGTAACGGCATCCCGGTCACCGACGAGATGAAGGTGATCTACAACATCAAACATCTCCCTGGGCTCGACGAGCTCAGGCTGCCGCCCAGACCGTTCGAGCAGGCCCACGCCAGCGATTGAGCTGGCGCTGCAGGGACAGAGGTTTTTCGACGGGTTGGAAAGGATAGTCAACCGCGGAAGAACGACGAGATGCGATCGGCGAGACCACCGTCACCGAGCTTGAGATAATAGGCTGCGCCGCCGTCCTCGTAGTAGTGATCGATGTGGCGCTGGACCTCGAAGCCGATATGTTCGTAGAAGCCGACGGCGTCCTGATTGCTCGCGCGGGCGTGACAGCTCACGGAGCCGTGCTCGTCGGCGACGGTGGCGATGAGGCGCTCGCCGAACCCCTCGCCACGATGGGGCATATCGACGGCCAGAAAGAGCACGTAGCCGTCGCGGCGGACGGCCGCGAAACCGATGAGCTCCTCATCGCCCGCGAAGACGAGATGGACGGTCGCTCGGCGGTAGGCGTCGGCGAAGAAGCCGCGGCGCTGTTTGAGCACCCCCTCCTCACGGCGGATGCGCTCTTTCAGCTCCCACGCGGCGTCGAGATGCTCGTCACTGCCGGGCCCGACGACGCGATTCGTGACATCGATACTCACCGTCGGGCGTTACGTGTAGGGAACTATAACTCCACCGCCCGCAGATGAAGGCACAACGCTTTCGACGCGGCATCCGCTGGCAGGGGTATGGCTTCGGCGTCGGACTCGCGAGAATCGTCGGGACTGCTCTATCAGGTGCGTGAATGGCTGATCACGGGTGCCGCGCTCACGATCCCGTTTCTCGTCACCGTGATGATCCTCGGGTTCGTGCTCAACTTCCTCAGCAACGTACTCACGCCGGTCGTCGCCGCCGCGCGCGTGCTCGGCCTCGTCAGCCCGGTCGTCGGCTTCGCCCGCGCGATCGGCCTCGGCCCCGAGTTCGGCTCCGTACTTATCGAGTTCGGGACCGTCTTCGCGCTCGTAGCGATCGTGCTCGTCGTCGGCTTCGTCGCGCACGCGACCTCCTCGGACCGCAAGCTCTCGGCGTGGTTTCACACCGCGATGGAGGCGATCCCCGGCGTCGGTTCGGTCTACACCAGCTTTCGGCGCATGAGCGACGTGCTGCTCGAAAGCGACACCAGCAGCTTTCAGGAGGTGAAGCTCATCGAGTTCCCCAACGAGGGAACCTACTCCTTCGCGTTCGTGACTGCGAAACCGCCGGCGACCGTCGACGAGGCGGCGAGCCACGACGATCTCAGAACGCTGTTCATGCCGCTCGCGCCGAATCCCGTGATGGGTGGCTTTCTGATCCACGTTCCCACGACGAAGGTCTACGACGTCGATCTCACCGTCGAGCAGGCCGTCAGCGCCATCGTCACGAGCGGCGTGGCGATCGGCGATACGGAGGGTGCGGCGAGCCTCTCGGCCGACGAGATGGCGGCGCTCGGCGAGTACGACGCCGAACGGACGACCGTCGCGGAGGGGGTCGTCGGCGGGCCGGGCGAACCCACCGACGAATCCGGAGAAAGCGACCGACCGGAACGGGGCGAGTCGTGAGCTTCGAACTCCGCGAACATACCGCCGACGTGGCTGTCGCCGCCGACGGGAAAACCCTCGACGCAACGTTCGGTGCGGTCGCCGACGGGCTGGCGGCGGCGATGTGCGAGACGATCCCCGACGACGGCGACCGCTTCTCGTTCGCGGTCCAGGCCGAGAACCGCGAGGCGCTGCTCTACGAGTATCTCGCCGACTGCATCTACCAGCGCGACGTGCGCGGCGTGCTTCCCGTCGAAAACCGGGTTGTGGTGGACCGGACGGATGACGGGTGGCAACTCGACGCGAGCGCGCGGGGCGTTCCGCTCGGGACGATCGATGCGCGCGAGGTGAAGGCCGTGACGTACTCCGAGATGCGCATCGAGCGCGACGACGAAAGCTGGAACGCCTACGTCGTCTTCGACGTCTGATCCGGGCAGACGAAACCTATTCCGGCAGTGCTCGAATACGATCGGTATGGACACGTACGACGCCGACGGGATCACGCTCGAACGGGTCGAGGAGTACATCTGGGAGATTCCCCAGGAGGGAGAGATGAACACCCCGGCACGGGTGCTCGCCAGCGAGGAGCTGCTCGATCAGATCGCGGACGACAAGACGCTCCAGCAGCTGAAGAACTCGACGCAGCTCCCGGGCGTGCAGCAACACGCGATCTGCATGCCCGACGGCCACCAGGGCTACGGCTTCCCGGTGGGTGGCGTCGCCGGTATCGATGCCGAAGAGGGGTGTATCTCGCCCGGAGCTGTGGGCTTCGACATCAACTGTGGCGTGCGGATGATGACGACGAACCTCAGCTACGACGACGTTCAGGGCCACGAGGAGGAGCTGGTCGAGTCGCTCTTTGCGAACGTCCCCTCGGGACTCGGCGGCGGTGGCGTCGTCGAATCGGACGTCGAGACGGTCGAGGAGATCCTCGATCGGGGCGTCGAATGGGCGCTCGACGAGGGTCACGCCGTCGAGGACGATCTCGCCCACTGCGAGGACGAGGGTCGCCGGCCGGACGCCGATCCCGCTGTCGTCTCGCAGAAGGCCAAGGACAGAGGGAAAAACCAGATCGGCAGCCTGGGATCGGGCAACCACTTCCTCGAAGTCCAGCGCGTGACCGACGTGTTCCGCGAGGGCGTGGCCGACTCCTACGGGCTCTCGGCGGATCAGATCGTCGTGCTCATCCACTGTGGCTCGCGCGGACTCGGCCACCAGGTCTGTACCGAGTACACCCGCGAGGTCGAGCAGGCCCATCCGGAGCTCCTCGATCAGCTGCCGGACAAGGAGCTCGCGGCCGCACCCGCCGGCAGTCAGCTCGCCGAGGAGTACTACGGCGCGATGTGTGCAGCGATCAACTACGCGTGGGTCAACCGCCAGCTCATCATGGATCGCACCAGACAGGTGTTCGAGCGGGTGTTCGACCGCTCGTGGGAGGAGATGGAGATGAACCTGCTCTACGACGTGGCACACAACATCGCGAAGAAGGAAGATCACGAGATCGACGGTGAGGAGCGCGAACTCTACGTCCACCGCAAGGGCGCGACGCGGGCGTTCCCGGCCGGGCACGAGGAAGTTCCCCGCGCCTATCGCGACGTCGGCCAGCCGGTCATCATCCCGGGAAGCATGGGCGCTGGCTCGTACGTCTTGCGCGGCGGTGAGAGCTCGATGGAGACGACCTTCGGCTCGACGGCCCACGGTGCCGGCCGGACGATGAGTCGCACGCAGGCCAAAGACGAGTTCTGGGGCGAGGACGTCCAGGACGAGCTACGGGGCCAGAAAGTGTACGTGAAGGCCCAGAGCGGCGCGACGGTCGCCGAAGAGGCCCCGGGCGTCTACAAGGACGTCGACGAGGTCGTGCGCGTCTCCGACGAACTGGGCATCGGCGACACCGTGGCCCGAACGTTCCCGGTCTGCAACATCAAGGGCTAACGCAGGAAGTCGAACGAGACGTCCGCCGGCGTCGTGCGCGCCTCAACCGCACGACCCTCGTCGTACTTGACGAAGTTCAGGTAGAACAGTTCCCCACAGCCCTCACCGTCGGTCTCGGCCGCGCCACAGACGATCTCGACGCCGTCGGCGCTCTCGAACTCCTCGTGCGGAGCGGCGTACTCCCAACCGTCGAGGGCGAAGGGCGTCACCGACTTGTCGGCGAGTTCGGCCGCGCGATCGAGCGTGACGAGCGCGTCGCAGCGCGGGCAGGTGTAGCGGACGGCGACCATACCGAAAACAGGTGCTGGACGGGTATATACTGCCGGACGGCGGTCGGAGAGCTAGTCGTTACAGCAGCCGCCGATGCGATCGCCGAAGTCGATGTCGAGATCGGCGGTGATCTCCTGGTTGAGCCGTTCGAGGCGCGCGTCGAGTTCGTCCTGTGCCTGCAGGAACTCGGCCATCTCGGGGACCTCGTGCAGTTCCTGCTGGGCGTTCTGGAGGGTTTCGAGGTCGTCCTGCGTGGCCTCGCCGGTCTGGCGAGCCTGGACGAACTGGTCGCGGAGGCGCTCGAACTCCTGGACCTTCTGCTGGGCTTCGGGATTGCGCTCGACGGCGGCTTTCGTCTCGACAAACCGCTCGTATTCGGGCATGTCGGCGATGGCCGCGCCGAGGTCGTTCGCGACCGTCTCCGGCTGGCTGCCCGTCGTGGCGTCGATCTCCGGTTCGACTTCCGATTCGGTGCTCATCGCATGGGGTTGGGTCGTGAGCGTCTTCAACGTGGCGGTCAGGCGAGTCGGTTCTCCACCCACGCCACCAGATCGGCGAGTTCGTCCGGACCGATGCCGTGGGCGCTCTCGTAGCGGTGGAACTCGACGTTACAATCCCATTCACGAAGGCGCTTCGCGGCCCGTTCGGCGCGTTCGGCGGGGATCATCCGATCGGCGGTGCCCGAGCCGACGAACACCGGCGTGTCAGCGATCCCCTCCGGCTCGCTATCCGCATGTGGTGCGGCCAGGTAGCCGTGTGAGCAGACGACCCACGCGAACCGCTCGGGCCCCTCACAGAGCAGCGAGAGGCTCGTGATGGCCCCCTGGCTGAATCCAAAAAGACCGATGCGATCGCTATCGAGATCGTAGCACTCGATCGCGGCAGCGATGCTCTCGTCGACGAGATCGAGACACCGATCGAAATCCTCGGGTTCGGGCTGGCTGCGCGCGATGTCGCCATCGGGGAGCTCCATCTCGAACCACGTGTAGCCCTGCATGAGCCGATCGGGCGCGCGCAGGCTGACGACGTGGAGTCCGTCGGGGAGCCGTTTGGCGACCGGGAGGAGGTCCTGTTCGTCCGCGCCGCGGCCGTGGAGGACGAACACCGCCGGTGCGGGGCCGTCGGCCGGACGATCGGGTTCGACGTGGACGTGTTCGAGCGGGAGATCGGCGGGCATGGGGCGGCGTAGACGTGCGGCGGGTTTCAACCTCCCGGGCGGTGGTGAATCGAAGACGTCGACGGCGCACCGCCCGACCGCTCGCTCGGCGAAACGCCGGGACTAAACGGCAGGAGGCGATAAACCGGCCAATGAGCCACACGTCGGAGTCGAAATCGGGCGACCTCACCAAGACGGGGATGGCGCTCAAACACGACCGGGAGTGGGACTACGAGCTCGACAGGATCGTCGAGGCGGTCGACGAGCGCGACGCGAAGAAGGTCGGATTGCAGTTCCCCGAGGGACTGAAACGCCGCGGCCCAGCAGTGACGGACGACCTGCGCGAGCGCCTGCCCGACGACGTGCGGGTACTCCTGTCAGGCCAGCCCTGCTATGGAGCCTGTGACCTCGACACCTACATGATGCGCCGAACTGATGTGTTCGTCCACTTCGGCCACTCGCCGATGAAGGAGTCGGACAAGATCATCTACGTGCCGCTCTTCTCGAACGTCGACGTCGAGCCGATCCTGAAGGACTCCCTGGACGAACTCGCCGATCCCGACGAAAACCCAGACGTGGGTCTCGTGACGACCGCCCAGCATATGAACAAGTTCGAGGAGATGCGCGCGTGGCTCGAAGAGCGGGATTTCGACGTGCACACCCGCCGCGGTGACGAGCGACTCACTCACGAAGGACAGGTCTTGGGCTGTAACTACGCCTCGGCGGACATCGACGCCGACCAGGTTCTCTACGTCGGCGGCGGGAAGTTCCACCCGCTCGGGCTGGCGATGGAACACCCCGACAAGCGGGTCGTGATCGCCGATCCCGTCAACAACGCCGTCTCGATCGCCGACACCGAGAAGTTCCTCAAACAGCGCTACGGTGCCGTCCACCGCGCGATGGACGCCGAGAAGTGGGGCGTCATCTTCTGTACGAAGATCGGTCAGGGTCGCTACGACCAGGCCGAAGAGATCGTCGAGGCGAACGACAACGCCTACCTCATCACGATGGACGAGGTGACGCCCGATCGGCTCCGGAACTTCGACATGGACGCGTTCGTCAACACCGGCTGTCCACGCATCACGACCGACGACGGCCCGCGATTCCACAAGCCGATGCTCACACCAGGCGAGTACGAGATCGCCGTCGGCAACGAGCCGCTCGACTCGCTCTCGTTCGACACGTTCCACGGCACCTGGTAGGGATGGAGTACTGACGACGGAAACGGACCGAGTCGGAACGCATAACCTGCTCATCCGGGATGTACGGTCATGCCCGGCGCACGCATCGAGCACGGCGAGCGCGTCACGCTCCGCACCGTCGAAGAAGAGGATATCCCGTTCACGCAGCGCGCATCCGCCAACCCCGAAATTCGCTATCCGCTCGGTTCCCCACTCAGAAATCGAGAACAGGTCGAGGAGTGGGATACCGAAGCGACCGATCGCTTTCTCGTCTGTCTCGATGACGATGCCGGGCCCGGCCAACCCGACGAGAGCGCAGTGCGACGAATCGGCGTCGTCTCGGTCGAGGACGCCGACTGGAAGCGCCCCGAGCTCGGCTACTGGCTCGTGCCGGAGGTCCACGGCGAGGGCTACGGCACCGAGGCGGTCGCGCTCGTCGTCGAGTACGTCTTTCGGAGCTACGAGACGCCCGCCATCGGCGCGGGTGCGTTCGACTTCAACGATGCTTCTCAGGGACTGCTCGAATCGCTCGGCTTCAGCGAGGAAGGCCGCAGCCGCAAATACATGTTCATCGACGGTGAGCACCGCGATATGCTCCAGTACGGACTGCTGCGCGAGGAATGGCTCGAACAGCGCGATTCGTGAACTCTACACTCACATGTCGAGATTTCTCAATATATCTTGTTATGTTCTATCCGATCGAGTAACTACTTCACGGCGAATTCTGACGAAAATGAGAACCGCAAGCCACACCCTCCCCAGCCGATTCGCCCACTCGCTTCGCTCGTTCACTCATCCCTCGCGCGTTCTCCGGCCTTCGGCCGGATTCATCGCGCGCCACCGCCACCAGAAATGTCTGATTCGTAAAATCGGGCGCGATCAGCTCGTTTTCCGGTTCAGTTCTCTATCGTCTCGATCTCCTCGTCGGTGAGTTCGATATCGCTGGCGGCGATGTTCTCCTCGACGTGCTCGACGCTCGATGTGCCCGGGATCGGGAGCATCACGGGCGAGTGCTGGAGCAGCCAGGCGAGCCCGACCTGATACTCGGTTGCGTCGTGGTTGTCCGCTACCTCGCCAAGCCCGTCGAGGTCGCCCGAGCCGAGCGGGGCCCACGGGATGAAGCCGATATCGTGCTCCTCGCAGTAGTCGAGGACCTCCTCGTGCTCGCGATCACCGATGTTGTACTGGTTCTGGACGGTGGCGATCTCGACCACGTCGCGGGCCGTTTCGAGCTGCTCGACCGAGACGTTCGAGACACCGACGTGGTTGACCTTCCCCTCCTCTTTGAGATCGGCGAAGGTCCCGACCGCTTCAGCGTAGTCCACATCGGGATCGGGACGGTGGTACTGATAGAGGTCGATCGTCTCCGTCTTGAGTCGATCGAGACTTCCCAGGATCGAGTTGCGGATGTAGCCCGGTTGGCCACATTTCGGCCACGAGCCGTCGCGGTCGTCGCGCCAGAGCCCGCCTTTGGTCGCGACGAACACGTCCTCGTAAGGCGCGAGCGCCTCGCCGATCAGCCGTTCGGAGACCGCCGGCCCATATGAATCGGCGGTGTCGATGAAATCCACGCCGAGTTCGGTCGCTCGATGGAGGACCTCTTTCGCTTCCTCCTCGTCGTCCGGCGGGCCGATGATCTCCTCGCCGGTGAGTCGCATCGCACCGTAGCCCAGTCGGTGAACGGTGTCCTCGCCGCCGATGTCGAACGTATCGCTTCGGTTTTCGGTTGCCATCGAGTGGAGAACGGCCACCAGACGGGTGCCTCTTTCGGCCCCGGCAGTCGATCGTGCGTTTCTCGGACTCGAAAGGGACGAGAAATCGGGACACGCCCTTGACGCGACGGTTCAGCCGAACGAGGCGAGCTTGTCGGCTTGCTGTCGGGCGAACCCGATGAGTTCAGTCAGTCGTGCAGCGCGGGACGGCAGGCTGGCCGTGCTTTCGTCGGCCTGCGCCGCGAGCGGCATATGGGTCATACGGAACACGTGATCGGCCGCGACGACTTCCATGTCGGTCCGCGGCCCCGACCACCACGCGAACGCGGTCTCGCCGATCGCGGGATCCGCCGTTTCGATGTCGTCGCGTGAACGATATCGACGGGGGAGACTCCCGAGCGAACACGTTCCGCCGAGCGCGTCGAGCGTCTGACCCTCGCATGGCCAGAGCCGTGTCCGAAGGGTCCGCGTGTACGACTGCGTGCCACGATACAGCGCCGTTATCGTACCGTTGTCCCGAACCCGAGGCGCGGAGTCGCTGGCGTACCCCCAACTCGTACCGAGTGCCGGCGCGAGCAACAGCCTGTTCGCGGGCGGTTCCGGTGTCGGGACCTCTGTCGCCGTGGTCGTCGGCTGGGCCGTCGGGCTGGCGGTCGATTCGTCGACGGTTCGGGTGGTCACCGATCCCGGCGCAGTGCGTTCGGTTCGTGATTCGTCGGACGCGTTTCCTGCTGGCTCCTGGGCCGTCGGACCCGCGGCCGGTTCCTCGGAGGCGCTTGACGAACAGCCCGCGACACCGACGATGCCAGCGATCGCGCCCAGCCCGCGAAGGTAGTCCCGTCTCCGCATCACAGGGTCCTATCTCGGGACGACGCGTGCCGACAGTCACCAGAAGTAGTTCCATCCATCGGCTGTACCGATCGTGCGAGGCCAGTGGTAGTGAGAGTGACGGTTCAATTCGAGTACCGGTCGACGTCTAGCGCTATCTCGGTGCTGATGTGGGACTCGCGACGGTCGAGCCGCTCAGAACCCGCGCCGATACTGGATGGGTGGTTCGGCGGCCTCAGGCCGATCGAGCTCGCGGGCGGCGTGTAGCGAGAAGTACGGATCGCGGAGATGTTCGCGGCCGACGATGGCCATATCGGCTCGACCGTTGCGCACGAGCGCGTCGGCCTGCTCCGGCGAAGAGATGCCCCCGACCGCGCCGACGGCGATCTCCGACTCGCGCTCGCGGCTGATGCGGTCGGCGTAGGGGAGCTGGTAGCCCGGTCCCCGGTAGGGGATCTGCGGGTCGGGATCGTTGCCGCCGGCGCTCACGTCGATGAGGTCCGCGCCCGCTGCGGCGAGATCGTCGGCCAGTCGCACCGAGTCGTCGACCGTCCAGGATTCACGGTCGGGTAGCCAGTCGGTCGCCGAGATCCGCACGAAGACGGGCTTGTCGTCGGGCCAGACCTCCCGCACCGCGGCAGTCACCTCGCGGACCAGCCGGCTCCGCCCCTCGTAGTCGCCGCCGTAGTCGTCCGTCCGGTGGTTGGTGACCGGCGAGAGGAACTCGTGGAGGAGGTAGCCGTGAGCAGCGTGGATCTCAGCGACGTCGAAGCCAGCCTCGTCGGCACGCTCGGCGGCAGCTTTGAACGAGTCGATGACGTCCTCGATGTCGTCCTGCTCCATCTTCGCGGTCGCCGTTGCGCCGTTCTCGTAGGGCCATGGCTGGTCGCTCGGCGCGATCGTCTCCCAGCCACCCTCGTCGGGCTGGAGCGGCTCGCCGCCATCCCACGGCCGAGCTTTCGATGCCTTCCGCCCGGCGTGAGCGAGTTGGATCGCCGGCACCGAGCCCTGGGATTTGACGAACTCGGCGATCGGCGCGAGCGCCTCGGTGTGTGCGTCGCTCCAGATGCCGAGATCTTCCGGCGAGATGCGCCCACGGGCCTCGACGGCGGTCGCCTCGGTCATCACGACGCCGGCCCCGCCGGACGCCCGACTGCCGAGATGGACGAGATGCCAGTCGGTCGCCAACCCGTCGCGGTCGTCACAGGAATACTGACACATCGGCGAGACCATCACCCGGTTCGGGATCGTCGTCTCACGCAGTTCGAGCGGTGCAAAGAGATCTGCTGTCATCGATCCTGCCTACTCGCTCGCCGGGAAAGACAGTGACGGAAACGGCCGCTCCGGCGTGAAAACGGACGAACACGAATCCGGCACGGACGGATGATCGGGCGGTGCGGTCGGTGCGGACGAGCCGACTCAGCCGAGCGTAAGCAGTAGCGGGATCGCGAACGTGACGGCGAGTCCGACGACCGCCACGAGCGCGCCGATGCCGGCCTGTCGCCCCGTGAACTCGCTCATCGGCGACGTCTCGCGGGTAGCGACCGGTTCGACGCTTCCATGGGTTCCCGCACCCGCATCGTCGGGGTGGCTCTCGCGCTGCTCGCGATCGCCCTCAACCATCGTCTGGTCTTCGGTGTCGGTCGCCTGCTCCTGACCGGATTCCGACTCGCGTGGCTCGGTCGGCGCGTCATCGCTCATGGTCGCAAATTGATGAGGAGCGTATAAAATGATTCGAATGTGCCGAAGAGTAGCTCACGAAACCTCAGCGCATTCATTACAGTCCGACAACTGTTTTGCGTCGGTAGAGATAGAGCGGCGCAGCAATGAACACCACGAAGAACATTCCGAGAAGATACAGCCACGTTTTCGGTTGCCACTCGGTAGTCACTGTACGTACATCTCGGATATCAAGATACGTGATGGGAAGCAGTAACAGAATGGAGAAGCCAGCAACATCAGCAACTCCCGCGAAAAGTCCGAGGATACTGATTGCAGAGAGCCCAATGACACCATAGTGCCAGTTTCCGGCTGATTGCGAGTTGGCGATTACATCGTCAACTCCCGTCTGATCGGCCGTTCTCGTTTGATCCCTCGTTTCGAAGGCAGATGACTCCTGATCAGTCGTCTGATTTGTGGCACCCACGATTCGGTCGGCAACGTGAAGGATCGTCGAATCGCCTTCGTCGGAGGAAATAGCCTCCAGTTCGTGATCCGGTGCAGGACTCGCATGTCCCATAGCAGCCGTATCAGGAGAGTCTGTTCCGTGATCGCCTATCGGCGTAGACCCGAGTTCGGAATCGAATTCCGATTCGGCAGATGATTCAAGAGGAATATCAATATAATCCGCGACGAGATTGCGCGCATCAAGATCGTCAACCATGCTTACGATTCCGTCTCCATCAACGGTTTTGACGTTGAGATCGGTAGCACGTTTTTCAGCAGCGTTGGTGAACGATCCCGTGGTAACGACGATTACCGAATCAGTACCTGAGACTTGTTGTTTGAGACTCGCGTATTGTTGTATGTCCGGACCGCCAACACTCGTGTTTTCACCGTACCGTTTGGCCTGGATTATGTTCTTCTCTGGGTAGGGGTTCGATTTCGTAGCGGTCACATCGATTCCAGCGTCCACCGATGCTTGCGAGACTTCCGTCTCCCATCCCATCTGCTCCCAGATATCGGCGACGAAGTACTCGAAATCGTAGTTATCCATCGACTGAAGCTCGGAAAGCAACTCGGATTGTGAAAGATCAGCGATGGCTGGGTGCTGGTAATCGGTGCTACTGTCAGTAACGGGTTCCGGTGTGCTCCGACCCCTTTCAGTTGCCGATGGTTCTCTGTCCCGTCCGTGATTCCGTTCCGTATTGCCGCCGGGTCCATTGTTGAAGCCCGGAGTAGTTTTCGAGTCGTTTACCCCATTGATGCGAGAGTGTGATTCGATTTGGAAATCGTCATCATAGACGCGCTGAACACCACCACTCAAGACTGCCTCGGCAAATTCGCCTGCACCGTTGATATCGAGATCCCATTCTTGAGTGAGTCCGTCCGTGCCTACGATAGTCAGTGTTCGACTCAGGATTCCTTCTTCGAAGTCGGCGTGTGAGATATTTGCTCGATCAATTTCGGAAAGAGGGCTTGTAGCATTTTTCTGGCTGAACGTGAGGAGACGCTGATCAGTCAGGATCAAACGGGTTTGTTGGCTTGCTCGGAAAGCGTCCGTCGCCGTAATACCACCCAAAAACCGCTCGTTTTCATGCAAGGCGGTAAGGATACTATATCGTGTTTCCTCGTCTATATCGTCAAGAGTGGCATATTTTGGCATATTATATCCGAGTGAGCCTGTCATAATCAATGCATGGATGGTCTTTCCATCAGTGGCGAATTCACGATTTGTGTTTGCTCATATGCGGTCTCCGCGGAAGCTGCCATACATCGTATGTAGCGCCAAAGCCTTCGAGTTAAGAATGAGTGGCACGGTGTCAACAGTATATGACACTCACCAAGCGCGTTATCCCCTGTATCGACGTCGATCTCGACGATGACGGCGAGCCGGCGGTCTACACCGGCGTGAACTTCGAGAACCTCGAACACACGGGCGATCCCGTCGAGATGGCCCGCCGATACAACGAGGCGGGGGCCGACGAGTTCGTCTTCCTCGACATCACCGCCTCCGCCGACGGCCGCGAGACGATGCTCGACGTCGTCTCGCGCGTGGCCGACGAGGTGTTCATCCCCCTGACCGTGGGCGGCGGCATCCGCACGCGCGCGGACATCAGAGAGACCCTGCGAGCGGGCGCGGACAAGGTCTCGATCAACACGGGCGCGCTCGATCGACCGGCGCTCATCACGGAGGGTGCCGAGAGCTTCGGCAGCCAGTGTATCGTCATCTCGGTCGATGCGCGCCGTCGCTACGACGAGAAGGGCGAACAGTTCGTCACCGTGGACGGTGAATCCTGCTGGTTCGAGTGCACGGTGAAGGGCGGCCGCGAGGGCACGGGCATCGACGTGGTCGAGTGGGCGCGCGAGGCCCAACGTCGAGGAGCCGGCGAGCTGTTCGTCAACTCGATCGACGCCGACGGGACGAAGGAGGGCTACGACGTCCCGCTGACGCGCGCGGTCTGTGAGAACGTCTCGACACCGGTCATCGCCTCTTCAGGCTGTGGCGGCCCAGCCGACATGGAGGAGGTGTTCACCGCTGCGGATGCCGACGCGGCGCTCGCCGCCTCGATCTTCCACTTCGACGAATACTCGATCGGGGACGTGAAGGAGTATCTCGACGAACACGGGGTTCCGGTGCGGCGCTGAGAAGGCAGTCGCCGTCGTGGGTAGAGCGTGCTCACTCGGTGAGCGGCAGGACGATCCCGAAGAACATCACCGAGAGGAAGGCGATGACGATGCCGGCGACTTCGCTGTCGGCGAACAGGGTCGCCTCCCAGCCGGGGAGCGAGCCGAACAGCGCCGGGCCGGCGATCGAACCCAGCGCGCCGAGGACGAACAGGGCGACGCCGAGCCCAAAGCCGTGTTTCGTGAGCCAACCGTAGTTGAGATCGCCGTAGCGGGCCATACCGCCGGTTCTCGCCGAATTCCCTCAAGGATTACGTTTCGTCGCCGAATCACAAGCGCTTTGACAGTCCACAGGTGAGCGGACGCCATGATCGAACCAGTTCTAGAGATAGCAGCGGAGTTCGGATCGGCCGCCGTGCGCGCCGTCGGGGCGACGCTCGCAGCCGTCGCCGGCGCGTTCGTCGAACTCAACGGTATCGAAACGCTCGGTGCGGGCGAGCAGATGATCGGGCTCTGGATGGCAGTGTTCGGCGGCGTGTTGCTCGTCGCGGGCTTCGTGCTCGCCCGCGAGGCCGTCGGCATGTACAGACAGCCCGCGAACTGAGTTCAGGCAGCGCTTTCAAAGGCCGTCCGGAACGCCGCCGTCATGTCGCTCACCCGTCCTGCGCCGTCTTCGAGCGCGTCGAGCGGGTCCGTTCCCCCGGTTCGGATGGTGAGAATCGGTTCGGTCTGACCGCCGGACTGCTCGGGGTTGACGTCGTAGGTGGCCGTCGTGACACCCTCGGTTTCGAGCAGTGCTCCTTTGAGCACGTTCATGAACGTATGTCCCTCGCCGGCGACCTCGATCGAGAGTTCGTTCTCGTCGCTTTCGATGACCCGCAGTTCCATACACTACTGTTCGGTCTCGCGCGCTTGAACCTGACGACTGGCCGCGACAGAGTGAAACCCACGCATACCCAGGATTGGCCATGAGCTCGCCGTGGCTGGCGCTCACCCGCATCGCCGTCGCCCTCGCGGTCGTCCTCTCGGCGCTCGTGGCGTGGCGACTCGATGCCCGCGACCGGACCGCGGCGCTGCGGGCGCGCTTTCTCGCCGGCATCCCCTGGGGAACGCTGCTCACGGTGCTCGGCGTGCTCGCCATCTATCTGTTCGTCCAGGGTGGATTCCAGCATTGGTACGGCCCGCTCGCGCTTCCCTTTCGCGCGTGGTCGTACGGCTCCCCGCTCGGCATCGTTCTCTCCTCGTTCGCCCACGTCGGTCCGGGGCATCTGATCGGGAACCTGGTTGGGACGCTTACGCTCGCCCCGCTGGCCGAGTACGCCTGGGGACATTACCCGGACGAGCAGAGCTCCACATCACCGCTCGTGAGGAACCCGCTCGCCCGCGTGCTCGCGATCCCGGCCGCGGCGCTGCTCGTCGGGCTGTTCGTCGCGCTGTTCGCGATCGGCCCGGTCATCGGCTTCTCGGGCGTGCTGTTTGCGATCGCCGGGGTCGCGCTCGTCCACTATCCGCTGGCGACGGTGGTCGCGCTCGCGGCCAGCGACGCCGTTCGGCAGATCTACGCCGCCGTCCGGAACCCGGTCGTCCAGGCCAGCGCCAGCCCGTCGTTCGGCGCGCCGTGGTGGGCCGGCATCGCCATCCAAGCCCACGCGATCGGCCTGCTCGTCGGCGTGCTCGCCGGAATCGTGCTCGTCCGACGGCGCGAGACGGGCCCCACGGCAGGTCGACTCTGGCTCGGAACCGTACTGTTCGCCGTCTCACAATCCCTGTGGGCGGTCTACTGGTTTCGCGGCAACGGCGGGTTCGTGCTCTATCGCGCGCTCGGCGTGGTGCTCGTCTTCGGGCTCGCCCTCCTGGTCGTCGCGAGCGTCGTCGCCACCGGACGCATCCCATCGACGGTCCCACTCGTCGGCGGCACCAAGCGATGGGCCGGCACGGCCGTGGTCGTCTTACTCGCGCTCGCGGCGCTGTCGGCACCCGCGATCCCGGTGAACCTCACGACCGTCGAGTCGTCGACGGCGCGGGCGGCCAGCACACCGGCCAACGCGACGGCCGACCAGTCGGACGCGATCGCCGTCAGGGACTATACCGTGCGATACGCCGAAAACGTCACCAACCGACAGGTGTCGGTCGTCGACGTCGCGGCGTTCGGCGAGAGCACGACCGTCAACGCCAGCGGCGTCATCGTGACGAGCGAGCGACGCCATCTCTGGACGACCGCCGTCCAGGCATCGCGGCTCGCGTTCACCGGCCGGGCGACCGTCCGCCTCGGCGGCCTGGGCTGGGACGAGCGGATACGGGTCTCGCGCACCGGCTGGCGGGCGGGCGACGACCGCGCTTACAAGGTCTGGCTCAATCGGAGCACCGAAAGTCGCGTCGGCTACCGCTCCGCACCGGCGACTGCCGACGCGACGATCCGGGGGAAGAACGTCTCGATCGTCCCACGACGGAAGGGGTTCGGACTCGTCGTCTCGCGAGCCAACGGGACGCTCGGACGTGCGCCGCTTCCGAACAACGGCACGACGCGCGCCGCGAACATCACCTTCAGCCGCGAGGGACGGACGCTGTTCGCCGCGACCGGCGGGACACGCGTCCCGATCGCCGAACGCGAGCGCTATCGGTGAGCGGTGTCGCGGAGCCATACGATCCGATTCCCGCCGGTAAGTAGCCCTGAATTGGACCATCGCGGTTAAAGGAGCCGTCTTCTGCAGGCGACCGAGCCAATTAGCTACACGTTGTGCGCTATCTATAACCATGGAGGGTGAGCACGAATGATACAATCATGGGTGAGTCGACGATGAGCTCAGTAGACAGTTACGTGCCCTCCTGGCTCCCGGTGGAGGGACCGAAACGGTTCGTCGAGGCGTACGGTCTCGGGCTGCTGTTCTCGGCGAACGTGTTCGGGGCCGGCTCGGTGTATATCCTCGCCAACACGGGGGCGAACTGGGGGTTCCTCCTGTTGTGGGCGCTGCCGATCGCGCTCGTCGTCGATCTGGCGATGCACGAGATGTCCGGCCGACTCGCGACCATCGACGAACCCGTCGTGAGCTACATCCGTGGAGCGATCGGCGCGGGGCCGACGAAGGCGATGGCGCTGTTCATCGCCTTCATCATGCAGTTCTGGGCGATCTCGAACTACGCGGTCGCCGGTGCTGCGCTGGCCTATCTGACGCCGCTCGACAACGTCTACCTCGGTGCGATCCTCGCCGGCGGCATCGGCATCGCGCTGGTCGAACTCCGCGTCTACGATCGCATCGAGGCCGCCATCGCGGCGATCATCCTGACTGTGTTCGCCATCTACATCGTTCTCACGCTCGGACTCGATCTTCCGATCGGGCGGGTCATGTCGGGGTTCGTGCCGTATCTGCGGAGCGATATCGGCTTTCTGACCAGCCTCATCGCACTGTTCGGCACTACGGTCTACTACCCGAACTTCATCATTCAATCGAGTATCCAGCCCTCGAAGAACTGGACCGAGATGGGGCCGTACCGCCGGGACAACTTCGTCGGTATCGCCTTCATCGTGCTCCTCAGCGCGGCCGTGATCATCGTCTCAGCGCTGACGATGGATCCGGGGACACCGACGCTCACCAGCCCCGGCGTGCCGTTACAGGCCATCTTCGGCGGCTGGGCGCTGCCGGTGTTCGTCCTGGCGGTGTTGCTGGCGACGTTTTCCTCGGCGACCGGCACGCTGTTCGGGGCCGGTTTTCTCGTGCCGCAGGCCTGGGATCGGACGACCGTCTTCGGCGATCGGGGCTTCCGGCGCACCGTCGAGATACTCATCGTGATGGCGGTGGGTTTCGCAATCCTCCTGCTGGAGTTCACCGACATCACGCCGGTGCGACTCGGCATCGTGATGCCCGCCGTCAACGGCCTGATCGGACTGCCGATCTTCGCGCTCGCGCTCTTCTTCGCCAATCGGAAGTTCTTCGACCACCCGCGCTGGCTGAACGCCGTCTTCGCCGTCGTCACCGTGTTGATGTTCGTCTTCACGTTGCTGACGGCGCGCAGCCTCTACAGCCAGATCGTGACGTGGCTCTAGGCCCACTCGATGCGAAAAATCTCGGTCTCGACGGTGTGGGAGTCCTCGTCGTGGAAGTCGAACTGTCGGGGGAGATCGAGTTCGGCGCGAAAGGAGCGCGTGACCGTCCCGCCGTTGTCGGCGGCGAACGATGCAACGAACTCCTGGCTGCCGGCGTTGTGAACCGAATAGGAGACGTCGCCCAGACGGGCGGCCGTCGCGAGGAACGCGCGGTCGGCGTGTTCGTTGCCCGCTTGCGCGCCGAACGGCGGGTTCATCACGACGGTCGTGTCGTCGTTCGTGTTGAGCGGCGCGTCGGTCGCGTCGGCGCGCAGCCACGAGACGTCGGTGGCCGTGCCGACCCGTCCCTCGTTGTCGCGCGCCGTCGAGAGCGGCTCGGGGTCGATATCGACACCAACCACGCCGCGCGGTCCACGGAGCGCGGCCGCAAGCGCGAGCATCCCCGTCCCGGTTCCGAGATCGACGACGAACCGCCCCTCGATGTCGCCCTGCAGATCGGCGTCGTGGACCAGCCTGGCCGCCAGCCCCGGCGGCGTCCGGTACTGCTCCAGGCTCGTCCGTGGGTTCTCGAAGCCGGCGACGACGGCGAGTCGCTGTGCCAGCGCGCTCACGGAACTCATCATCCGTGATACCCAGCGGGCATACGAAAACCTTTCCACATACCTCGGAGTTATCGGAGGGGTAGAACTACGTCGGTCGTCGCCGTCGGTCCGACGGATGGACGACCTCGATCCACAGGTCGAACGGCTGCTCGAACGGATCGACCAACAGCGCACGCCGCCGACCCACGGCATGTCGGTTCCGACCGCCCGCGACCGCCTCGACGAACTGTTCACGACGCCCGATCCCGAGCCCGTCGGCGAAATCGAGGAGTTCTCGATCGAGGGGCCGGGCGGGCCGCTGCCGGTGCGCGTCTACGCGCCCGAGACGGGGACGGAGCCCTACGGCGTGTTCGTCACCTTTCACGGGGGCGGATGGGTCGTCGGCGGGCTCGACACTCACGACCCGGTCTGTCGTGCGCTCGCCAACGCGGCCGACTGTCTCGTCGTCTCGGTCGACTACCGCCTCGCGCCAGAGCACCCCTTCCCAGCGGCCGTCGAGGACTGCTACGCGGCCACCGAGTGGGCCGTCGACTACGCCGACGAGCTCGGCGGCGACGGGGAGCGGGTCGCGGTCGGCGGCGACAGCGCGGGCGGCAATCTGGCCGCCGCCGTCACGCTCGTTGCCCGCGACCGCGACGGGCCGGAGCTCTGCCACCAGTCGCTCGTCTACCCGTCGGTCAACTCGCCGTCGCTCCAGGAGTTCGACTCCTACGAGGAGAACGCCGAGGGCTATCTCCTCGAACGGGCCAGCGCCGAGTGGTACTACGACCGCTATCTCGACCAGCCGACCGACGCGCGAAACGCGTACGCCGCACCGCTCATGGCACGCGATCTCTCCGGCCTCCCGCCGGCGACCGTCATCACCGCGGGGTTCGACCCGTTGCGCGACGAGGGGATCGCCTACGCCGACCGCCTCGACGCGGCGGGCGTCCCGGTCACTCACGAGTGTTTCGAGGGGATGATCCACGGCTTTCTCAATCTGGTCGACACGATCGACCGGAGCCGCGACGCGATCGCACTGCTCGCGGACGATCTCAGGGACGCGTTCGCCCAGTAGGTCGGAGAGGACGAAGCGAGCGGAACAAATCGGCAGTGAGAACGGCGGTTCCGGATCTAATCTCTCGGGTCCGTCTGAATCAGGACGCGTCGGTCGAGAGGATACCGGTGGCAACGGCCGCCAGTTCGTCGGCGTCGGCCTCGCTGAGGCGCTCGTCGCCGAGCAGCAGCCGCAGTCGCGGGCGGCCGACATCGATGGGCACCTTCGTCGTGTCGAGCAGCCCCATCTCTTCGAGGCGGGTTTTCGTCCGCGAGAAGGTGGCCTTGCTCGCGACGCCGGTGTCCTCACCCCACTTCGAGATGTCGTAGAGCAGCTCCTCGTTTTTCGCCGCGACGAGCAGGCTGATCGTCACCTCGTCGAGACCGTTGCCGTCGCCGCGGGCGGTGTCGAGCGAGGCGAGCACGGCGTCGAAGTCGTCGCGGACGCCGGGATCGAACGCCTCGGCCATCGTCTCGCGGATCCGCGAAAGCGGCGGGGTTCTGAGGCTATACGACGAACTCGCGTCCCAGCGCTCTTCGGAGCGCTCGTTGGCGTTCGCGACGAACTCCTCGTCGTCGGTGCCGAGGGCGGCCACCCGCTGGCCCGCCGTGACGAGCGAGACGACCGTGTCGTCGGTGACGATCAGTTGGCCGGTGCCGGCTTCCTCGATCGTCCCCAACGAGAGCGTGCCCTCGTCGATGAGATCGGCGGCGGTGCTGGCGACCAGGAAGTCGTCGAGAACGTCCTTGAGCGTACTGTCGAACGCGAGTAGGCGCACTGTCGGCGGGCTGTCGAGACCGTCGAGCACCGTCACGAGCCGCTCGACCGATGCCGCCGCGGGTGCGACGACGAACGCGTCGTCGGTCGTTTCCGAAAGCACGGCGCGGTAGACGTCGGCAACGTCCGTTTCGATTCGGTTCGTGAAACTCATAGCAACTAAACGGAGGTTTCCCATCTATTTAATTTTATTGGCCAACTGAACCTGAAACGCACAAAGTAAATGCATATTGTAACTTCCGGGCACGATATCCGCAACGATATGCATGTCATGCAGACAGAAGAAGGCAACTGCTCCCTCGATCAGCCGTTAACCGTTCGATCGACCGACGGACGTCGCGCGACACGGTTTTGACCGTTTACGTTGCTGTTGGAAACCATACGATAGTTTCATCCGAGACACGGATGAATATCGACCAGTTGTGAGTGATAGTCAACAGCAACCATCGGAAGCGGAGTCGCCGAGCGAGAGCATTCAGTTCACGGTGGCGTGCTGTGGCGTCACCGACGTGAGCGGTGCCAGCGCCTGCACTTACTCCGGTCCCTGAAGCACGCCGAAATCCATCCGGTCGCTCCAGTGGAGCTGGCCGTCGATCTTCACCGGCATCGCTTCGAGCGTGAAAAACGCCCAGAGTTCGTGTGCCGAGAGATCGAGCCGGCGAACGCGACCCGAGGAGAGATAGCAGTCACGGTCACCCGACGCAGCAGGAATGAAGAGGCTGCCGAGACCGCGCTCGCGCGTCGGATACGTGATCTGGTCCACCCGAAAGCCGTCCCCGGTGCGCTCAATCTCACAGAGCGTCGGCGTGCCGCCCGCGGCGTCGGCGATGGCAAAGCCGCCGTCGCCGACGACGAGATACTGCCCGCCGACGATGCTCTCGCCGCGGGCGATCTCGAGGGCGGGCCCCAGCGGGAAGCCGGCATCGAGCAGGCAGGCGAGCGCACGACCCATCTTGACGCCCTCGCTGTTCAAAATATCTGAAATCGTGACGATCCCGCCGATTGCACCGGCTTCGATCAGCGCCATTCCCTGGCGATACGACTGACAGGCGTTGAGCAGGAAGGCGTCGACACCGACCGAATCGAGCTGCCGGGCGTCGAGACGGCCGTCCACACACGCGAATCCCTCGTCGTCGACGTGGCCGATGTAGTGGAGGAAATCCGTCCGGGTGGCGAGTACGTCCGCCAACTCGTCGGTCGTCAGGTCGTGGGCGACGGTCACGTCGAAGGGAAGATCGGCCCGCTCGCCGTAGCTCGCCTCGACGACGCGCTCGTCGTCCATCGCCGCGTCGTTACAGACGACCGTGATCTCGATGTCGCCCTCGGCGGGCGTCCGTTCCAATCGGTTGCGATAGGCCGCCAGCGACGCCTTGCTTGCCCCCAGCGGCGTTCCCTCCCCGATCCACGTCTGCTCTAGCGAATCGGCCGGTTCGGGTCGTACGAACGGCTCCTCGATATCGATGTCGGCCGGCCCGTCGACGAACCGACCACCCTCGTCGGTCGCGCTCTCGACAGCGGTCGCCGTTCCCTCCGGACTGGATGCCGGGTTCACCGCCCGAACGATGGCGAGATCGGCGACGACAAAGGGCAGGTGCTCGCTGCTCGCTGGCGTCGCCGCGACGTTCGCGGTGAGCTTCCAGGTCGGCACGTGCTCGGCGATCGTCCGGTAGGGAATCGAGAGATACGTTTCGAGCTGTGCGGCCAGCGGTTGCTCGTAGAGCGCCGAGAAATCGAGTCCTAGCTCGCCCTCCATCAGCCGTCGCTCGTGGAGATCGACCGGATACAGTCCTTCGGTCCGAGTGAGACAGTCCATGAAGAACGCTTGCTTGAGCGTCCGCGCGACCGTTTGCTCGAACCCCTGCGGGCCGGCGAGCGACTGCTCGAACCCGCGATCGGTCCGTAACAGCGGTTCGATACCTGGCTCGATCGTCGCACCAAGATAGTACGCGAGCGGGGCAACGACGTATATCGATTCGTACTCCGGCGGCACCTCGATCGTCACACCCGTTTCGGGTGGTTCGAGTCCCGCCAGATCCAGCGATTCGCCGAGTTCGACCGTCGGCGGATGGCCCCGCAGGGTCGGATACGACCGTTCCGGACTGGTCGTCTTCAGCGCCGACCCGAACGTCGAGATCGCCGTCATCATCNCCTCGGGCTCGGCCGGCGTTTGCACCGTCGCCGCCGGTCGCTCGTGATGCGATCGCGCGCCGACCAGCACTTCGCGCTCGCCACCGAATTCGATTGCCATTCCCTCCGCGTCGGCACTGATCCGGAGAGTACTCTCCACGCGGAAATACAGCTTTACCGGTGCACTCACTTCGACGATATACTCGCCAGCGGGGAGCTTCTCCTCCGCGTGATGCTCGGCACGGGCGACCACTACGCCCGACTCGTCGCGGACGTGGACCGACACCACGCTCGGCAGCGTGATCCCGTCGGTCCGGATCGACACAGCACTCTCGACGGGAAAGCGAAAACGCGACGGATCGGCCGCCGTCGGCCGTGTCGGACCCGTCGAGAGCACGTATCGATGGCGTTCGACCGGGTCGACGACCGCCAACCCGTCCTCCGTCCGTTCGAACGTGGGCCGCGTCGCCGCGCCCGATCGACCCGTCATCTCATCGGTTCATCCTGTGGCTATGGGCAGTCGTCGCGACAGCAAAAACGTGTGGGCCTCGATCGACCTACGCCGATGCGCTGGAGTCGACGTTCTCGCCGATGGTGACGAACCCGTAGTCACAGTCGGGACAGCGCCATTTCGTCTTCTCGCCGAGATGCATCATCGTGCTCGCCGCGCGGTAGAACACCCGTTCGTCGTCACACACCGGACAGTACTGATCGCGTTCGAGGCTCATATCGTCGCATAACGGTCGGCGGCCCTCAATCTACTGGTTTCGCGCTCGCCCTATTCGAGCGACATCGCCCGGTTCTGGAAACTGCCGCCACAGGAACACGAGCCCGGATGTGTCGTTCGCTCGACGATCTTGCCACACTGGAGGCACTCGTATGTCGACTCGCGTGCGGATTCCTCGACGACATCGTGCATACACGACCATAGACAGTCAGTATTAATAATACTTATGCAGCTATGGTATATAACCACTAGGCCCGATGCGGACGCGATGAGGATCCGTATGTATGCTACAGACCCGATGCCCACCGGCGAGCGGCCGATGGGCTTACTCGCTCTCACCGACGGTCATGCCCGGGTGAAGCCGGGCGAGTTCGGGATGTTCGCCCAGCGGGATCGCGGCGTCACGGTAGTCGTCGTAGACCGCCTCGGCCCACTCGCGGGCGGCGGGCGCGTCGGTATCGGCGTACGTCCGCAACAGTCCGGTGTCGTCGTCGTAGCTGCCGACACCGACGCGCTCGGCACAGAGCGTCAGCCCGAACGGCAGATCGTCGTGGACCAGGATCGAGAAGTTGCCGCTCGCGAACGTCCGCTCGGCGCGGTCGGGGTTCGTTTCGAGCAGCTCCGCGACGACACTCGTCGGAAAGACGACCTCGGTCGTCATCCCGCCGACGATGCGCTCGTGGAGCGCGTCGATATGCAGTGGGTTGATGATCGCCGGATCGAGCCCGCGGAGTTCGTCGGTCGCGTCGACGAGCGTCATGAACCGCTCGACCGGCTGGTACGGGTTGCCGGGCGCGGCGGTCGTCACGGTCGCGTCGGCGAACGCCGCCATATCGAAGGCGACGTCGTGGGCCGCGGCGGCGGCCAGCACCGGCGCGAGCTCCCACGCCGTCTCGACGGTCGCTGTGAACGACGCGACCTCGCGGGCGCACGTCCGTCCCAACGGCGTGAGCACGAACGCACCCGCCTCGCGCTCGATGAGCCCGTGCTCGCGGAGCGAGCGCGTGAGGCGGTGAACCGTCGACTTCGAGACGTCGAGCTCCGCCTCGAGATCGCGCCGATCCATCGATTCGGCGTCCCGCAACGCCGCGAGCACCGGCGCACGCCTGATCAGTTCGACGAGGCGCTCGGTGTTCATCGTTCGTATGTCATTGTTCAACATAGGTAATAAACGTATCTCCGGAAGTGAGTCGATCGACTCGATCCCAGTGGAGCACCGACGCGAGCGGAAGATTTGGCGTGCGCCAAACGAAGGGCTATGATTGCCATCGCCGGACGGACAAGCAAGATGCGACGTATTGATCGAACGCGTCGAAACGGGATCGATCGCGACGAACGGGGGAGCCGATGAGCAACGAACAGCAGAGCGGCGGCACGGTGGGTGGCGAATCGAGCGCTGCGAGGACGCTGGCCAGGTATTGGACGGAGCTCCCACACGACTGGCAGGCGGTGGTGCTCGGCGCGCTCGTCCTGGTGATCGTCGCCAGCGGTGTGCAGATCCCGTGGTGAACGTCCGCGAGTCGGTGCTGCCGGGCATCGGCGTGCTCGTCGTCATCGGGTTGGCCGCGCGGGCGCTCGCGACGGTCATTCCGACGAGTCACCTGATCATCGCCATCGTCATCGGGCTGGTCGTCGGCAACCTCTACGGCGTACCCGACTGGGCGAGCGCCGGCGTCGGGACGAACAAGCTCTGGCTCGAAGGTGGGATCGTCCTGATGGGCGCGAGCGTCGCCCTCGATCGCGTCGTCGACGCCGGCCCGACGATCCTGGCACTCGTCATCGCCACGGTGATAACGACGATCCTCACCGTCGAGGCGCTCGCGCGCGGCGCGTTCGGCATCCGCGAGCAGATCGGCTCGCTGCTCGCCGCCGGGTCGAGCATCTGTGGCGTCTCGGCGGTCGTCGCGACGGCCGGCAGCATCGAGGCCGACGAGGACCAGATCGCCTACGCGGCCGCCACAGTACTACTGTTCGACGCCGTGACGCTGCTCGCCTATCCGGCGCTCGGCCACCTCTTCGGGCTCACCGACAAGGTCTTCGGCATCTGGGCCGGCCTGACGATGTTCAGTACCGGCCCCGTGACCGCGGCCGGCTTCGCCTTCTCGCAGGCGGCCGGCCAGTGGGCGCTGCTCGTCAAACTCACGCGCAACGCGCTCATCGGTCTCGCGGCCATCGCCTACGCACTCTACTACATCCGCCGTTCGGGCGGCGAGCGCGAGGACGCCGTTCCCGGCGGCGTCGGCTACCTCTGGCACTCGTTCCCCAAGTTCGTACTCGGCTTTCTGGGACTGATGCTGGTCGCGAACACCGGCGTGCTCGGCGGGGCCCAGCTCGCCTCGCTCGAACACGCCGCCGACTGGCTGTTCCTGTTCGCCTTCGCCGGCCTCGGGCTCGACATCCGCCTCGACGAACTCCGCTCGACGGGGCTCAAGCCGGTCCTCGTCGTGCTCGTGAGCCTCATCTGTGTGAGCACGGTCTGTCTGGCCGTCCTCACGACCCTCTTCTGACGGCTGCCGAAACGGCATGTTCTTTTCGCGCGCGCCGAACGGACGGATGGATGCGGGAGTTCACGTTCACCATCGAGTACGAGCGCGGGACCGACCCCATCATGGACGCCTTCATCGACGATCCCGACGCAGTTGCGCGCTCGCTCGACGGCTTCGTAACTGAAGAACGGTTCTGGCGCATCGAACGCATCGCCGGCTCGCCGGCGACGCTCGACCGCATCGAAGACATTCGTTTCGACGACGACACCTGCGGGGAGTCGCTCACCGAACGCGACTGTGAGGCGACGCGCTATCACGACGTGCTCGAACGCGGCGAGGGGCGGCTCGTCATCTACACCTATCTCGACGGGATCAGCGCCTGCGAGTCCGTCCACACCCTCTCGGGAAAGCATCTCCCGCCCGGACTCGTCTTCGAGACCCTTCGGAGCGAGAACCGTCACTCCTGGCGCGTGCTGATGCGCTCGGACGCGAAGGTGGGCGTGCTCTACGACGAGCTCGCCGCCCGACTGCGCGAGGGACTCTCCTTCCGGATGGGCCATCTCCGCGACGCCGACGGCTGGCAGCGCGACTCGCTGGCGTCGGTCTCGGTGGCGGCCGAACAGCGCGCGGCGCTCCAGGCGGCCGTCGAGGACGGCTACTACGAGACACCGCGAGAGACGACGCTCGACGAGCTCGCCGACGAGCTCGACGTCCCCCGCTCGACGCTCTCCTACCGGCTCCGACAGGCCGAGAGCCAGCTCGCGCGCCGCTACGTCGCCGACGACGAGCGCGATCGCTGGCTCCGATAGCCTCCGTCCCTCGCGTGCCACACGGCAGCGATCGGCACGTCATCGGTAGCCGACAGCACGGGTTTAATAGCCACTGCGACCTAGCGGACGGTAAGCGATGACCGACCACGCGACGGACGTGCTCGTCCCGCCGGAGTGGGTCGCGGCGCGCCTCGACGAGTTCGTGGCCGACGACCCCGCCGCCCGCCTGCTCGAAGTCGACCTCGATCCGAGCAGCTACGAGACGGGCCACATCCCGGGGGCGACGAAGCTCGACTGGAAGGAAGATCTCCAGGACTCGACGGCGTTCGACATCCCGTCGGTCGCCGACTTCGAGGCGCTGCTCGGCGAAATCGGTATTACCCCCGAGTCGACCGTCGTCGTTTACGGCGACATGATGAACTGGTTCGCCGGCTACGGCTACTGGCTGCTCAGCTACTACGGCCACGCCGACGTCCGCCTGCTCGACGGCGGCCGCGACGGCTGGCTCGCCGAAGGCTACGAGCTCACCGACGAAGTTCCGGAGTTCAGTCCACGGTCGTACACCGGCGCGAGCCCGAACGAATCGATCCGAGTCGATCGCGCGGAGGTCGAGACGGCGATGGAACGCGGCACGTCGCTGGTCGACGTCAGAACTCCCGAGGAGTACCGCGGCGAGGTGCTCGCGCCGCCGGGCTGGAACGAGGGCGTCCAGCGCGGCGGCCACATCCCCGGCGCGGTGAACGTCCCCTGGAGCCAGGTCGTCGACGCCGACGGCCGGTTCAAATCCGAGGAAACCATCCGTGAGATCTACCGCGAGGCGGGCATCGACGAGGAGGTAGTCGTCTACTGTCGCATCGGCGAGCGCTCGGCGCTGACCTGGTTCGTCCTCCACGAACTGCTCGGCTACGAGAGCGTGCGCAACTACTACGGCTCGTGGGTCGAGTGGGGCAACACCGTCGGCGCGCCGATCGAGCGCGGCCGGCGGGCGGGCATCCGCGGCGAGTAGCTCATACACTCTCTCGACACGACGACACCACGCAGAGAATCGTACTGCGGGATCGTGCTCATCGGTAGCGTAGACCGCCGAACACGACGATATCCAACGGCTTTTGTCCGTCCTCGCCGAAGCTTTCGGCGAATGCAACGAACGAATCGGCGGCGGTTCCTCGCCGGCATCGCCACGACTGGTACCGTGCTCGCGGCGGGCTGTAGCAGCAGCGGTTCCGCCGGTGACGGCGGCGATGACAGCAACGGGACGAGCGGCGGGAGCGGTGGTGGCAACGGCTCCGGTGGGAACGCCACGAGCGAGAGCGGCGGTTCGACGAGTGGCGACGCGACGGCCGGCGGAAACGGAACGGGCGGTGCGAGCGGCAACAGTAGCGCGGGCGGCGAGACGACCACGGTCGCGTCCGGCCCGGATGGACGGCTCGTCTTCGAACCGGAGGCGGTCGAAGTGTCGGTCGGCGATACGGTATCGTGGGAGTTCGAGAGCGCCGGTCACAACGTCGGTGCCGTACCGAAGGACAGCGAGGAGGTGAGTCTTCCCGACGGCGCGGAGCCGTTCGCCTCCTACGACGGCGATCCCTACGCCGTCGTCGAGGAGGGCCAGACCTACGAACACACCTTCGAGACGGCCGGCGAGTACACCTACGTCTGCATCCCCCACGTGAGTTCGGGGATGGTCGGCACGGTTACGGTCTCGGAGTGAAGCTCGGTGCACCGACGCTGAAAGGGAAATCCACTTACTCGCCGCTACGAACTGTCGGTATGGTCAGAGGGCGATCCCCGTGCGCGTGATCATCGTCGGGGCCGGACAGGTCGGCTCCTCGATCGCCGAGAGCCTCGACGACGACCACGAGGTCGTCGTGATCGACACCGACGATAGCCGCGTCGAATCGCTCACCTACTCGCTCGACGTGCTCGCCATCGAGGGCGACGGCACGTCGCTCGCGACGCTGCGGGAGGCCGACGTCGGCGCGGCCGACCTGTTCATCGCGAGCACCGACGACGACGAGACGAACATCGTCACCTGCGCGACGGCCAAAACCGCCAGCGACGCGTTCACCATCGCCCGCGTCAGATCGACGAACTACCTCCAGACGTGGGAGGAGTCCGGCGGCGCGTTCGGCGTCGACTTCATGGTCTCGACGAACCTGCTGGCCGCCGAGACCATCACCCGCGTCATCGGGTTGCCGGCCGCCCAGAACGTCGACGTCTTCGCCGAGGGGAGTGTCCTGTTGGCGGAGTTCTGTATCCCCGCGAACAGTCCGATCGCGGGCCAGACGGTCGCCGAGGCCGACGACCAGTTCAACGAGCTCACCGTCGCGGCCGTGCTCCACGAGGACGGCCTGATCGTCCCCGACGGCGAGACGAAGCTGGCTACCGGCGACGAGATCGTCGTCATCGGCAGCGCCGAAAGCACGCGCGCGTTCGCCGCCGATCTCGCCACCGACCGCGACGAGAACCGTGACGTGATCATCATCGGTGGCAGCCAGATCGCCGTCCAGACGGCCGAGCTGCTCGGGGAACGTGGACTGCAGCCGCGCCTCATCGAACGCGACCCCGAGCGTGCTCGCGAGCTCGCCGAACGACTCCCGCAGACGACGGTGATGTCGAGCGACGCGACCGACCGGGAGTTCCTCACGCGCGAACACGTCGGCGACGCGGACGTGGCGATCGCCGCGCTCGGTGCCGACGAGAAGAACCTGCTCGCCTCGCTGCTCGCCGACCGCGTCGGCGTCGATCGGACGATCGCCGTCGTCGAGAGCGCCGAATACACCGATCTCTTCGAGGCGGTCGGCGTCGACGCGGCGATCAACCCGCGTGATGCGACCGCCGAGGAGATCATCCGGTTCACGCTCGACGGCCGCATGGAGAACGTCGCCATCATCGACCACGATCGCGCCGAAGTGCTCGAGATCCAGATCGACGACGATAGCACGCTCGCCGGGCAGCCGATCACCGACGCCACCGACGATCTCCCGGCCCGAGTGACGATCGGCGCGATCACGCGTGACGGCGAGTTCATCACCCCCCGTGGCGATACGGTCGTCGAAGTCGGCGATCACGTCGTCGTCTTCGTCGAAACCGAGGTCGTCGACGCGGTCGCGAGCCGGCTTTGATGGCGGTTCGGGTCGACGTCCGCACGAGCGCGAGTCTTCTCGGCGTCGTTCTGCAGGCGCTCACCGTCCCGCTCGCCGCGCTCGTCGGCGTGGCCGCCCTCTACGGCGACTCGCTGCTCCCGTTCGTCGTGCCGACGCTGCTCTCGCTCGCGGTCGGCACCGGTCTGCAGCGCTTCGAGCGCTCGGCCCCCGGCCCGCGCGAGGCGTTCCTCCTGGTCGCGCTCGCGTGGCTCGCGGTCGCACTCGTCGGCACCATCCCCTTCGTTCTCACCGGTGCGGGCGTGTTCGCCAGCCCGGCGAACGCCCTCTTCGAGGCGATGAGCGGGATCACGACCACCGGTGCGACCGTCATCACCGATTTCGGCCTGCACTCGCGATCGATTCTGCTCTGGCGCAGCGTCCTCCAGTGGCTCGGCGGTCTCGGCATTCTGGTGCTCGCCGTCGGGCTGCTCTCGGAGCTGTCGGTCAGCGGCGCACAGCTGATGGAGACCGAAACCCAGACACAGGACGTCACCAAGCTCGCGCCGAAGATCGCCGAGACCGCACGCCTGCTCGGCGGCATCTACACCGGACTCACCGGGCTGATGGTCGTCGTCCTGCTCGTGCTGGCGTTCGGCGGTCTCGCACCGGCGCTGTCGCTGTACGACGCGATCGCACACGCACTCACCGCCGTCTCGACGGCCGGCTTCTCGCCGGAGGCCGCGAGCATCGGTGCGTTCTCGCCGGCCGTCCAGTGGGCGACGATCCCCTTCATGTTCGTCGGCGCGACCAACTTCGTCCTGCTCTACTATCTCCTGCAGGGCGATCCGAGCCGCCTGCGAGCGAGCGAGGAGTTCCGGTTCTATCTCGCGATCGTCCTCGGCGCGACCGCGCTGGTGGCCATCTCGCTGTTCGTCAACGGTCGCTTCGGGACCGTCGAGACGACGCTGCGCCACGCGCTCTTTCAGGTGGTCTCGATCGTCACGACGACGGGCTACGCGACGGTCGATTTCGACCTGTGGTCGCCGCTGTCGCGCCACGTCCTCTTCGTCGGGATGTTCGTCGGCGGGATGGCCGGCTCGACGACCTGCTCGATCAAGACCGTGCGCTGGCTGGTCGTCCTGAAGTCGTTTCGACGCGATCTCTTCACCGCCATCCATCCGGAGGCGATCCGGCCGGTGCGGCTGACCGGATCGCCGGTCGAGGAGAGCACGATCCGCGATATCTACACCTACACGCTCGTGAGCGTCGTGATCTTCGCGCTGCTGACGGTGTTCGTCGTCGTCGACACCACGTGGTCGGCCGCCGCTCTCAGCGAGTTCGAGGCGATGGGTGCGGCGGCCTCGACCTTTCTCAACATCGGCCCGGCCTTCGGCTTCGCCGGTCCCTACGGCAGCTACGCGGGCTTTCCCGTCGCGACGAAGCTCGTCATGACGATACTGATGTGGATCGGGCGCATCGAGATCGTCCCCGTGCTCGTGCTCTTCACGCGCGCGTTCTGGCGATCGTAGAGCGATAGATTGATCCCGGCGACAGCCGCCAGCCAGAACGTGGCTTCGAAGTGGTCGTCGAGTCGGCTGCGCGTCGATTGGCGGACGAGCATCGGTCTCGTCGGCACGATCGTGAAGTATCTCTCGACGACCCTGCTCATTCCGCTCGCGGTGGCGCTTTTCTACGGTCGTGACGTACTGACGTTCGCCGTCGCGTTCGTCGTCACCGTGATCGTCGGACTGGCGCTCGAACGCGTCGAACCCGAGCCCGATCTCGGCACGCGCGAGGGATTCTTGATGGTCGCGCTCACCTGGCTCGTCGTCGCGCTCGTCGGCACCGTCCCCTATCTCCTCTCGGGGATGGGCACCGGATCGACGCTCGCCCACCCGATCAACGCCCTCTTCGAGTCGATGAGCGGGTTCACGACGACCGGCGCGACGATGATGGGCGAGATCTCGTTCGCCCAGCACTCACACGCCCTCCTGCTCTGGCGACAGCTCACCCAGTGGCTCGGCGGCATGGGGATCGTCGTGCTCGCGGTCGCNGCCCAGCACTCACACGCCCTCCTGCTCTGGCGACAGCTCACCCAGTGGCTCGGCGGCATGGGGATCGTCGTGCTCGCGGTCGCGATCCTCCCCGAACTCTCGGTCGGTGGCGCACAGCTGATGGACGCCGAAGCGCCCGGCCCTGGCATCGAGAAGCTCACCCCGCGCATCGCCGAGACCGCACGCGTGCTCTGGCTGGTCTATCTCGGCCTCACCGTCCTCGAAATGCTGCTGCTCTACGGGCTCCATCTCGGCGGTCTCGCGCCGAACATGGAGCTGTTCAACGCCGTCTCGCACGCGCTGACGACGCTTCCCACGGGCGGGTTCTCGCCGGAAGCCCGCTCGATCGAAGCGTTCTCGGCGGCCGTCCAGTGGCTCATCATCCCGTTCATGGTCGCCGCCGGTGCCAACTTCGCGCTGTTCTGGCACGCGCTCACCGGCAACCCGGAGAAACTGACACAGGACACCGAGCTCCGGTCGTACGTCGGCGTCATCGGAGTGCTGACCGCCGTCATCGCGGGCCTCCTCTTCACCGGTGTCGGCATCGAAACCGTCACCGACGCCGTCCCGCCCATCATCGGACAGGTCGAGGATTCGGTGCGTCACGCCCTGTTCAACATCGTCTCCATCATCACGACCACCGGCTTCGCCAACATGGATTTCACCACGTGGAGCGCACCCGCGAAGACGATCCTCTTCTTCGCGATGTTCATCGGCGGCTCGGCCGGCTCGACCGGCAGTGCGATCAAGATCATCCGCTGGGTGGTCATCGTTAAATCCCTCCGGCGCGAACTCTTTACAACGGTCCACCCCGAAGCGGTGTCGCCCGTCCGACTCGCCGGCCGCGTCATCGACGAGCGCGCCATCCGCGGCATCTACGCCTTCACGCTGCTCTACATCGCCCTCTTCGTGCTCGCCAGCCTCCTGGTCGTCATCGACTCCTGGCGCGTCGGCTACACCATCTCCACACTCGAAGCCACGAGCGCCATCGCCTCGACCCTCGGCAACGTCGGCCCCGGCTTCGGCGCTGTCGGCCCGATGAACAACTACCTCGCCTTCCCGGCCACCTCGAAACTGCTCATGACCTTCCTCATGTGGATCGGCCGGCTCGAGATCCTCCCCGTGCTCGTGCTGCTCACGCCGTCCTACTGGCGTACCTAAACCCACTTTTTTACTGCAGGGGGTCGCGCTCGCTTTGCTCGCTTGACCCCCGCTTGCAAAAACCTGGACTAAAAACATCCGCTCGCAAACCGCGCGAGCGGCGAACCGCGCTCACTCCGTTCGCGCGGACATCAACTCGTTCCGCAACCGCACAGCACCCCGTACCGCCGAAGCCCTCGCGCTCCCTCCGGTCGCGCTCGCCCTTCATCCACCAGGAACCGCCAGCCGCACCGCGGCTGCTGCACCGCGCGAATCGCAGAAAATCAGCCGACTGTGGACGTTTACGACGGCGCGACCGTGACCTGCCGTCCGCGATCGATCGCCTGCTCTAACTCCTCGGCGATGGCGCTCCCGCGCGAGACCTGCACCTCGCCGCCGCGCGAGACCGTCGCCGTGAACAGATACTCGCCGTCGGCCTGCACCTCGACCGTCTCGCCCGCGTGCCCCTCCATCGGAATGACGACGTGCCGGGCGGTGATCTCGGGCGTGACGATATCGCCCGCACCGTTGCCGCCACCCACGGCACCGCTCGCACCACCGCTCGACCCGCCAGCAGCACCGCCGGAGCGCCCGCCCGGTCGCTCGTCGAACGTCCGCACGTCGATGTCGATCCCCAGTCTGTTCTCGATGTCGGTGATGCGCCCGCCGCCCTTGCCGATCACCGTCGAGATGTCGGCCTCCTCGACGTAGACCACGGCCGTGTTCTGGTTCTTGAGATCGACCTCGCAGCTCCCGCGCGCGACCGAGCGAATCTCCCGCTCGATCTCCTGTTTCGCGATCTTGTCCACGCCGCTGTCCTCGCTCTCGGCGTCGCCCACCGGCACCGTGACGACCTGCCGGTTGAAGCTGTAGATCTCGTACTCGGGTCGGCCCGTCTCGAAGTCACGGACCTGGATGACCGGTCGCGCGAGGTCCTCCTCCATCAGCCCCTCGGGAACCTTGACTTCGGTCTGGACGTCGTACACGGTCGAAATCCCACCGGCCTCGACGAACACCACGGTGTCGACGACCTGCGGGATCATGCCCAGCTCGACCCGGCCCACGAGTCGCCCGAGCGCGTCGATGGCCCGCGTCGCGTGGACGACCCCGACCATCCCGACGCCCGCGAGACGCATGTCCGAAAACACCGAGAAGTCCTCGGTCTTTCTCACTTCGTCGTAGATGGTGTAGTCCGGCCGCACCATCAGCAGCGAGTCGGCCGTGTTCTCCATCTGCCCGTCGAGTTCGGTGTACTGAGTCACGTCGGCGTCGACCTGCAGATCGCGCGGCTTCTCCATCGTCTTCACCGAGAAGCCCGAATCGGCGAGGAACTCGGCGACCGCAGCCGCGAGCGTCGATTTCCCCGCACCGGGTGCGCCGGCGACGAGCACGCCGCGCTGGTGGTCGAGCAGGCGCTCGCGGAGGTCCTCGGCGTAGTCGTAGTCCGACAGCTCGGTCTCGGCGATCGGCCGGACCGCCGTGATCTCCAGCCCGTCGGCGAAGGGCGGACGGGCGAGCGCGATCCGGTACTCGCCGAACTGGACGATCGTCATGCCATGCTTGTCGAGCTCGACGAACCCCTCGCTGGAGGCGTGTGTCGCGCTCTCGATCTCGTCGATCCACTCGCGGAGCTCCCCCTCGGTGAGAACCTCGTCACGGATTTCCTCGAAACGCATCTCGCCGACCGTCCCGTGCTTGGCCATCGGCGGAACGCCCGTCTTGAGATGGACGCTCATCGTCTCGTCGTCGAAGAACTCCTCGATCGACAGCGTCTCGACCTCGCGGATCTCGGGATCGACGTACTCGACGGCGAGCCCGGTGGCGCGGGCGACCTCGCTCTGGACCTCGTCGCTCGTGAGCAGCGTCGCGCCGTGTTCGGCTGCGAGGTCGCGGATGAGCGCGTCGACGCTCCCTTCGTCGGCGCTGTGGCGTTCGCTCGCTTCGGGTCGTCGGCCGATGTATTCGATCTCGATCTCGCCGTCGTCGGCGAGGTCGGCGAGTCGCTGGAGCTCGTCGAGCCCCTCCCAGCCGGTCTCTTGGCCGTCGTTGGCCTGGGCTTCGAGTTCGGCGACGACCGCCTCGGGGATCGCGACCGTCTCGCCGGAGAGCCCACCGCTCGCCGCTCGTTCGGACACGCGACCGTCGATGACCGCGCTCGTGTCCGGGACGATAGTCATACCATCACTGGGCCGGCGAGCGGCATAAGGATGTTCAAGCGCGGGCGAAAGCGCTTATGCGCCGCTGCCCGATCGCCCACCATGTCCGCCGTCACGGAGCTCACTCGCGAGCTCGTTGCGATCCCGAGTCACGACGACGAGACCGAAGCGGGCGATTTCATCGAGCGCTGGCTCCGCCGCGAGACCGACGCCACCGTCACCCGCGATGAGATCGGCAACGTCGTCGCCCGGCGCGGGAGCGGTGGGGAGTCGCTCGCGTTCGTCGGCCATCACGACGTGGTGCCGCCGGACGACGAACAGATCGACGGGGACGAGTACGTCGTCGAGAAGCGCGACGAACGACTCCACGGCCGCGGGACGGCGGACATGAAAGGGGCTGTCGCAGCTGCGATGTGCGCCTTTCGGGATAGCGAGGTGCCACGCACCTCGAAGAGTCGGGCACAGCCCGACGGCGCGAATCCCACTACTGAACTCGTCTTCGCCAGTTTCGTCGGCGAGGAGATCGGCGGCGAGGGCGCGCGCCACGCCATCGAGAACGGGTTCGCGCCCGACTACGCAATCGTCGGCGAAGGCTCGACTGGCTACTCGGCCCCCAGTGTGACGGACGTCGCGATCGCCCACAAAGGGCGACGGGCGAGCACCATCACTGCCTACGGAACGGCCGCGCACGCGAGCGAACCCGAGGCCGGCGAGAACGCCATCTACCGGGCGGGCGAGGCGGTCGATACGATCCGAGGGATGGACGGGCCGAGCGCCGCGGTGTTCGGCGAGGATGTGGAGGGGAGCATCGTCGTCACCGAGATCGAGGGCGGGTCGGCGTGGAACGTGATCCCCGAGTCCTGTTCGGTGACCGTCGACGAGCGCACGGTGCCGGGCGAGCGCGCACCGCTCTCGCAGGTCGAGGATGAGAACGTCGAGTGGACCGTCGATCAGGACCTCCCGCCGATGGCCTGTGACGACGAGGCGTTCGGCCAACGGGTGCTCGCTGCCTCTGACGGCGCTCAGAACGGTGATCCCGAACTGGTGACGAAGCCACACGCGACCGATGCGGGCTGGCTCGCCGAGGCAGGGGTGACGTGCGTGGTTTGTGGCCCCGCGGAACCGGGCGAAGCCCACACGAAGGACGAAAGCGTCTCGCTCGACGTGCTGGATCGGTGTTACGAGATCTACCGGGGCGCGGCGTCGGGAGGCGAGAATTGATAGGCCGGCGACTCGGCAATCGGGTATGGCAACCGACGCCACGCAGACCGCTGCCTACGAGGAACTTCTCGACCGCTACGAGCGCATCTCGAACATCGAGGGTGCGGCAGGGATCCTCAACTGGGATCAGGAGGTGATGATGCCCGAGGGCGGCACGCCCGCTCGCTCGGCACAGCTCTCGGCGCTGTCGGCGACGAGCCACGAGCTGCTCACCGAGGAGGCGATGGGCGAGGCGCTCGACGCGGCCGAGAGCGCGGAACTCACGGACGAGGAAGCCTCTGCCGTCCGCGAGATCCGCCGCCAGTACGAGCGCGCGACGCGCGTTCCCACCGACCTCGTCGAGGAAATCTCGCGCACCACGAGCGAGGCGCTACCGGTCTGGAAGGAGGCCAAAGCCGAGGACGATTTCTCGAAATTCGCACCCATTCTGGAGGAACTCATCGAGCTCAAGCGCGACTACGCAGCACAGATCGACTCCGACCGGCCGGCCTACGAGGTGCTGTTCGAGGACTACGAACCCTACCTTGGACTCGACACCGCCGAGCGGATCCTGGAGCGACTGCGCGAGGAGCTCGTCCCGCTCATCGACCAAGTGGGTGCGAGTGACGTGGAACTCGCCAGTCCGTTCGCCGGCGAGTTCGATCCCGATACACAGGAGGAACTCACGCGCGACGCGCTCGATACCTTGGGCTACGACTGGGATCGGGGTCGTCTCGACACCGCGCCGCATCCCTTCTCGATGGGCACCACCTTCGACGCGCGCGTGACGACGCGCTACGAGGACGACGACATGCTCGGTGCGCTCACGAGCACCATTCACGAGTTCGGTCACGCGACCTACACACAGGGACTGCCCGACGAGGAGTACGGAACGCCGCTCGGCGAGAACCGGAACCTCTCGGTTCACGAGTCCCAGTCCAGATTCTGGGAGAACCACGTCGGGCGCTCCGAGCCGTTCTGGTCGCTGTTTCTGCCTCACGTCCGCGAGCGATTCCCGGAACTCGACGACGTGACGCCCCGTGCTGCCTACGAGGCGGCCAATCGCGTCTACGACGACAACCCCATCCGGATCGAGGCCGACGAACTGACCTACCACATGCATATCGTCCTCCGCTTCGAGATCGAGCGCGAGCTCATCGAGGGCGATCTCGACGTGAGCGAGGTTCCCGCGGTCTGGAACGACAAGATGGAGGAGTATCTCGGCGTTCGGCCCGACACCGACGCCGAGGGCTGTCTCCAGGATATCCACTGGTCGCACGGTTCGTTCGGCTACTTCCCGACGTACTCGCTCGGCAGCGTGCTCGCAGCCCAACTGTACGCGAGCGCCGACGAGGAGATCAACGATCTCGACGGGCAGATCGAGGCGGGCGAGTTCGACCCGCTCCACGAGTGGCTCACCGAGAACGTCCACCAGCACGGCAAGCGCTACACGACGCCCGATCTCGTCGACGAGGCCACCGGCGAGGCGTTCACCGCCGACTACTTCCTCGACTACGCGCGCGAGAAATACGGCGCGCTGTACGATCTCTGAGTGACTTTCGGCCGGTTCGTGTCTCGCCGTGAATTCTCCGAATCAGAGCCAGTCGCGGCCGACGTATTCGAGACCGACCTCGTGGCTGGGGATGTAACGAGCGATTTCGTCGATGATGTCGCCGACGTCGCGGGCGGTGAGCGTCTGGTCGCGCTGAAAGAGGACACCGGTACTGTCCTCGATCGACAGTTCGGTGAAGAAATCGTCGTCCTGTGTGAGGACTAACCGGTTCGTCTCGGTGGAGTAGGCGGCGATCTCATCGTCGGTTACGCCCACACCGAGTTCGGGGATATCACCGATCCATTCGACATCGTGCCCGAGTTGGTCGAGATACTGTCGCGTCGCCGGTTCGACGTTCTCGTCGGCGACGATGCGATAGCTCATTCAGTCGCGGACGTTCTCCGGGTCGGTCGTCAGATGGGCGTTGTCCGCGGCTGCACGCTGCCGCCGACGTTCGACGCGGCGCATCTCGTCCGGGTTGTCGTGGTAGTACGCCAGCGCGCGATACACGTCGCCGAGAGCGAGATCGTGACGGTCGGCGACGGTCTGTGGAGACAGACCGCGACCCTCGACGCGCTCGTGGACGAACTGGACAGTGATGCGTCGTCCCTCGATATGTGGCTCGTCGTGTATCGTCGAGTCCTCGCTGGAGACGATGCGGTACGCTTGCGCGGCCATCTAGTAGTGGTAGTCGTTGGGGAGACATTAAGCCTGCCCTGCCAATCGGCTGCCGTTCTCGAATTGCGCCATCAAAAGCATGGGACGCTGCGACCTCTGAGGCGGACACCGGAATTCGTCCTCGATATCCTCGGTCCGCTTCCGGCAGAGGTGTGGGTCAACCACCAGAGCTATATGAGTGGTGTGCCATGTCGTAACACGCATGGCAACCGTATCGAACGAGACCGACATCGACGATTTTCTCTCGGGACGTGGTCACGAGACCGATTCGCCGGGGTGGGAAGAGAGCTACAACAAGAAGCAGTGTCCCGACTGCGGCGGCCTTCACGAGACGGACGCGAGCACGTGTTCGGTCTGTGGCTGGTCGCCGCGGGCCGACTGACCCGCGATCACCCTCGTTGGGGCGAAGCCGGTAAGTGTCATCCCTGCCCAGCGCGCACGTGGGCATCCTCAACACGCTCGGTCTCGTCCTGACGCTCGCCTTCGCGCTCCCGGTCGCACTCCTCGGCATCAATCTCGTCGTTTCGGGACGAACAGTAATTGGGATCGCACTCTGTGTCGTCGCCGTCCTGATGGTCGCGCTGAAACAGTACGTCACGACGCCCGACGACGTGCCGACGGCCGCGGCCGAGAAGACCGTGAGTGCGGTCGTGAAGGATGAGGAGAACTAGTCGGCGGCGGGCGCTTCGGTCTCGGCGAGCACGTCCTCGATCGTGACGCCGCTCGGTTCGTTGTCGAGCAGCACGTCGACCGGGAGCGTCGGCGCGCCGCTCACGAGGTCTTCGAGGAGAACGAGTCGCTCGCGCGCGCGGCTCATCCCGACGTAGAACACGCGGCGCTCGTTGTCTGTGAGCATCGGCACCGGATCGGTGCCCTTGTCGAACTCCCCGCCCGGCACGCCCGCCGTGTCGTCGACCGAGGCGGCCATCTGCTCGACGACCTTCTCGGTGAGATCCGTCGCGACGAAGACGTGGTCGGCCTCGCGACCCTTCGCCGAGTGGATGGTGCCCACTCGGACGCGATCACGCTCGACGTCCTGGTAGTCGCCCGCGAAGTAGGCCTTCACCGATTTCTTCTGGAACTGCGAGGTCTTTCTGAGCATGTCCTCGGCCGACGCCGGTCCGGGCATGAACGGCGCGTGCTCTTTGACCAGATCGGGATCGATGACGAGATCGGTGAGATCCTCGACACCCGCTTCCTCCTGTCGCTCGTCGATCGCGTCGTAGAGCGCGTCGCGGTTGTTCGTCCCGAAGGCCGTGTCGGCGAGCATATCGGCGAGTCGGCGGGCTTCGAGCCCCGTGATCGACTCGCCGGCGGTGGACTTCTCGACGGCGTTGACGTAGTCAGCCAGCCGGTCGGTCCACATCCGCTGGTCGGTGAGCGCGCGGAACGGGATCCCCTCGCCGATGAACTCGTCCATGAACTGGAAGAGCTGGTAGCGCGCGCGAAAGAGGATCATCGCCGTCTCGTCGGTGTTCTCGACCGTCGAGCGGACGTTGCGAACGAGATCGAGCATCGAGGGCGTCTCGACGGCCTCGACGCTCCCGCCCTCGATCCGCGGTCTGAGGTTCTTCTCCTGGCGGTTCTCGATGTGGCGGATCTCCCGGTTGACGACGTTGAGCACGCGCGACGGGAGTCGGTAGGAGGTGTCGAGGATGACGTCCTCGCCGCCCTCCTCGAGCAGAAGCTGTGGGTCAGCGCCCTGCCAGGCGTAGACGACCTGATCGTCGTCGCCGGCGATGAGCGCGCGCTCGACGTGTGGTTTCCACTCCTCGTAGACCGAATACTGGAGGGTGGTGATGTCCTGGAACTCGTCGATGACGAGGTAGTCGACGCTTGGCAGCAACGAGCGCTGCTCGACCCGTTCGAGCATGTCCGCGAAGCCAACCTTGCCCGCCTCGCCCTTGTGCGTTCGCCACGCGCGGATCGCCTCCGGGACGTCGATGCGGTCGTCGTCGCTCGGCCAGGTCGGCGTGTATTTGTTGCCCTGCTGGGCGTTCTCGTCGATGTCGGGCGGGAGGCGCACCTCCTCGTCGTTCCACTGGAAGGGGACGTCGTACCAGTCGGCGACGTCCCTCGTGGTGCGCTGGAGCCACTGGCTCGTGGCGATGATCTTGTTGCCGATGGTCGTCGAGCGCGCGCTCCGGCGGCGTGAGCCCTCGTACTCGTCCTCGAACTCCAGCCCGTAGGACTCACAGAACTCCTTCTTGTCGTTCTCGCCGACGACGTCGCCGCGCGAGAGGTTGAGGAGTCCGTACGCCTTCGCGTGCATCGTCGAGACGTTGCCCTTGAGCGAGCGCGGACTCACGTCGAGGCGCTCGGCGAGACGCTCGCGGATCTCGGTGGCGGCCGCCCGGGTGTACGATACCACGAGGATGTCGTCGACGGTCACGCCCGGCTGGTCGAGGATCTCCTCGACGCGATCGAGCAGCGCCGTCGTCTTCCCGCTGCCCGGCCCGCCGAACAGTCGGGTGACGTGCGAATCGGTGGACATTGGCCACAACAGGAACTCGCCCACTATAAGCGGCGTGGCTCCCGAACGCCACACTCATGCCACGACGGGCAGTAGGAGCGCCATGTTCACCGGCATCGTCGAGACGACGGGCGAAGTGCGGGACGTGCGCGAGGAAGAGAGCGGACGACGCCTCCACGTCGCAACCGATCTCTCGGGGCTCGCACACGGCGACTCGATCGCCGTCGACGGCACCTGTCTCACCGTCGAGGAGACGGGCGAAACCATCGAACTGTTCTGTTCGGCCGAGACGCTCGCGCGGACGACGCTCTCGGCGGTCGAGCCGGGCGACGCGCTCAATCTCGAACGCCCGCTCGCCGCCGACGGACGGCTCGACGGCCACTTCGTCCAGGGCCACGTCGACGCGACCGCCGAACTCGTCGACGTCGAACAGGTCGGCGAGGACTGGGAGTTCACGTTCTCGCTGCCCGACGACGTCGCACACTACGTCGTCGAGAAAGGGTCAATCACCGTCGACGGGATCAGCCTCACCGTGGCGGAACTCGACGAGGACCGCTTCTCGGTGGCCGTGATCCCGACGACTTACGAGCTGACGACGATGAACGAGCTGGCACCCGGCGACGGCGTGAACATCGAAGTCGACGTGATCGCGAAATACGTCGAACGGTTGCTCGACGGCCATCGCTGAAAGCGGCGGTCGGCGCGCGCTCGCGCTCGTGTGCGAGCCGAGCGGGACCGAAGGTCCCGCTGGCCGTGCGAACGGGCCGATGGCCCGTGAGCAGACAACGCGAGCACCGAGCGCGAACATTGNGTCAGAACGGAGTTCTGGCGGTGGATGAGCGAGTGAGTGAAACGAACGAGCGAATCGGTTGGGGAGGAGTGTGGGCTGTTGTGGTGCTGTGCGGAGTGGGTGTCTCCGCGCGAGTGCAGCGAGCGCGGTTCGCCGCGAGCGAACGCAGTGAGCGAGCGGATGTCTTTAGTCCAGGTTTTTGCGACGAGAGGTTCGCCGGAGGCGAACCCGAGTCGTAAAAAAAGTGGAGGCGTAGCATTATACCGTCCACGCGCGAAAGATCGGGTATGCCCAAATACTCCACCGGCGACTCGTCCGGGGGTGGCGGGAGCTGCGAGCTCTGCGGGACCGCGAGCGACGATCTGACGACGGCGATGGTCTCCGGGGCCGAACTTGAACTCTGTCCCGACTGCGTCCCCCACGGCGAACAGGATCGACGATCGAGTCGCGATACGGGAGGTCGTGACGGCGGCTCCAGCGGCCGTGGCGACCGCCAGCGAGCGGCCAGCAACGTCGCGAAATTCGGGGATGCCACCACGGGTGATTCGAGCCATTGGGAGCGCGAGGGGACGAACTACGACCGCGACCAGCTGCCATATCTCGTCTCCGAATACGGCGATCGAGCGCGGAGTGCGCGCGAGGAGGCAAACCTCGATATCGCGGCGCTGGCCGACGAGCTCGACGCCGATCCCAAAAGCCTCACCGCGATCGAGGAGGGGCGTGCCGCCCGTGCCGGCGTCGGCGGTTCGCTCGTCGAAGCACTCGAAGAGCGACTCGACGTGACGCTCGTCGACGACTGAGTGAAGCAGTCTCCGGAACGGGTGATTTTTGCGCGCCCGGAGCTAGTGGCGTGGTATGGACCTCACTGCCGAACAGCGCGCCATCCGCGACACCGTCCGGGAGTTCGCTCGCGAGGAGATCAGGCCCGGGGCCGAAGAGGCCGATCGCGAGGAGCGCTTCCCCGAGGACGTCTGGGATGGGCTCGCCGACCTCGACATGACGGGGTTGACGACGCCCGAAGCTTATGGGGGATTCGATGCCGATTCGCTCACCTATAGTTTGGTGAACGAGGAGCTTGCCGGCGGGATGTTGGCGGTGGCGACGGCGCTCTCTGTTCACTGTCTCGCCACCTCCTGTATCGCCGAGTTCGGCGACGAGCGCCACCGCGAGCGCTGGCTGCCCGAGATGGTCGACGGTCGCCCCGTGGGTGCGTTCGCCCTCTCGGAACCTCACGCCGGCTCGAACCCCGCCGCGATGAGCACCGAGGCACGGCGTGAGGGGGACGAATACGTCATCAACGGCGACAAGCAGTGGATCACGAACGGCGAGCGCTCCGGGGTGATCATCCTCTTCGCGAAGACCGATCGCGAGGACGACCGAAGCATCACGCAGTTCCTCGTGCCGAAGGACACCGAGGGTCTGGAGGTCGGTCCCACAGAGGACAAACTCGGCCTGCGCGCGAGCGACACGACGAGCCTGACGTTCGACGACGCGCGGATTCCGGTCGAGAATCGACTGACGGAGGAGGGACGAGGGCTGTCGGCGGCGTTGTCGATCCTCACCGGGGGACGCATCGCCATTGCATCGCAGGCGGTGGGGCTCGCCCAGCACGCCCTCGACGAATCGCTCGCCTACGCCCAGGACCGCGAGCAGTTCGGCGACGCCATCGGTGAGATCCAGACGATCCGGCACAAGCTCGCCGAGATGCGGACGAAGACCCAGGCCGGTCGGCTGTTGACGCGGGATGCGGCTCGGCGTGCCGATCGTGGCGAGGAACATCGCGAGGCCGCGAGCATGGCGAAATACGTCGCCAGCGAGAACGCCGTCGACGTGGCCAACGAGGCGGTCCAGATCCACGGCGGCTACGGCTACACCACCGAAGGCGGCGTCGAGCGCCTCTATCGCGACGCGAAGATCACTACCATCTACGAGGGGACGAGCAACATCCAGAAGAACGTCATCGCCCGCGAACTGCTCGACTGATCGAAGCCGACTTCCCCCGTCCTGTTCTTGTCCCGGTATGACCGTTATCGTCCCCGACGACGTCGACGCCGTCGTCTACGATCTCGACGGCACGCTCGTGCGCCTCACCGTCGATTGGCGGGCCGTCGAGAGCAAGATCGCAGCGATACTCCGCGATGCGGACGTCGATCCATCGGGTCTCGACGCCTGGACGATGCTCGACGCCGCCGAGGACGCGGGCGTCGGGAACGATGTCGAATCGCTCATCGCCGCGGCCGAACGCGACGGCGCACGCGACGCGCGCCGACTCCCGTTCGCCGACGAGATCGAGACCGAACTCCCGATCGGGGTCTGTTCGCTCAACTGCGAGGAATCCTGTCACATCGCGCTCGAAAAACACGACCTCGCCGAGCGGATGGAGAGCGTCGTCGGTCGCGACTCGGTTCCCGAGCGCAAGCCCGCGCCCGAACCGCTGCTGGCTGCCGCCGAGGAGCTCGGTGCGGCCCCCGAGCGGACGCTGTTCGTGGGTGATTCGGCGGGTGACGAGGAGGCAGCCGAACGAGCCGGTACGCAGTTTGCGTACGTTGGCGACGGGCCGACGAGCTACTGATCGTTCGTCCGTCGCGCGTAGCCGTAGACGCCGAGCGCGACGACGATCCAGACGACCGCGCCGACCCGGACGGCGAAGGAGACACGCGCGTTCCAGGAGTCGAGCGGGGTGCCCGCCGAGAGCAGTGCGACGATCGGCGCGCCGACGACGATCGTGAGGACGAACGTGACCTGCATCACCCAGCCGTAGTCGACGCCCTCGGGATCGCTCGTCTCGACGGGTTCGGGCACGGTGAGAGTTCTCGCGTACGGCGATAAACCTTTCTCGCTGGATCGTAGCCGCCGGCGTGGTGACACGCGCGATCGCCGGTCGTCGGTCGTCGGAATCGGGCTGGTCGTCCGCTATCGCGGCGTGAGATCGACCGCGTCGGCGAGCAGTTCGTGTGTTTCCAGCATCATCTCGTGATCGCCCATCTGGTTCTGGACCACGACCTCGTCGACGCCGACCTGGTCGGTGATCGTCTCCAGCAGCTCGCGGATCGTCGATGGGCTCCCCGAAATCTGGCGGGGCCACTGGCCCGGTTCGAGCGGGGTCGGCGTCGGGTCGGGGACGTAGCCGAGCTCCTCGATCGCCTCGTCGACCGACCGGATCGGATCCTCGTTGATCGTGCCGCGCCGGATCCGTTGCCGGGACGCCTCGACGGTCGCACGCCGCCGGGCCGCCTCCTCGTCCGTCTCGGCACAGGTGACGTTGACCGCGATCGCCCCCTTCGAGTGCTCCGGCCCGGCCCCGTACGACGAGGGCTGGAACCGGTCGTGATAGGTCTCGAACGCCTCGACGGCGGGGCCGGGTCTGAGAAACGCCGCGAAACAGTAGGGGAGCCCCAGTTCGCCCGCGATGGCGGCGCTCGACGGGCTCGCCCCGAGCACCCAGACCTCCGGAACGCTGTCGCGCGAGCGGGCGAGACTCAGATCGTCGAACGGGTGCTCGTCGTCGAACCCGTCGTAGAGGTGGGACGCGACCTCGTCGATCTTCTCGGCGTGGTCGTCGCTCCGGTGTTGTTCGCTCCGATCTTCCTGCAACGCGAGGTTACTGACTGGATCGCCTGTCGCGCGCCCGAGTCCCACGTCGATGCGGTCGGGCGCGAGCGCGTCGAGCACACTGAACGACTCGGCCACCTTGTACGGGCTGTAGTGGTTGAGCAGCACAGTACCGGACCCCACTCGAATGTCGTCGGTTTTCGCGGCGATGTGTGGGATGAGCACCTCCGGTGTGGTGCTGGCGAGCCGCTCGGGGAAGTCGTGGTGTTCGGCGACCCAGTAGCGTGAGTAGCCGAGCTCTTCGGCGTGCTGGGCGCGTTCGACGGCGTTCTCGAACGCTTCGGTCGCCGTGCCGTTCTCCGGAATCGGTACGAGATCGACGATCGAGAGATCCATCCGTCGTGGTCATTCCTGTACCAACAGTCGATTGCTTCGAGCGCTGCGACGAGATTCGCTACCGCTGGACGTCGAGTCGGTCACAGGGCGTTCTCGACGCGATCGTAGCTGTCGATATCGACGCCCTCGTCGGTGATCGTCGCGAGTGAGAGACCGTTGCCGCTGGCGGTGTCACGCTCGGTCGCGCTCTGGACGGCTCGGGCTGCGGTGGTCTCGGCATCGTCGACGCTCGCTTCCTCGTCGTACTCCCCTTCGAGGACGCCGAGCGCGAACGGCGAGCCCGACCCGCTCGCGGCGTACGTCTCCTCCATCACGCTCCCGCCGGGGCCGATGCTGTAGATGTGGGCGCCCTCGTCGTCGACGCCGCCGAGCACCGGCTGGACGATCTGGAAGTTCCCGCTTCGCAGGAGGTTCGCGGTGAGGTTCGCGAGTGCGTTCAGGCTCATCGCCGTGTCGCGGCGGGTCTCGTAGAGCCGGACCTCCGCACGCAGCGACTCCACCAGCGACTGGGCCGCGCTCACGCTGCCGGAGATGGTGAGGGCGGCCGACGAGTGAACCTGGAGGATCTTTCGCGCGTTCTTGCTCGCGACCATGTTGCCGGCGCTCGCGCGCATATCCGCGGCGAGCACGACGCCCTCCGCGGCCGTGAGACCGACGGTCGTCGTTCCCGTCTTCACTTCCGTTGTTCCGTCTTCGCCTCCCGATGCGCCACCGAGCTCGGGCGTGGTGGCGCGCGCTTCGCTGTCGAGCCCACCCATCCGATGACGGTCCTCACTCATCGTCGGCCTCGAACTCGATCTCGTCGAGGTGTGCTTCGATCTCGTCGTGGTCGAGCGTCCGGTACTGTTCGGTTTCGGTGTCGATCGTCGATATCGCCACCTCGCTCGGTTCGAACGCGTCCCCCACGGACGCGAGCGCTTGGAGCGCGATCTGGATGCCGCCGTCGAGGTCCGCGTCCGGCCGGTAGTTCGTTTCGAGGTCGTCGAGGATCGCGTCGCGGTCGGCACCAACGGCGCTCGCCGACCAGCCGGTCGCGGTGCCGGACGGATCGGTCTCGAACAGTCGCGGTTCGCCGTCCTCGATGCCGGCGACGAGCAGCGCGACGCCGAACGGTCGCGCGCCGCCGGTCTGAGTGTACTCCTGAATGTGGTCGGTGAGCGCCCCGGCGAGCGTTTCGACGCCGATTGGCTCGCCGTAGCGCAGTCGCTCGACCTGTGCCTGCTCGCGGGCGAAGTCGACCAACTGTCGCGCGTCGGCGACGTGGCCGGCCGAGCCGACGGCGATGTGGTCGTCGACCTTGTGCAGTTTCTCGATGCTCGATCCCTCCATCAGTGGCGACCGGACCTGTTGTTCGGCGACGAGAACGACGCCCTCCTCGGTCCGGACGCCGAGACTCGTGCTTCCGCGCTCGACCGCCTCGCGGGCGTACTCCACCTGGTAGAGTCGGCCATCGGGCGAGAAGATCGTGGTACCGCGATCGTAGGCTTGCTGCTGGTTTTGTCCTTGCATAGCGTGAGACGTCTCCGTTGGAATTCACCCAAAGTTAGGGCTTCCCCTATATATGGGGTTTGGTTTTATTCTGTGGCTGATGGCGCGATCTCACGCTGCGTGATCGTCGTACGGAGTCGGAGCCGTTTACTCCCGTCGCGTGTGAGGGTCGCCCATGCCAACCACGGTCGGTGAGTTCCGTGCCGACGGCGAGACGCCGCTGACGATGTTGACCGCCTACGACGCGCCGACGGCGGCGGCCTGCGAGCGGGCGGGGATCGACGCGATCCTCGTCGGCGACAGCATGGGCAACGCGGCGCTGGGTTACGATTCGACGCTTCCGGTGACGGTCGACGAGGTCGCCAGCCGGACCGGCGCGGTCGCGCGCGCGACCGACGAGACGCTCGTGATCGCCGATATGCCCTTTCTCAGTTTCGGCGTCGACGAGGCCGAGAGCCTCCACAACGCTGGGCGCATGCTGAAAGAAGCGGGCGCACACGCCGTCAAACTCGAAAGCGGATCGCACACTGTCGATCTCACCGAGCGCCTCGCCGAACTCGGAATTCCGGTGATGGCTCATCTCGGACTCACACCGCAGAAAGTCAATCAACTGGGCTACGCGCGACAGGGGACCAGCCGGGAGGCCGCCAGCGAGATCGTCGACCTTGCCGTCGCCCACGAGGACGCGGGCGCGTTCGCGCTCGTGCTCGAACACGTACCGGCGAACCTCGCCGCCCGGATCACCGACGAGCTCTCGATCTCCACCATCGGGATCGGCGCCGGGAAAAACTGCGATGGCCAGGTGCTCGTCGCAAACGACGTGCTCGGCCTCGGCGAGCGCATCCCGCCGTTTGCCGAATCGTTCGGCGATCTCCGCGGCGAGATGGAGACCGCGATCGCGGACTACGTCGATGCCGTCGAGGACGAGGAATTCCCGGCCGACGAGCACAGCCACGTCGAATCGGATCTCGACGATCTCTACTGAGGCGGTTGGCGGTGCGGTCGCGGCGCGGCCGTGCGGCCGCTGGGTGGCAGCGGTGCGGTTGCGGTGGCGGCGCGGTCCTGGCGTCTGCGGTCGCAAAGCGACCGCAGGCTCAGGAGAGTTTACTCTCCTGGCGGATGAAGGGCGAGCGCGACCGAAGGGAGCGCGAGGGCTTCTGCGGTGCTGTGCTGGTGCGGGAAGCGGAGAACGATAGCGTCCGCGCGAACGAAGTGAGCGCGGTTCGCCGCTCGCGTGGTTTGCGAGCGGTCTTTTTTGGTGGAGATTTTTTGGCCGAGAGGTCCGCGAAGCGGACCCGAGGTCAAAAAAGGTCCTACATGTAGCCGAGATCGCGCAGGCGCTCCATCAGGTCTTCTTTGTCCTGGGCGCGGCCCGCGCGCTCGGTGGTGCCTTCGAGATCCTGGAGCCAGGCGGGCTCCTCGTCTGCCTTTTCGGTGCTGACTTCGCTGCCGAGCGAGCGGAAGCCGGCGAAGTACTTCGGGCTGATCGGGATGTCCTCGTTCGTGAGGCCGTTCGGGAGATCGTCGGCGCTCTGGGGGACGTAGCCTTCGTCGGGGTACTCGGCGACCGTCTCGGGCACTGCGAAGTTCCAGAAGGCGTCCCAGACGTCGGGTTCGGCGAACTGGAGGATCGGCTGGATGCGGTCGTGGGGTGGGTAGATCTCGGGGTCGTGGCGCGGGCTGAAGAAGGTCTCGTCGGCGCGGGCCTCCTGTTCGTCCCAGCGCACGCCCGAGATGACGCCGTCGACGTCGTACTCTTCGAGGGCGTCGTTGAGCGCGACCGTCTTGAGCAGGTGGTTGCCGACGTAGGTGTCGAGCAGGAAGTCGAACGTGTCCTCCTCGTATTCGAGGATCTCGCGGACGTGGTGGCGGTTGTGTTCGGAGAGCTCCGAGATCTCGATGTCGTCACCGGGTTCGAGCCCGTGCTCGTCGACGTAGTTGCCGACGTCCTCGTTGCGCGCGTAGCGGACGTCGAGGTCCCACTCGTCGGCCCATTTGTCGACGAAGTCGTGGATTTCGTCGAAGTGCTGGTAGTGGTCGATGAAGATCGCGGGTGGGACGTCGAGATCGAAGCGCTCGGCGACTTCCTTGATGAAGTAGAGCGTGAGCGTCGAGTCCTTGCCGCCGGTCCACATCACCGCGGGGTTGTCGTACTGTTCGAGCCCCGTCTTCGTGACCTGGATCGCCTTCTCGATCTTATCCTCGATGCTCGGGTAGTCCTCGGGGTCTTCGCCCTCGCCGTCGGTGTAGTCGACGTCGAGGTAGTCGGGAAAGTCCTGTGGCATCTCGTAATGAGATATAATTAGGACCGTAAAAGCGTTTGTGGCTTCGCGCCGGGGTGGTGTGCTATCGCATACGCCTCGCGTCGATCGACGGTATCAGCGCAGTGCGCGGTACTCGCCGTGCTGGATGCCGATGAACAGCGTCAGTACGCCGAAGACGAGCAGGCCACCGAGCACCATCATCACGGTGCTCGTCGCCATCGGACTCATGAACGTGCCGATGGCGATGATGGCGAACAGCACCACGAACGCCCCGACCGTCTTTCCGAGGTCGAACTCCATACCGACCCTCGGTGTGCTGTGAGAATAAGGGTTGGCAAACCGTTCAGTCGCCGCGACCGGTTCTCACCAGGGTGCGAAGTCGGGATCGACCTGTCGCTCGTGTTCGTCGATGCCGTCGATTTTCTCGATGTCCTCGTCGTCGAGATCGACGCCGAGCGACGCCCAGTTGTCCTCGATGTGGTCGGCGCTCGTCGCCTTCGGGATCACGGTCACGTCCTTCTCGCGGAGCCACGCGAGGCTGATCTGTGCCTCGCTGACGTCGTGTTTTGCGGCGATCTCACCGAGTTCGTCGATCTCGAAGACCTTCCCGCGCGCGAGCGGCGAGTAGGCGACGAACTCGATGTCGTTGTCGTCACAGTATCCCCGAAGCTCCTCTTGGGGCAGCAGGGGATGGCATTCGGCCTGTTCGGCGAAGATCGGCTCGTCGAGCACATCGCGGGCGGTGTCGAGATGTTCGAGCTCGAAGTTGGAGACGCCGATGCGATCGATCGCGCCGCGATCCTTCAGTTCGGCGAACGCCGACAGCGTGTCCTCGGGATCGTACTCGCCGGACGGCCAGTGGGTGTAGAGCAGGTCGACCGAATTCACGCCGAGATCGTCGAGGCTCTGGGTCGTGCTGTGGATCACGTCGTCGTAGCCCAGATTCGAGATCCAGACCTTGGTGGCGAGGAAGACGTCCTCGCGCGGGACGTCGGCCCGTTCGATCCCCTCGCCGACGCTTTCTTCGTTACCGTAGGCCTGTGCAGTGTCGACGTGTCGGTAGCCCGTTTCGAGCGCCGTGCGGACGCTCTCGGTGCACTGTTCGGGATCCTCGTTCTCCCAGGTTCCGAACCCGAGCATCGGCATCCCCTTCGCACGCTCGACGCTGTCGGGACTGAACTGCTCTGAAGACATGCACTCGATCGAAGGATCGACGACCGAAAAGCCGTTTGGAAACCGGCGAAACGGACGATTCCATGCCGGAACGCGAACGATCACGGCGTTCCGCGGCGTCGATACGCGACGTATGAGTAGACGGTGATATACGCGACGGCGAGCAGCGCCGGGACGATCACGAACGCGATGGCGGCGTTGGGGACGAGGAGGCCGCCGAGCGCGGCGATCCCGGCGACCTTCAGCGCGAGCGCCGCCCGGTGGTTCGTTCGTTCCCACACCACGTCGTCGTCCAGCGTCCACGGCGTCCGGATCCCGGCGATCCAGTTCGGCTCGGCACGTTCGACGAGCAGCCCGGCCCCGTAGAGGACGGCCCCGATCGCCGGCGCGAGCGTGGCCCCGATCGGCGGTCGAACGCCGAGGTTCCAGAGCAGCACGAACGCGTGAACGTAGCCCAGAAACCACGTCATGCCGGCGGCGAACCACTCGTAGATGCCGCGGAACGCCTCGACGTTCCGCTTTCTGGGGTCGAACTGTGGCGAGACGAGCATGAAGAGATAGACGCCAGCGGCGAGCGCCGGCAGGAAAAACGCACCCAGCGGCCGGGTCATCGTGCCGTTGACGCCGCCGTCGAGACCCCAGTTGGTCGCCAGCCGGGCCGGCAGATCCGGGTAGACGACGGCGCTGGCGATCCCGGCGAGCGCGATGGCTACGATACCCAGAGCGCGTGGCCGACGGTATCGCATGGGCTATTCTACGAGCAAACCCGTCGTAAGTTTTGGGTCCGCTTCGATGACGATCGTCCAGCGGTCGCGGTGCGTCTGTCGCCGCGCCTCAGTCGAACATGCCGGTCGACATGTAGCGCTCGCCGCTGTCCCAGAAGACAGTGACGACGAGCGGATCGTCGGTGGTGTCCGTGTCGTCGGTCGCGCTGCTGTCGTCGACGAGGCGTTCGGCGACCCGGCGGGCGGCGAGGTTCGACGCGCCGCTCGACTGGCCCACCAGAATCCCCTCCTCGCGAGCGAGCCGTCGGCATTCGTCCTCGGCGTCGTCGAGGGCGACCGTCTCGACCGAACTCAGGAGATCGGTGTCGAGAACGTCGCTCACGAACCCCGGCCCCATCCCCTCGAACTCGTCGACGCCGGCTTCACCGGTCGAGAGCACGGCGTTGGTCTCGGGTTCGACCGCGACGACCTCCATCTCGGGGAACTCCTCGCGCAGTCGGCTGCCGATGCCGGTGATCGTCCCGCCGGTGCCGACCCCGGCGACGAGCGCGTCCACGGTGCGCCCCTCGATCTGGTCGAGGATCTCCTCGGCGGTCGTCTCGTAGTGGGCGCGCGCGTTGGCGGCGTTCTCGAACTGGCGGAGTTGGACCATCCCCTCGGCTTCGAGTTCGTCGGCGCGCTCCCTCGCCTCCTCCATCTCCCCGTCGACGAGATCGACGTCCGCGCCGTAGGCGCGCATGAGGTTGCGCCGCTCCTCGGATTTGGAGGCCGGCATCACGACCGTGAGATCGTACCCTTTCGCCGCCGCGACGACCGCGAGCCCGATGCCCGTGTTGCCGCTGGTCGGTTCGACCAGACGGTCGCCGGGCTCCAACAGCCCCTCTTCCTCGGCGGCCGCGACCATCGCCAGCGCCGGACGGTCCTTCGCCGACCCGCCGGGGTTCTTCGATTCGATCTTCGCGGCGACGGTCGCGCCGGCCGGCGCGGCGACGGCCACCAGCGGCGATCCGATGGCGTCGAGAACGCTGTCGTCCATCGGCCGCGATACGACGCCGGAGCCTAAACCGGTGACGGGACTACTCGATCGTCGTGTGGATCGACTCCTCGTTGAGCGCGAGGTTGGTGACGATTTCGGCGTTGCGGACGGCATACTCGGCGGTCTTGGCGAGGCTGACGAGCACCTCGCGCACGCGCAACAGTGCTTCGTTGCCCATCTGTGGCAGATCGTCGAGGATCTCGCTCTCGCGGTCGTTGAGCTCGGCGAACCGCTCGCGCACCTCGACGGTGCGTTCGAAGTCCCGCTCGACGGCGGCCCGTACTGCCAATTCGGAGATCTCGTCGACGGCATCGGTGAACTCCCTGATGCGTCGCATCGTCGCGTCGTCGACCTCGAGGGTGTGGCCCGGCGACTCCATCGCGATCGTGGCGATGTCCTCGGCGTTGTCGGCGGTCAGCTCCAGGTTCTTGGCGATCGATCGGTAGCCGATGAGCGGGAACCCGTCGTCCAGCCCCACCGCCCGCGCGAGCGTCGGATTCTGGTAGGCAGTGAAGATCAGCCGCAAGAGGAGCACGAAGATCTTGTTCGCCTGTCGCTCGCGATTCAGCGCGCGCTCGGCGAAGTCGGGGTTGCCGAGCGCGAGCGCCTTCATCGCCTCGTCGCGCATCGTACTCCCCGTCGATTCGAGCCGTTCGAGCAGGTTGTCGAGCGTGAAATCCTCCGGATCGACCGAACAGCGGATGGCGATGCGCTCCGGTGTCTCCTCGATGACGCCGAGGCCCATCAGCTGCGTCTCGGCGTTGTAGACGGCGTTGATGTGCGCCGAATCGAGCGTCCCCTCCTCGACCTCGACGTGGATGACCCGGCGGCCGAGGACGTACTGGGCGACGATGGCACGTTCGAGCACGTCCGCGTCCATGTTCTCGGCGTGGATCGTCGCCCGCGACTCCTCGGTCTGTGAGGATTCGGGCATCACGGTGAGCGTCCCCTTCCCTCCGGCGCGCAGCGACACCTCGTCACCCTTCTCGACGTCGTGTGAGCGCGCCCACTCGGCGGGCAGCGTCATCGCCAGCGTCGACGGACCGAGCCGCTGGACTTTTCGCGTTTCGACCATGCGGTCATGGTGTCCTCAATCACCTTAATCTTCACCATACCCCACTAAACAGCCCGCCGAGCCTACTAGCGATACACCCTTACACGATCTCGAGCAATCGCTGCTCGACGCGCCCGATCCTCACCTTTCGCCAGCCCCGCAGCTCCTCGTCGAGTTCCCCATCTCCGGTGTCGACACGCAACACGCCGATATCGTCGAGTTTGGCCCGCGAGGCGACGATCTCGATCTCGGATGCTCGGAGCACGGCCGGCGAGAGCTGCTGGTTGCCCCGCCCGAAGACGAACCCCTGGCCGCCGATCGGCGAGACCATCACGACGTTCCGCTCGCCGAGACTCCCCTCGATCTCGTCGGCGCTCCCGTCGCGAACGAGCAGTTCGCCACCCTCCTCGTCCGCTCGCCAGACGTCGACGCCGAGCGGGCTGCCGTCGAAGCCGAGTTCGCGTTTGATCGCGCCGAGCGTACTCCCCGGTCCGAGCACGTAGGTCGTGCCCGCCTCGACGTCGGCGGCGATCCCCGCCGCGAGCGTCTCGACGCTCCCGCCCGAGAGCTGTTTGCTCGACTGGAGCTCCTCGGCGACGGGAACCTCGGCGAGCCCCTTCAGTTCGCTCGTCACCTCGCCAGCGCGGTAGGCTTCCTCGTCGATGTCGTTGACCTCGCGGGTTTCGGTGCGTTCGAACGTCGCCGCGATCCGTCCGGCCGCGCGCGGCGAGACCGCGAACACCGACGAATAGATCTTGACGCCGGCGGGCACGCCGAGCATCGGGATCTCGCCGTGCTCGTCGAGCGTCTCGGCGACGTCGACCGCGGTGCCGTCGCCGCCGACGAAGAGGACGAGATCGACGCCCGCGTCGGCGAACGCCGCGACGGCGTCGTGCGTGTCGGCAGCGCTCGTCTCTTCCGACGACTGGGTGCGGACATCCGGATCGAAGCCGGCGTCGACGGCGATCGTCTCGCCCATCTCGCCGCCGGCGACGAGCAGTTCGACGTCCGGATCGGCGGCCAGCAGTCCGTCGAGCGCCTCGCGGGCGCGTTCCGGAGCCCGCTGTTCCGCCCCGCGCTCGCGTGCCTCCTCGACCTTGCCGTCGGTGCCTTTCAGTCCGACTCGACCGCCCATTCCGGCGATCGGGTTCACCACGAAGCCGACACGTCGCATACCGTCTTCAGTGGAGTCGCCGGCAAAAGCCGTCCGACTCGAACGACCTATACGGGGCGGGCCGGAAACACGGTCATGAACGCGGTGCTCCTTCAGGAAGGTGTGCAGACGGGTATCATCAACGGGGCCGGCGCGCTCGTCACGATCGCGAGTCTGGCCGTCGTCGCCGCGTGGTGGGCCTATCTCTACCGTTAGTCCTCGACGAGCGTGACGTGCTCGGCGAGCCAGTCGGCCGCCGCCGTGACCTCGTCTTGGCTCGCGCTCTGGACCTTGAGCCGGACGTGTTCGCCGGGATAGCTTCCCACGCTCACGTCGAAACGCTCGCGAACCCCCTCGATCCTGTCGAGCAGCGCGCTCTCGGGCTCGTCGGCGTAGACGAACTCGACGGCCTCGACGGTGCCCGTAAACTCCTCGGCGACCGACTCGAACATCGCCTTCATCTCGTCGGGCACACCCGGGAAAACGTACACTCCTTCGACGACACAGCCCGGCGCGACGCCCGCCTCGTTGTGCAGCACGCGCGCACCGCTCGGGAGATCGGTCGTCCCGGTCGCGAGGTCGTCGCGCTCGTAGCCACCGTGTGCTTCGAGCCACTCGACGGCCTCGTCGCTCCTCGCGAGTTCGCGGTCGAAGGCTCGCGCGACGGCGTCCATCGTCATGTCGTCGTGGGTCGGCCCGAGTCCGCCGGTGACGAGGACGGCGTCGTAGCGGTCGTGGAGGCTGGCGATGGTGGCGGCGATCTCGTCGATATCGTCGGGGACGACGACCGCGCGCTCGACGTCGGCCCCTCGCTCGGTGAGGCGCGTGCCGAGCCACGAGGCGTTGGTGTTGACCGTATCGCCGGCCAGCAGTTCGTCACCGACAGAAACCAGCGCGACGCGCATGCCACAGGCTGGGTGGCGCGCAGTGAAAAACAGTCGGTTAGTCGCCGATAGCTACATGTTCGGCCACGCGCGCGCCGCACGCAGCGTGCCGCCGACGTCGCGGATCCAGCGCGTGGCGATCCCCTTCTTCAGGATCTCCGCGGCCGGTCCGCCGAAGGTGTTCATCGGGACGCCGACGACATCGTGGGCGACGGCCTTGTCGCCGACCGAGACGACCGTCCCCTTGCTCTCGTGGGTCCACTCGGCCAGCGGCTGGCCGTGGAGCGCGCGGGCGACGTTCTCGCCGGCGACCTCGGCGGCCTGCCAGGCGGCCTGTGCGGTCGGCGGACACGGCCCGTCGGGCTGGTCGACGATCGCCGAGTCGCCGAGCGCGAACACGTGATCGTCGCTCGTCTCGAACGTCGCGTCGGCGTTGACGCGGTTGTGTTCGTCGTCGAGCTCGGCATCGTCCATCGCGTCCTGACCGGTGATGCCGCCGGTCCAGACGAACACGTCGTGAGCGAGCGACTCGCCGGATTCGAAGTGGATCTCGCCCGCTTCGGCCTGGGTGATCGGGTCGCCGGTCGCGATCTCGATGTCGAGATCGAGCAGGCGCTTTCTGAGCGCCCCCTGGAGTTCGGGATCGTTGCCCGGGAAGATCTCGTCGAGCGCCTCGACGAGCGTGATCTCGATCGGTGCGTGATGCATGTCGCGGAACTCGGCGACCTCGCCGGCGGTCTGGATGCCGGAGAGCCCGGCCCCGCCGATGGCGACCTGTGCGGGGTCGTCCTCTGTCGCCTCGCGAGCGGCCTCCTTGACCTGATCGTGGATCTCGAAGGCGTCGTCGAGGCTCTTGAGCGTCAGCGAGTGCTCTTCGAGCCCGTCGATGCCGTAGTAGGCGGTCTGGGAACCGAGCGTGACGAGCGCGTAGTCGTAGGACACCGTCGACCCGTCGTCGAGGGAGACTTCCTGGTCGTCACAGTCGAGACCAGTGACCTCGCCCTGAATGAAGCGCGTGCTGGGCGATTTGATCGAATCGACGGGGATCGTCACGTTCTGCTGGACGCTCGGATCACGGATACAGCGATGGCTCTCGTGAAGAACGAGATGGTAATCGTTGTCGGAGACCCACACGAGATCGGTCTCCTCGTCGAGGGCGTCTTCGAGGCTCAGTATCGCGCCGGCCCCGGCATACCCAGCGCCGAGGACGACGACGGTTGCCGTCATACACATAATTCCGCGGTCGATCGTTACAAAGGCTTTGAAACACGATGCGACGGTGAATGGGTGGCATATGCCGGCGTCCCGTCCGACGGTGTATCATCCCGCTTGCGGGGGTTTTAATCGTCGTGGCACCCAGCGGTGGGCATGGTCTCGCGGCTCGTGCTCGGCTGCGGCTCCGTCGGTCGGACGCTCGTGAGCGAGCTCGCCGACCGGCCGGGGCGGGTGCTGGTCTGCTGTGCGGACGAACATCGCATCGAAACCCTCCGTAGCGACCGCGTCACGGCCCGCCTGGCCGACCCGACCGACCCCGAAACCCTCGCGGCGGTCGACCGCTCGATCGACATCGTCGTCGTGGCCGACGACGACCCGGCCACCAACCGTGCGGCCGTCGAACTCGCCCGCGAACACCATCCCGACACCTTCGTCCTCGCGTATGCGGGCGAGGAGCCCGCCGTCGAAACACGGCTGCAGATCGAATCGATCGCCGACCGACTCGTCGACAGGGAGGCGACCGTCGCCGCCGATCTCGTCGAGCGCATCGGCGAGGCGAGTATGCGGCCCCGACGGCTCCGGCGCGTGCTCCGCTCGATCGACGGGCCGCTCGCGGTCGTCACCCACGACAACCCCGATCCCGACGCGATCGCGAGCGCGCTCGCGCTCTGTAAGGTCGCGCGGACGGTCGGTCGCGAGGCGGAGATCTGCTATTTCGGCGAGATCACCCACCAGGAAAATCGAGCGTTGATCAACGTCCTGGACGTCGAACTCCGCGAACTCGAACCGGGCGACATCGACGACTATGGGGGCGTCGCGCTCGTCGATCACTCCCGGCCGGGCGTCAACGACCAACTGGCCGAGGACACCCCCGTGGACGTGCTGATCGACCACCATCCACCGCGCGCGCCGGTCGAGGCGCGGTTCGTCGACCTCCGGAGCGACGTGGGCGCGACGAGCACGCTGCTCGTCGAGTATCTCCGCCAGCTCGGCATCGAGATCGACGAGACCGTCGCGACCGCGCTGCTGTACGGGATCCGGGTCGACACGGACGACTTCCGGCGTGAGGCTTCGACGGTGGACTTCGACGCCGCGGCCTACCTGCTCCCCTTCACCGACGAGTCGGTGCTCGAACGGATCGCGACGCCGAGCATGAGCGCCGAGACGCTCGAAACGATGGCACGGGCGATCACCAACCGCGAGGTCCGCGGCTCGGTGCTCGTGAGCCACATCGAGGAGCTCCACGAGCGCGACGCGCTCGCCCAGTCGGCCGATCAGCTGCTCGATATCGAGGGCGTCCGGACCACGCTGGTGTACGGCATCATCGACGGGACGGTCTACTGCTCGGGTCGGACCCGCGGGGCGACCCTCGACATCGGCGAGACCCTGCGGGACGCCTTCGATCGGATCGGCAGCGGCGGCGGCCACGCGGACATGGCCGGCGCACAGATCCCGCTCGGGCTGCTCGGCGAGAACGAGGAGGCGGAGCTCTCGGAGATCGTCCACGACCTCATCGTCGAACGCTTCTTCACGGCCATCGAGTCGCGCCCCGACGCGCGCTCGGTCGGCCCGTTCGCCGACGACGAGGATGGCGACGCCGACGATGAGGAGTCGTCACGCGACTGAACGAGACGTTTTTGTCCGCCCGCGGCGACGGCCTACCAATGAACGAAGGCAGCGACAAGCCACGGGTCGCCGACTACATGACCCGCGAGGTCGCGACCGTCTCGCCGGACGACACGGTCGCGGCGGTCGCCCGCCGCATCGCCGAAAGCGAAGAACACAGCGGCCTGCCGGTCTGTGAGGGTCGCAACTGTATCGGCTTCGTCAGCGCCCGCGACCTCCTGCTCGCCGACGACAGCGCGCTCGTCTTCACCGTCATGAGCGACGATCTCGTCGTCGCACACCCCGACATGGCGCTCTCGGACGCCGCGCGCGTCATCCTGCGATCGGGCATCCAGAAACTCCCGGTCGTCGACGATGCCGGCAACCTCACGGGGATCATCGCCAACACCGACGTCGTCCGCAGCCAGATCGAGCGCGCCACGCCCGAGAAGGTGGGCAAGCTCTCGCGCACGCTCGAGAACATCCACGGCGTCGAGACGGAAGAGGAGCGCCGGCGCGTCGCGCTCGCCGACCTGACGCCCACCCAATCGAAAGTGTACGGCGACGAACTCGAAGGCCGGAGCTACGAACTCGACCACGGGCTGACCGAACCGCTCGTCGTCATCGACAATGGGGGCGCGAAACTGCTGCTCGCCGACGGCCACCACCGGGTGAAGGCCGCCGCACAGTCGGGCATCGAGGAGATGGACGCCTACGTCATCATGGTCGACGAGCGCGTCGAGCTCGGGATGGCCCAGACCGCCCGCAACGAGGGGCTCTCGACGATCGACGACATCGCGGTCGTCGACTACGCCCACCATCCGCTCATCGAGAGCGTCGAGCGCCTCCAGAACCCCGAGTGAGGCCACCTTTTCCTGCCCGGAACCTTCATTGACGACCCACGCAAAAACTGCGAGCATGTACGACGAGGAGGATCTCGAAGCGATCCGCGAGGGGAAGGACCGGTGGGCCGAGGAGACCCTCGACCCCGTTCTGGAGCGCCACGGCGAACGCCAGGAGCACTTCGCCACGGTCTCGAACCTCGACGTCGATCGGCTCTACACGCCCGACGACGTCGCCGACATCGACTACGACGAGGATCTGGGCTACCCCGGCGAGGAGCCGTACACCCGGGGGGTCTACCCGACGATGTATCGCGGGCGGACGTGGACGATGCGCCAGTTCGCCGGCTTCGGCACCGCCGAGGAGACCAACGAGCGCTTCCACTATCTCGTCGACGAGGGCCAGACGGGACTGTCGACGGCGTTCGACATGCCGACGCTGATGGGGATCGACTCCGACGATGGGATGGCCGACGGAGAGGTAGGAAAGGAGGGCGTCGCGGTCGACACGCTCCGGGACATGGAGATCCTCTTCGACGGCATCGATCTGGCGGAGGTCTCGACGTCGTTCACGATCAACCCGAGCGCGCCAGTGATCTTCGCGATGTACGTCGCCCTCGCCGACAAGCGCGGCGTACCCCGCGAAAAGCTTCGAGGAACGATGCAGAACGACATGCTGAAGGAGTTCATCGCGCAGAAGGAGTGGGTCATCCCGCCCGATCCGTCGCTCGATCTCGTCACCGACACGATCGAGTTCGCCGTCGCGGAGACGCCGAAGATCAAACCCGTCTCGATCTCGGGTTACCACATCCGCGAGGCGGGTTCGACGGCGATCCAGGAGCTCGCCTTCACCCTCGCCGACGGCTTCGCCTACGTCGAGGACGCACTCGACAGGGGATTGGACATCGACGAGTTCGCGCCACAGCTCTCCTTTTTCTTCAACTCGCACAACTCGCTGTTCGAGGAGGTCGCCAAGTTCCGGGCCGCCCGGCGCATCTACGCGAACGTGATGGACGAGTGGTACGACGCCCAGGATCCGAAATCGAAGCAGCTCAAGTTCCACACCCAGACCGCCGGCCAGAGCCTCACCGCCCAGCAACCGCTCAACAACGTCGCCCGCGTGACGGTTCAGGCGCTCGCCGGTGTGTTGGGTGGCACCCAGAGCCTCCACACCAACAGCTACGACGAGGCGCTCGCGCTCCCCTCCGAGCAGGCGGTACGCGTCGCGCTCAGAACTCAGCAGATCATCGCCGAGGAGTCGGGTGCGGCGGACATCGTCGACCCACTGGGCGGGAGCTTCGCGGTCGAGAGCCTCACCGACGAGACGGAAGAGAAGGCGATGACCTACATCGAGGAGATCCGCGAGATGGGCGACGGCTCCGTTCGGGACGGCGTGCTCGCGGGTATCGAACAGGGCTACTTCCACCGTGAGATCCAGGACGCCTCCTTCGAGTATCAGGAACGCGTCGAGACGGGCGAGGAGACGGTCGTCGGGGTCAACAAGTACGAGTCGGACGAGGACACCAAACCGGAGATGCTCCACGTCGACGAGGAGGTCCAGGAGCGCCAGCGCGACCGCCTCGCCGAGGTGAAAGAAGAACGTGACGACGCGGCCGTCGAGGACGCGCTCGAAACACTCGGTGAAGCGGTCGAGAGCGGTGACAACGCCATGCCGGCCATCGTCGAAGCGGTGAAGGTGGGAACGACGATGGGCGAGATCATGGAGCTGTTCGAGCGTCGCCACGGCTCCTACCGCGAGACCGTCGGCGTGGCCTGATTCCGCGCCCCACCGCCCCGCCGGCGGCCGGTTCGGCTCCGTCGCTTCTGGGATAACAATTATGTATCGTCGCGCCGTCGGCCACATTTGGGTACGACAATTCATGACAACCGATGACGAGTTGACGATCGAATCACGACTGGCCGAACAGGAGTATTTCGAGCCACCGACCGAGTTCGTCGGACAGGCCAACATGGCCGATCCCGCGGTCTACGACCGGTTCGACGAGTTCCCCGAGGGGTTCGAGGAGTACGCCGCAATGCTCGACTGGGACGAACACTGGGACGAGGTACTCGACGACTCGAACCCGCCCTTTTACGAGTGGTTCGTCGGCGGGAAACTGAACGCCAGCCACAACTGCATCGACCGCCATCTCGACGAGCGCAAGAACCAGACCGCGCTGCTCTGGGAGGGCGAGGACGGCGAACAGCGCAACGTCAGCTATCAGGACCTCTATCGCGAGGTCAACGAGATGGCCGCCGCGCTGCGCTCGGCCGGCGTCGAGGAGGACGACATCGTCACGATCCATCTCCCGATGGTGCCGGCGCTGCCGATCACGATGCTCGCGTGCGCGCGTATCGGCGCACCCCACAGCGTCGTCTTCGCCGGCTTCTCGGCGAGCGCGCTCGCCGAACGGGTCGACGACGCCGACTCCGATCACGTCGTCACCATCGACGGCTACTATCGCCGTGGCGACTTCTTGGAGCACATCGAGAAGGCCGACGAGGCGATGGCCGAGGTCGACGGCGATCCCGACGTGCTCGCGTGGACGCGCCACGACGAGCCTCAGGTCGACGTCAGCGACGACTACACGCTCGTTTCGGAGCTTCTCGACGACCATCGTGGTGAGCGCGTCGAGCCGGTCAGCCGCGACGCCGAGGATCCGCTCTTTCTCATGTACACCTCGGGGACGACGGGCCAGCCGAAGGGCTGCCAGCATCGGACGGGTGGCTATCTCGCCTACGCGACGGGAACCGCGAAGTACGACGAGGACATCAAACCCGAGGACACCTACTGGTGTTCGGCGGATATCGGCTGGATCACGGGTCACAGCTACATCGTCTACGGGCCGCTCTCGCTCGGTACCACCTCGGTGATGTACGAGGGGACGCCCGACTACCCGCACAAGGGACGGACCTGGGAGATCGCCGAGAAGTACGACGTCGACATCTTCCACACCTCGCCGACGGCGGTCCGCCAGTTCATGAAGTGGGGCGAGGAAGAACTGGAGGGCTACGACTTCGACTTCCGACACATGACCACTGTAGGAGAACCGATCCAGCCCGAGGCCTGGCTCTGGTACTACAAACACGTCGGCGACGAGAGCGCCGTCATCGTCGATACCTGGTGGCAGACCGAAAACGGCGGACATATGATCACGAACCTGCCGGCGATCCAGGACATGAAACCCGGCAGTGCCGGCCGTCCAGCCCCCGGAATCGAACCCGCCATCCTCGACGACGCGGGCGAGGAGATCGCACCCGAGTCCGGCGAGGCGGGCAACCTCGCCATCACGCGGCCGTGGCCCGGTATGCTTCAAACCGTCCACGGCGACGACGAACGGTTCATCGAGGAGTACTGGGAGCGATTCTCGGACACCGACTCCGACGACTCCGCGGACTGGATCTACGAGGCGGGCGACGCGGCCGTCCAGGGAACGGACGGCTACTACCGAATTCTCGGCCGGCTCGACGACGTGATGAACGTCGCCGGCCACCGACTCGGAACGATGGAGCTCGAAAGCGCGATCGCGGAGGTCGAGGACGTCGCCGAGGCGGCCGTCGCCGCGCGTGACGACGCCGAGAAGGGCGAGGTGCCCGACGTCTACGTCACCGTCAGGGAGGGCGTCGAGGAAACCGAAGAGCTGCGCGGGCGCATCGTCGAATCCGTCGAGGAGGGTATCGGCAAGTTCGCCCGGCCGTCGAACGTGCTGTTCGTCGACGAACTGCCGAAGACCCGCTCGGGGAAGATCATGCGCCGACTCCTGGAGGACATCTCCAACGACGAGGAGCTCGGCAACACGAGCACGCTCGCCGACCCGAGCGTGCCCGAGACGATCCGCGATCAACTACAGGCGGACTAGAACGACCGCACGCCACCCGATAGAGAGCGGGAATCCGGCACCGCTCGATCTTGCGGGATTCGGCCTCACGATCGACTTCCTGAGTCTCGTCGATGTTGATCTCCTTCCGGGCGAAGGTGGGGCGGCCGTACTGCTGCTCGCGTTTGGCGTCCGTGACGCGCGATTGGATCAGTGATCCGGCTCGCCCGCAACTAGCACCGGACGATCGGCGTTGACGATCACCGACTGTGCACCGCTACGCAGCTGTGCCTTCCCGGCCGGCGAGCGCGTCCGGCCGCCGACACAGATGAGATCGGCCTCGCGCTCGGCCGCCACTTCGACGAGCGCAGTCGGTGGATCACTGCTCACGGTTTCGACGGTGGTGTCGATATCGTGTTCGTCGAAAAACGCGCTGATCTCCGACGGGTCGGCGGAGCCATCGCCCGCCCGTACCAGCACGACAGCGAGGGAGTCCGTGGCCGCGGGGAGATCGACGATCGTGCGAGCTTTCCGCAGCGTGCGTTCGTGGTCCGTGCCAGCACCCACGACGACGGTGTACATGATCGGTGAACGGGTCGCGCCGCCTTACCGGTCTCGGTCGCCGTAGCGTCGGGAGACGAACCGAACCGCGAGCAAGAGCACGCCGAGGATGGTCGCGAGCGTCACCATCCCGTAGACCGCAAGCCCGAACGGTGTCGGTGGCATCTCGATGAGGAAAAACAGCTTCACCGAGCGGAGCGCGTCCGGCCCGATCATCCCGAGGAGGAAGCCCATCACTCCGGCGACGCCGATAGCGACGCAGTAGATGGTGAACACGACGCTGCGGCCGCTGTAATCCGCCCGCCGTCCGCGCGTTGGGGTCTCGGACACACGACTGCTACCGCTCGCCGGAAGATTAGCCTTTTGTCCGCGTGTCCGCTATGCGCTCCATGAGCGAAAAGGAGATCCTGCTGGCGGTCCTCTCGGGCATCGCACTGTTGATGGCGGTCATGGCCGTCGTTCTCGTCGCCACCAGCTGAACCACTCCGGGCTGCTGCCGATCTCTTTTCCACGATCCGTCTATCCCGAAAAACGGTATCCGAGACGTCGCCAGTGGTGCCAGCGGACGGTCGCGGCGATGGTGGCTCTCTCGATCGATAGCCGACCGTATTCAACCGTTCTCTGATAGCAAGAATCGCGACGACGGTCGAACGTTCGATCGGCGTGTCGAACGCCTACTCGGTGTCGGCCGATCCGTCGACGGGGTCGCCGCCGTCGGTCATCGCTGTCTCCTCTTCCTCGCCGCCGTCAGTGATGGCCGTTTCGAGGCGACGTTCGTTCCAGCCCCACTCGTTGGTGAACTGGCCAGTCTCCTTGAGATCCCACGGGTCGTTGTCCTGGAGCGTCGGCGCTTCGTACCACGACTGGATCATGTTCCAGACCCAGATGATCTGGCCGACCAGCAGGATGAACGCCCCGAGCGTCGTCACCTGGTGGAGGACCTCGATTATCTGCTGGGGTCCGACACCGAAGGTGTAGGTCGCGTACCGGCGCGGCATGCCGAGATAGCCCAGCAGGAGCATGGCGAAGAACGTGATGTTCGTCCCGATCATCGTCAGCCAGAAATGCCACTTCGCGAGGCGTTTCTGGTACATCTTGCCGGTGATGATGGGGAACCAGTAGTAGATCCCGGCGAACACCGTGAACGCGAGCAGTCCCATGAGGATGTAGTGGAAGTGACCGACGATGTAGTAGGTGTCGTGCAGCACGAGGTCGATCGGGATCGCTGCCGTGAATATGCCAGTGACACCGCCGAAGATGAAGTTCGAGACCGCACCGACACAGAACAGCATCGGCGCGGTGAGCCTGAGATTCCCGCCCCAGAGCGTCGTCGTCCAGTTGAACACCTTGACGGCGCTCGGGATGGCGATCGCGAGTGAAACGGCCTCGAAGCTCGCGCGGATGCGCGGGTCGATACCGGTCGCGAACATGTGGTGTGCCCAGACGCCGAAGGAGAGCACGCCGATGGCCAGCGTCGAGTAGACGACGAACTTGAAGCCGAACAGCTTGCGTCCGGAGAACTTCGGGAGGATGAAACTGACCAGCCCCATCGGTGGGAGCGCGAGGATATAGACCTCAGGATGGCCGAAGAACCAGAACAGATGTTGCCAGAGGATCGGCCCACCACCCTCCGCGAGGAAGAACGTCGTTCCGAAGTTACGGTCGAGCAGCAGCATGATGAGCGCGCTGCCCAGCAGCGGGAACGCGAAGAGGATCAGTCCCGACTGGGTGAGCATCGTCCAGCTGAAGATGTCGAGATTCGCCCAGTTGACGTCGCTGCCGCGATCGGTGAAGATGGTCGCGATGAAGTTGATCGCGCCCATCGTCGCCGAAAGTCCGGTGAAGTGGAGTCCCAACAGCATGAAGTCGATGCCGAGCCCGGAGACGCCGGCCTGCGTACCGGTGCCGACGCCGGCCGACAGCGGCGTGTACATGGTCCAGGCGGTCTGTGCGGGCTGAATATCGGTAAACGGAACGACGAGGAAGCCGGCCCAGACCAGCAGCGCCCCCGGCGGCAGCATCCAGAACGCGATGGCGTTGATGCGTGGGAACGCCATGTCCTCGGCGTTGACGAGCAGCGGAATGAAGTAGTTCCCGAAGGCCGCGATCATCGGCGTACCGAACAGGAACAGCATCGTGATGCCGTGGCTGGTCAGCAGTGAGTTGTAGAACTGCGAACCGATGATGGCCTCGTCGGGCGTAAGCAGCTCGGTCCGCATCAGAATGACCATGATACCACCGACGGCGAACGCGATGATGGAGTAGGCCCCGTAGAGGATCCCGATGTCCTTGTGATCGACGGTCGTCAGCCATCGGATGAGACCACTCGGCTTTTCGTCGTGTGCGTAGCCGCTCTCCTCGCCGACGGCACCACCACCGCCGGCAAGCGGCGTGTACGAACGCCAGTCCTCGATGCGGCTGAGCCAGACGGCCACGCCCGCCAGGAACAGCCCCATCAACGCTGTCAACACCAACTGCGCTTCTACCATGTCCGACCCTGTGACCTACGGGGTAAAGAATCCTTAGATTCCGGCTTCCCACACGCCGACCGCTGGACGGAAGCGGCGTCGGCACCGACGATGGCGTCAGTTCTCGTCGTCCTCGTCGCCGCCAGCGTCGTCGGGTTCGGCGTCGCTACTCTCGTCGTTTTCGGCATCGCTTTCGGATTGGTCGTCATCGCTTTCGGGGTGATCGTCGCTCACCAGCTCCTCCTCGACGCCGCTATCGAGGGTTGCGTCGCTCGCCGAGAGTTCGCCGGCGGCTGTAGCGCTCTGCTCGTCCCGTGCGACCGCCCGTCCGGAGACGAACGTGACGAGCACGAGGACGGCGAACGGGACGACCAACAGCCCGATGCTGATGGCGGTCACGAACGGGTCGAGCTCCCACGGGCTGGCGAACAGGAAGACGAGGATGAAGAACGTGAGGATCCCGAGCGGAACGATGTTGACCGTGAGGTCGAGGAGCGTCTCGCGGTCGAACGTGCGCTCTGACATGATTGGCCCCTTCACCCGGCCGGATAAATAGGTTGTCGGTTCCCCGGTGTCTCGTTCGGCGCTGTATCGTCAGATGGACTCGCTCTCGGCGAATCGTCCGCCCGCCCCGATGACGACCGAGACGATGCCCGCGATCAGCAGCTCGACGCCACGACCGACGATCCCGTTTGGCCGGCCGACGACGGTGGCGATCGCATCGAACGTGACGCTGTCGAGCTGGGTCACGGTGACGAGCGCGCCGAGCACACAGAGCGCGACGCCGAGTCCCGCGAGCAGGTTCCACGGCCGATCGGCGTAGCCCGATTCGAGCACGATGCCGGCGATGGCTCCGACGAACAGGAGCAGTCCGCCGACGGCGACCGGAAACACGTTGAACAGCAGGCCGAGCTCCGAAAACAGGAGGCCGAGCACGACGATGAGCGGCCACGGACTCGACATCCGATACTGGTCGCTCAACCCTGGCTGGTCGTCCATACCGCTCCGTGGGCTGCGAGCGTAACAAACCCATCGAAACGACCACCAGCCGTGGCGAGCAGCCGACGGCTGGCTGCCGAGCGGTGTAAGAGGGTTTTTAATCATCGGTGTGCAACCGGCGCGTATGGGAACCGCCGACGACACGAACGAGGGGGAGGGACACCACCTCCCGGCGACCGAGGACTGGCCGCGCGGGTTCGGCGAGGCGAGCTGGTGGCCGTTCATCAGCGCTGCGGGCGCTGCCGGGCTCTATCTCGGCGCGGCGCTGTTCTTCCTTGGACACGGTGATATCGAACTCGTCCCGCCATCGGCCGGCCCGATCGTCTTCATCGCCAGCGCCGGCCTCTTCCTGTTCGGACTGTTCGGCTGGCTCTATCACGCCTACGTCGCCGACTACTGGTCGCGCGGCACAGACAGCCGCGGCGCGGGCTCACTCCGATTCGGCATGCTGCTGTTTCTGGGCACCGAAATCGCCACCTTCGGTGCCGGCTTCATCTACTTCTTCTTCATCCGCGTGGGCACGTGGCCACCCGGTGAACTCCCCCATCTCCTCAGTTCGCTGGTCCTGATCAACACGGCGCTGCTGGTCGCCAGCAGTTTCACCATCCACTTCGCCGAGATCTCGCTGCGCAAGGACAATCGCAAGGGGTTCCTCGGGCTGCTCGGCGTCACCCTTCTCCTGGGGATCGTCTTCATCGGTGGCCAGGTCTTCGAGTACTACACCTTCATCATCGAGGAGGGGTTCACCCTCACCGACGGCATCTTCGCCAGCGCCTTCTTCAGTCTCACCGGACTGCACGGACTCCACGTCACGATGGGTGCGATCCTCCTCGGGATCGTCTTCGTGCGCGGACTCGCCGGACAGTACACCGCCGAGCGTCACACCTCCGTGAGCACCGTCTCGATGTACTGGCACTTCGTCGACGTCGTGTGGCTGTTCCTCGTCGTCGTGCTGTACGTCGGCGGAGCAGCCTGATCGGATCGGCCAGCCGAATCGTAGCGCGATCCGACGCGATACGACCGAACCACTGCTCGTTTCGTTCGATGAAAAAGAGTCGCACCGTCCGCGAGTCGCCGATCAGATCTCGTTTAGCTTTCTGAGGATCTGCCCGCGGCGCTGCTCGTCGGCCCTGATCCCCTTTCGTTCGAGGACGTTGCGTTCGAGTTTGTCGAGTGCGACCCGGAAGGCGCTCTCGGCCCCGTAGCCCTCGCCGGTGCCGGCGACCTGGCCCTGGCTCGTGCGCAGGCGGATCTGACACTGGATCAACGGCGTGCCACGGAGTTTCTCCTTGTGTTTGTGGAATCGCACGTGGGCGTGGTGGACCTGCATCTCCTGGAACTTGTCGGCGACCTGCGTCACGGATTCACGGAGATCCTCACGAGTGATCGTGTCGAGCAGGTCGATGTTGGTGATCTGGACGTCCATGTGGTCCTCCTCGGTGAACGTCAGCGCCCGGAGCACGTCGGTCTTGGTGAGCACGCCGTCGATGGTGCGGTCGTCCTCGGGTGGCGTGACGACCAGCCCGTTGTAGTCGTTGTCGAGCATTCGTGACACCGCTTCGCGAACGGATTCGTCGCCCGAGATCGTCTCGACGGGCGCGCTCATCAGGTCGTAGACGGGGATATCGAGCATGCGATCGGAGTCGCCCGAGCGCTCGCCCTCGGTCGGCTGGTCCATGTTGCGCACGACGAAATCGACGAGATCGTGGGTCGTTGCCACGCCCGTGAGGTAGCCCGCCTCGTTCTCGACGGGGAGCCGGGAGACGCCGTGTTCACGCAGGCGGTTGATCGCCTGGCCGACGCTGGCGTCCTCGGCGATGGTGATGACGTCGTCGGTGTGGATCTGCGAGACGACGAGCGCGTCGAGGTTGTCGAGGACGGCCTCCAGGATCGCGTCGGCGGTGACGATCCCCCAGAGGCTGTCGCCCTCGACGACCGGGGCGACTTTCGTGTTGCCCTCGACGAGCATCCGTGCGACGTCCCGAACGTCGCTCGTCCGTTTGACCTGTGGGGCCGAGCTCATCAGCGCGTTCGCCTTCGTCGAGTCCTCGACGTGTGATTGCATCAGCGAGCGCTGGGTGATCACGCCGGCGTACTCACCGTTGTTGGTGACGATGAGCCCACGCGGGCTCTCCTCCTCGAAGAGCGCTCGAACCTTCCCGAGGCGCTGGTCGGCGCTCACTTCGACGTGGTCGGTGGTTGCGATGTCGGCGATGTTCATGCTCTCACCCTCATCAGTTCAACGGCGGGGCTAATCAACACTTTGCTCGTTCTCACGATGTCGTGTCGTCGCCCACGCTGCAGCGACCCCGACGGCCCGACAGTTCTTGACCCCCGCGCACGTAGCGCATGGAATGATGCTACCGGACATCGGCGTGTTCGGCCCGTACACCTATCTCGTGACCGAGGTGGTCTTCGGGACGGCCGCGCTCGCGCTGCTGGCCTACACCGGGTCGCTCAGACGGGCCGCCAGAACGGTGGTGGCGCTCTACCCGATCGCGTACGTCTGGGACTGGTACACCCTCCGTGTGGGTGTCTTCGAGATCCAGCTCCGTACCGGCGTCGAGCTGCTGGGCATTCCGATCGAGGAACACATCTTCATGATCGTCGTACCGGCGCTCGTCGTCGGTATCCACGAGCTCGTCAACGGGGTGGCGACGACCGATGAGGCGACGGTGTCGGACGAAGGGCGAACCGATCGCGCCGATTGAGTGAGAGGGGGGGAGGGAGACGGGGCCACGGCGAACAGGTCACGACATACGAACGCTCTCTACCACGCCGCCGCCAGCACCGCTTCGATCTCCTCGCTCGTCGGGTTCAGATCAGCGGGCACGTTCGCCATGAAGCCGTCGGCGAGAACGGCCTCGGCGACCGCCGGGAACTCGTCCTGTTCGGGACCATCGACGTCACGGAGTCGAGTCGGCAGCCCGAGCGCGTCCCGGACGTCCGCGACGGCGGTCGTGATCGCGTCGGCCGTGTCGTCGGCATCGATTATGCCGAGCGCGTCGGCCAGCAGATCCCGCCGGCCGTCGACGTGCTCGAAGAGATAGTCGAGGGCGTGAGGCGCGACGATGCCGTGGGCCGTCCCTTGCTGGATGGGGTTGCCTCGTGTCAGGCCGTGGCTGAGCGAATGGATCAGCGAGAGCGTGCCCGCGTCCGGCCGCGAGATGCCGTACTGGACGAGCAGGCTGCCCCGGGCGAGCGCGTCGAAGACCCAGGGCTCGCGTGTCCCGTCGCCGAACGCGAGCAGCCCGTCCTGATAGAGCGAGAGCCCTCGGACGGCGGTGGCATCGGTCACCGGCGTCGCCGTGCTGGCGTACAGCGTCTCGATGCCCTTGTCGAACCCGTTCATCGCCGAGGCGGCGAGCACGTCGTCGGGCGTCGTGGCGAACAGCGCGCTATCGGCGACGACGGCCACCGGCAGCAGAGCGGGGTCCGAGAGGCCGCCGGACACCGATTCGTCGACGAGTCCACCCTCGGGCGTCGCCGCGACACCGCCGCCCTGCGAGACGTCCGCACCCGCGAGCGTCGTCGGCACCGCGACGATCGGGACGACCGTTTCGGGCACGGTGAGCGTTCCCGTCTCGGTGAGTTCCGCGCCCGCGGCGTCGTAGACGGCCGCTGGATCGTCGTCCGCAGCGGCCGCACGTGCGGCGAGAACGCTCACCTGTTTGGCCGCGTCGAGGCTGCTCCCGCCGCCGAGCGCGACGATACAGTCGGCATCCAGCTCGCGCACTCGCTCGGCTCCGTCGGCGGCCGTCGCCAGCCGCTTTTCGGCCGTCGTTTCGGCGAAAACGCCCGCGAGGCGCTCGTCCAGTCCCGATCGAACGGGATCAATGACCGCCGACGTCGAGCCGACGGTCTGTCCGCTGACGACGAGCGCACGTTCGAGACCGCGAGCCGCGAGCTCCTCACCCAGCTCGCCGGCGCTGTGGCGGCCACACCGGAGCGTCGGTGCGTCGTACGCGAAGCGAAACGGCTCGGTAACGCGCGATGGAACCGCGTTGTCATCGTCCATCCCCGACTCCTCGCGAAGCTGGCCAGTTGAAACGTTCGCTTGTTGGGGCTGTACACCACCCACGGTTCTGCCAGTATCGCCGACGGTCACGTACCCCTCGACGGTCAGTCGTCGGTCTCCGTGGGATCGGCTCGTCCGATATCCCGATCGGCACTTCTGCTGTCACCGCTCTCGAGATACGGGCGAACGCCGCGGATTTTGCCATCCGATCCAGGAAGTCACGGCGGTGGTACACCAATTCTGTGCCACGAGTCCTACAGACGCTTGTTCCACTCGTCCGTCCGGAACGTCGTCTCGGCACGTCGCTTCGCCGTCGTCAGCTCGTCGTCGGTCAACGATCCCTCTTCACCACCGTAGGTGGCACGGAACTCGTCTTTGAGGCGGTCGATGACGGCTTCGCGATCCTCCGTGACGTAGTCCGCGATGCGGGTGACGCGCTTCTCGGCGGACGTGACGGCCTTGTCCGAGAGTTTCTCTTCACCGATACGAAGCGTCCGGAGCATCGCCTCGATATCGAGCGCGTAGCTCATCGTGACGTGGTGAAGCACCGCGTTCGAGCGCCGGAGCTGGGCCGCACCACCGATCTTGCCGTCCTCGTGGGCGATATCGTTGAGCGGCTCGTGAACGGCTGCCAGTCCGAGATCACGGAGCGCGTCGATCGCCCATCGGTTGAGTCGTTCGTAGCTCCGTTCGATATCGTCCGCGACCGCCGCGCGCGGGAGATAGATCGAGTAGGTGATCACCGCGCCGGGTTCGGCGTACATCGCACCGCCGCCGGTGATCCGTCGCACGACGTCAATATCGTGGTCGCGGACGTACTCGTCGGCTACCTCGTCGGCGTAGGCCTGAAACCGACCGATCGGTACCGCCGGTCCCGTCCGATACCAGAAGCGGATCGTCGGTGCCATCTCGCCGTCGTCGAGACGATCGATCAACACGTCGTCGAGCGCGTGATGTGTCGGTTCGTCGTGGACACCGCCGTCGATGATCCGCCAGTTTTCGTCGGGTGTGGCTCCGGGCTCGCTCATCGATCGATCGCCTCCCGGACCGCCTCGGCGAGATCGGCGGCCGAAAAACCGATCAGCTCCGCGTCGACCGTTTCGATCGCGTCGACCAGTTCCGGCTTCGAGACGGCCGTCGGTCGCCCTTCGATCACCCGTTCGAGCTTCTCCCGCGCCGCGGGCGGTTCGAGGAAGAAATCGCCGGTGATCGTGACCGATTCGATGGTGTCCCCGTAGGTCGCAGTCACGGTGACGAGTTTCCCGTCCGGCACTTTCATCGATCCGGTGTGCTCCATAGCTGCTCGTACGGTCGGGCATGCCGAATATCTGGCCCTGATCGACGCTCCGCGTTCAGAGAGCTGTATCAGGTCCACTGCTCCGACCTTTGTCGGGTCGAACTCGTCGCTGTTCTCGTTCTGTCACTCTGTGCCCATGTCCTCAATCATTCTTCATTACACCAACATCTATTTGAGGGTCGGTACCATGGCTATCTACAACCAATGAATCACGAATCACTGACGAAAGGGACGGTAAGTCACGTGAATGCCGCCAGTCAGTCGGGGTTCATCGAGACTGAGGTGACGGCGAAGGACGTCCTGTTCCTTCCGAACGCTGTGCGGGGTCACGTGCCCGAACTCGGGGAGGAAGTCACGTTCGAGATGGTCGAAACGAGAAACGGACCGCGTGCAGCAAAGCTTTCGCGGACGTAGTTCGCTCACCGTTCTGGATCGCACGAGTTCGTTGCTAATACCGTCGGACAGAGATCCGTACGGATCGCGCTCCAGGCAGTGAGGCGTCAGTAGCAAGGTATTATGTGGGGTGTCGACGAACCACGTGGATGCTCATGGGACGATCAGCGAGCGATTCCGGTGTCGCGTTCGATATCGACGAGGAGACCCAGCTCGTTCTCCGGAGTCTCGACGAGTTCGTGGAGCAGGAGGTCGAACCGATCGCCGAGGAGCTCGGGGAGACGCTCACGAACCCGCGACTCGGCCACGAGCCCGATGGGCGATTGACCGACGAGGTACTCGATGCGATCGAGCGCGTTCGCAAACGGAGCGCCGAGGCGGGCTACTACGCCATGAACATGCCGAGCGACGTCGGCGGCGAGGACGTGTCGGCGGTGACGTGGTACCGAGCGAACAAACGCCTCGCCACATCCGCCGTCCCCCTGTCGAACGAGGTCCTCGCGGGGCCGGCGGGCCCGAAGCCGCTGCTCGCGGCGGCCGAGGGCGACCAGATCGAAGAGTACCTCGAACCGGCGATGCGCGCCGAGAAGACGACCGCGTTCGCCCAGACCGAACCGGGTGTGGGTTCCGATTCGCCGAACATGGACACCCACGCCGACAAGGACGGTGACGAGTGGGTTCTCGACGGCACGAAACAGTGGATCACGAACGCGCCCTACGCCGACTTCATCCAGGTCTTTGCACGGACTACCCCACAGGCTGAAGCGGGTCGTCACGGCGGGATCACCTGCTTCATCGTCGAGGACGACGAGTTCGAACTCGGATCGCTCAACAACGCCGTCGGCTCGGTGGGCCGACAGGCCGAGGTCCGACTCGACGACGTCCGAATCCCTGCCGATCGCGTGCTCGGCGACGTCGATGCGGCGTTTTACGATGCGATGGGGTTTCTCGGCCTCGGCCGGCTCGAGATCGGTGCCCAAGCGGTCGGCAGTGCCGAGTGGCTTCTCGATCGTGCCACCGAGTTCGCCACCGATCGCGAGGCGTTCGACCGTCCGATCGGTGATTTTCAGGCGATCTCACACAAGATCGCTCGCGGGCGCGCCAACGTTTATGCCGCCGACGCCGCCGGATTGCGGTGTGCGTGGACGCTCGACGGGAGCGATCCCGCCATCGCCGAGTCGTCGATCCTGAAGTGGTTCGCGACCGATACGTTCTGGGAGATCGCCGACGACGTGGTGCAGATCCACGGCAGCAGCGGGCTCGCGGAAGAAAACCCGTTCATGGATCGGCTCCATCAGGCACGGATCTTCCGAATCGTCGAGGGAACCGACGAGATCCAGCTCAACACCATCGCGAGTCAGTACGGGCTCTGAGTTTCCGAACGGATTCGTGATTTCGGTTCGACTGTAAACACTCGGATCGACGTCATCTCACGGGCGTCATCGTCTGCCGCCGCGTCTCTGCTCTCAATCGGAGCGGACCATCTCAGACCCGTTCGATCAGCGTGGCGATCCCCTGGCCGAAGCCGATACACATCGTACACAGCCCGTAGCGGCCGTCACACGCGTCGAGCTGGTAGGGCAGTTTGCCGAGGAGTGCCGCACCGGTCGCGCCGAGCGGATGGCCGTGGGCGATCGCGCCACCCCAGACGTTCGTCCGGTCCCACTCGGCACCCGTCTCGTTGAGCCACGCCGCGACGACCGACGCGAACGCCTCGTTGACCTCGAAGCGATCGATGTCGGACACCGTCACGTCGTTCGCGTCGAGCAGTTCGTTCGTAGCCGGGATCGGTCCCGTGAGCATCGTCACGGGATCGACGCCGACGACGTGAGTGTCGACGATTCTGGCCATCGGTTCCCAGCCGAACCGCTCGCACGCCTCGCCGCTTGCGACCAGCGTCGCCGCCGCACCATCGACGATCCCCGAGGCATTGCCGGCGTGGATCACTCCCTCACCCTCTTCGCGAAACGCCAGCGGGAGCCCGCCGAGCGTCTCCACGTCCGTCCCCGGACGCGGGTGTTCGTCCGCTTCGACGTGGGTCGTTTCCCCATCAAGTTCCACGTCGACGGGCACCACCTGGTCATCGTAGTGGCCGGCGTCCGCGGCGTCGGCCCAGCGGTTCTGCGAATCGACGGCGATCTCGTCGAGATCGTTCCGGGAGAACCCCCACTCCTCGGCGATCCGTTCGGCACCCTCACCCTGTGTGGTGAGTTCGTCGAAATACTCGAAGTAGGTGTCGGTGAGACTACTGCCGGCCGATCCCATCGGGACTCGGGTCATGTGCTCGACCCCGCCCGCGACGAGAACGTCGTGAAAGCCCGCACGGATCTGGCCCGCCGCGAAGTTGATCGACTGCTGGCCCGACCCACACATTCGGTCGAGCTGCACGCCCGGCACGTCGTCGCCCCAGCCGGCCACCATCGGCGCGATCCGCGCGATGTTGTTGGCCTGTTCGTCCACCGGGTCCACACAGCCGTAGATCACGTCCTCGATGTCGTCGGGCCCTGAGAACCCGTTGCGCTCTTCGAGCCGTTCCAGCGGTATCGCCGCGAGGTCCTGTGGATGGGTGTCTCGAAACGAGCCACCGTGCTTGCCGAACGGGGTCCGCACCGCGTCGACGACGTACGCTTCTGGCATGGTCCCCAGTCGTCCCAGACGGGCTTATCGTTTTGGACGGTCGATCGTTATATTCCGAGATGTGGCCGCACCTGTTTAGGTTGGAGGTTAAGCACTACGCCGTCGAAACGCTCGCGCAACGCTATCTCGTGGACTTTGCGGCCAGGTTCACGGATCACATTGAGGAATTCGAACTCATCAGGGAGCTATCTATCCGAAAATCGCTCACCGAGATGTTCGCGGGAAAATAGTGGGTTCGGGCGGATTTGAACCGCCGGCCTCCTCCATGTCAAGGAGGTGTCATAACCAGCCTAGACCACGAACCCTTGCTCTACCCACAGTTCCGCCGCGGGCCTAATTGAAGGTTTCGGAACGAGGGCACGATGTGAAATCGCTGACGGTAGATTTAAGCCGATGTACGAACTTGTGCATTACAACGCGAATCAGTACATCCTCACATGCAAGAGTACATCGCACGGGTGGCCGACGGCGAGGATCTCTCGCGATCGGCCGCGCGCACGGCGGCCACGGAGATCTTCGAGGGGGCGACCGAGGCACAGATGGGAGCGCTGCTCGCGGCGCTGCGGACGAAAGGCGAGACGGAGACCGAGATCGCTGGCTTCGCCCAGGGCATGAGCGCGGCCGCACGCACGATCGAACCCGACTGCCGGCCGCTCGTCGACACCTGCGGGACGGGCGGCGACGATCACGACACGATCAACGTCTCGACGGCGAGCGCAGTCGTCGCGGCCGGCGCGGGTGTCAACGTCGCCAAACACGGCAACTACTCGGTTTCCTCCTCGTCGGGCAGCGCCGACGTGCTCCGCGAGCTCGGCGTGGATATCGACGCCGAACCCACGGACGTCGAGGCGGCCATCGAGCGCCAGGGGATCGGGTTCATGCTCGCGCCGGTGTTCCACCCCGCGATGAAGGCGGTCATCGGCCCGCGCAAGGAGCTCGGCGCGCGGACGATCTTCAACGTGCTCGGCCCGCTGACGAACCCGGCGAGCGCGGACGCACAGGTCGTCGGCGTCTACGATCCCGATCTCGTCCCAGTGCTCGCCCGTGCGCTCGCCCAGCTCGGCGTCGATCGCGCGCTCGTCGTCCACGGCTCCGGCATGGACGAGATCTGTATCCACGGCGAGACGCGCGTCGCCGAAGTCCGCGACACGGAGACCGAGGAGTACACGCTAACGCCCGAAGAACTCGATCTCGATACGGCCCCCGTCGCGGCGGTCGCTGGCGGCACGCCCACCGAGAACGCCGCCGACCTCCGTGGGGTCGTCACCGGCGAGATCGAGGGCCCGAAGCGCGACATCGTGCTCGCGAACGCCGGCGCGGCGGTGTACGTCGCCGGCATCGCCGACAGTATTCAGGACGGCGTCGAACACGCTCGCGAGGCGATCGACGCCGATCGTGCCCGTGAAAAACTCGCCGCGCTGCGCACGGCCGAGGCGGTCGCGGGCGAGGGACGATGACTCGTACGAAACTTTGCGGGCTGACCCGCGAGCGCGATCTCGACGCCGCCATCGACGCCGGCGCGGACATGGTCGGGGTCGTCTCGCGAGTGCCGATCGAGACGCCGCGCGAACTTGCGCCAGATCGTGCTGCCGCGCTCGTCGATCGGATTCCCGACTCCGTCACGAGCGTGCTCGTCACGATGCCCGAAACGCCGGACGAGGGCGCAGCGCTCGTCGAACGAGTCGCGCCCGACGCCATCCAGGTCCACGGCTGCTCGCCGGCCGAGATCGAGGAGCTCTCGGAACGCATCGCCGTCCCGGTGATCGCCGGCGTCGATGCGGTCGACGACGATCTCGACGACTACGCGACCGTCACCGACGCGCTCGTACTCGATTCGACCGACGAGCAGGGTGCGGGCGGCACCGGCGAGACGCACGACTGGGCGCGCGCCCGGAAAATCGTCGCCGACCTCGACGCTCCCGTCCTGCTCGCCGGCGGCCTCACGCCCGAGAACGTCGCCAGCGCGGTCGAGACGGTCGCACCGTTCGGCGTGGACGTATCGAGCGGGATCGAGGACCAGCAGGGTACGGGCACCAAAGACCACGCGAAACTCCAGAGATTCGTCGCGCGTGTCAGCGGGGAGCCGCTGCGCGCATGAGTGACACCTGTCTCTTATACACATCTCTGAGCGGGCTGGCNGCGGTTCGTCGATCTCGTGAGTGATCGAGATCGTCCGGCGGTCGTGCGCGCTGTCGCCCGGCTCGACGTCGATAGCGAACCGCTCGCGGCGTACGCGACGCTCGCCGACGATGCGAACCACACCTTCCTGCTCGAAAGCGCCGAGAAGGTCGCCTCCAGCGACCCCGACGGGGCGTTCGCGCCCACCGAGGCAGACGGCCACGCGCGCTACTCGTTCGTCGGCTACGATCCGGCGGCGCTCGTCACCGTCGATCCGGACGGCACCGACATCGAGTGTTTCACCGAACGGTATCGGGGTGCGTTCGACAGCGGTACGGGTGACGTCCTCGATCGGCTTCGCGGCGCGCTGCCCGACGCCGACCGGGTGAACTTCCCCGACACCGATCGCCAGCAGCTCGACGGCGGACTCGTGGGCTACCTGGCCTACGACTCGGTTTACGATCTACAGCTCGACGAGATCGGGATCGATCGGCCCGATTCGTCGGTGCCCGACGCGCAGTTCGTCCTGACCACGAAGACCGTGGCGTTCGACCATGCATCCGACGAGATCTCGCTCGTGTTCACGCCGCTCGTCCGCCCCGACGACGATCCCGCCGCGATCCACGACGCGATGACCGCCGAGGTCGCACGCGTCCGCGAGGAACTCGCCGCTGCGACGGTCGACGTGGGTGGATTCGAGCGCCGCGGGGAGACCGCCGGCTCGCGCGAGGAGTACGAAGAATCCGTCCGGCGGGCGAAGGAGCACGTCCTCGACGGCGACAGCTATCAGGTGGTGCTCTCGCGCGCCCGCGAACTGGTTGGCGAGGTCGATTCGCGCGGGCTGTACGCCGCCCTGCGCGAGATCAACCCCTCGCCGTACATGTATCTGCTCGAATACGGCGATCGCTCGGTGGTGGGTGCGAGCCCCGAGACGCTCGTTTCTGTCCGCGGGAACGAAGTCGTCTCGAACCCGCTCGCTGGCACCTGTCCACGGGGATCGAGCCCGGTCGAGGACCGCCGGCTCGCGGGCGAGCTGCTCGCCGACGAGAAGGAGCGCGCCGAGCACACGATGCTCGTCGATCTGGCACGCAACGACGTGCGCCGGGTGAGTCGCCCCGGCTCCGTGCGTGTCGCCGAGTTCATGACCGTGCTGAAATACTCCCACGTCCAGCACATCGAATCGACGGTCACAGGGAGACTGACGGAGGAAAACGATGCGTTCGACGCGGCGCGTGCGGCCTTTCCGATGGGCACGCTCTCGGGCGCGCCGAAGGTCCGCGCGATGGAACTCATCGACGAACTCGAAGCCTCCCCGCGGGGGCTGTACGGCGGCGGCGTCGGCTACTTCTCGTGGGACGGTGACGCCGACGTCGCCATCACGATCCGGACGGCGCTGATCGAGCACGGCGTGGAGTCGTCGGGAGCGGGCGAGGATCGGATCACCGTGCGTGCGGGTGCGGGCGTCGTCGCCGACTCGGAGCCGGCGAGCGAGTACGACGAGACCGAGCAGAAGATCAAGGGCGTGCTCGCCGCGCTCGAACGCATCGAACGGCCGTCGATGACGCCGGAGCCGTCCCGATGACCGCCGAACCGACGATCCCCACCGATGCCGCCGACCGCCCGGATGTCCTGTTCGTCGACAACTTCGATTCGTTCACCTACAACCTCGTCGAGTACGTGAGTGAACACGCGAACACCCAGGTCGTGCGCAATACGGTCTCGCTCGACGAAATCCGTGCCATCGACCCGGACGGGATCGTCATCAGTCCCGGGCCGGGCCATCCGGAAAACGAGCGCGACGTGGGCGTCACACTCGACGTGCTCCGTGAGGTGAGTACCGAGATCCCGACGCTCGGCGTCTGTCTCGGGCTGGAAGCCGCAGTCTACGAGTATGGTGGATCGGTCGGGCGCGCACCGGAACCGGTCCATGGCAAGGCCGTCTCGATCGAGCACGACGGTCGCGGCGTGTTCGCCGATCTCGATCAGGAGTTCCGGGCGGGGCGCTATCACTCGCTGATCGCCACCGACGTGCCCGACTGTTTCACCGTGAGCGCGCGCACCGCCGACGGGCTCGTGATGGGGATTCGCCACGGTAAGCATCCGATCGAGTGCGTACAGTTCCACCCGGAAAGCGTGCTCACGAGCGTCGGTCACGACGTTCTTCGGAACTTCGTCTCCGTACTCGACGGCGAGCGCGTCCCGAGCGCGAATCAGTAGCGTTAACCCGGCCAGCCACGCAGTCGGCACAACCAATGCGTTCGCCCTCTCGCCAGCGCCTCGGTGCGCTCCTGGTGGTTCTGGCCGTCATCGTCGTCGTCGGGCCACTCGCCGTGAGCGCGGCGACCACACCGACTGCCAGCGCGGCCGACAACGATTCGACGCGCGGTGCGACGCTCGTCGGAATGCAGTCCGAAGGAGCCGTCACGCAGTACGACGCGAACGGCGACGATGTCTGGACCGAGCGCGGCGAGAACGTCGACTACTTCGACGTGACGAAACTCGACAACGGGACGGTGCTCGCGGGCTTCATCGTCGAGGGCGAGCAGTCCTGTGGCGAGTACGAAGCGCCCTGCTCGCGGACGGGCTACCGGCTCATCGACCCCCAGCCCGAGCCACACGTCGTCAACGAGTGGTCGTTCCCGGTGTCGACGAAACTCAACAGTGAGGTCCACGACGCGAACATCCTGCCCTCGGGCGAAGTGATCATGACCGACATGGACGCCGAGCGCGTGTTCACCATCGCGCCGAACGGCACGACCACCTGGCAGTGGAACGCCAGCAACTTCTACGACGCGCCGCCGGACCCCACCCAGACCGACTGGCTCCACATCAACGACGTCGACCCGATCGGCGGGGACAGATACATGGTCTCGGTCCGGAACGCGAACCAGCTGCTCGTCATCGAGCGCGGTGAGGGCGTCGTCGACGTGATCAACGAGGACACCGGCCACGGTAACGACCAGAACTGCAAGGCGAACAACGGGCTCGCCGACTACAGCAACGACAGCGGCGGCGACGTGCGCTGTGGCGATCCGGAGATCCTGAACCACCAGCACAACCCCCAGTATCTCGGACCGGGGGCGATAGTCGTCGCCGACAGCGAGAACGACCGTGTCGTGGAACTCCACGAGCGCAACGGCAGCTGGGAAGTCGTATGGGGCGTCGATTCGGCCAACGGCGTCCGCTTCGACTGGCCGCGTGACGCCGACCGCCTGCCCAACGGCAACACGCTCATCACCGACAGCCGCAACAACCGCGTCGTCGAGGTCACACCCGAGGGCGAGACCGTCTGGCACACCGACACCGGCATCTGGCCCTACGAGGCCGAACGGCTCCCCTACAACGAACTGCTCAACGACGACCGGCTCCCACGGATGAACGGCACCGGCGACACACCGACGACGAGCGGGGAGTCGCTCCCGCTGCTCGGACAGGCCCACGCCGGGCTCTCCTACGTGGTGTCGCTGCCGGTCTGGTTCCAGCCCTGGCATATCGGCGCGCTCGCCCTCGGCGTGATCTTCGCGCTCGTCGGCGGCGTGCTGGTCTGGAGCGGTCGGCGACGATAAGGCCCCGATCTCGAACGTACCCCTTCACGCTTCGTCTGGAACCCACTTAGCATCGGCTGATTTTTCGTGGTACGATCACTCCCGCTCCGCTCTGGATACACTTATGACCTTTCGGGATTTGTCTAGAAAGACAACCCACGGACGGAGACATTTGGGTAGTATCAACAGTCTCTCAACCTGAGTTTGCAAAAATCAAATGAAGACGGATAATTTATTTGGGTGGCCATTGAACAGGGAGTTCGTCACCGAATGACCGACGGATGATCGGACGCCTACGCCAGCCCTAGCATCTGGCTCTGCTCCGCGATTCCTCGCACCCTGAACCACCATGATGCGCAAACCGACACAAGGAGATGAATCTCCGACTTCACGAAACAAGGTAGAGCAGATGGGAGCAGTTGTCTTTGTCGTTAGTGCCGCCTACGTAGCAGCACGCTCCGTTGTCCAGTATCTGATGTCATTAGCATCACTGGAGCAAGTCATTGCAGGACTGCTAACTGTTGGTATCACTCTCATAATACTCGCAGTGCTGTGGCTACTCTCGGTTGTGACATCAGGTTAGCGTGATCCCGGCATGTTTGCCGGAGACCCACGCCAGCCCTAGCAAAGACTCAATTCGAGGGCATCAACTTAAAGATTGATCTTTTTCTGTTGTTTGTGACTCCGTCAAAACTATAAATTACAACACTTTTAAATATTAGAAAATACGGTCGCTTCTCCTGGATCATCAATCGCAGTCGTGTGGTTTTTCGTCAGACAAATCACTTTCACTCCAGACAGGGTATGTTTATACTGCTCCAGCCGGTACCTTCGGAAGCAACCCGCGATCAGTGAAAGCCGCATAGTACCAACAGCATAATCAACCTCACTTGCAAAAAATCAAATGAAGACGGATAATTTATTTGGGTGGCCATTGAACAGGGAGTTCGTCACCGAATGACCGATTTTACACCACACCGAAAGGGGAGTTTCGCCCGTCAGCGCCCGCACGCTGCCGGAGGGGACGGTCGATGAGCCGCGCGGACCGGTCGGCCGACGAGGTCGTTTTGCCCGTGAAGCGCACCGACGGCGACACGCTCGAAGAGCGCCTGACCGCGAACGCCTACGAGAACATCCTGCCGGCACGCTATCTCCGGAAGGATTCGGACGGCGAGCTCGTCGAGACCCAGGAGGATCTCTTCGAGCGCGTCGCGAAGAACGTCGCGCTGGCCGAAGCGGTCTTCGAGGCCGAGCGCACCGACACCGAGATCACCGTCACGCCCGACCAGCTGAAGCCCGACCACCCGCGCCGCGACGACCTCGCGAGCGAGGTGTTCGGCAAGGGGACGACGGCCGACGACGAGGCCGCAACGGCGCTGTCGGCGTACAACGTCAACAAGTTCGCCTACGAGACCGTGGTGCCCGAGCTGCCGGCGGAGATCCGGGACCACGTCGAGACGACCGCGCAGTCGTTCCAGGAGTCGATGGAGGAGCTGTCGTTCATCCCGAACTCGCCGACACTGATGAACGCTGGCGACGAGCTTCAGCAGCTCTCGGCGTGTTTCGTCGATTCCCCGGCCGACGACATCGACGACATCCACGAGACCGCCAAGGAGGCCGCGCAGGTCTTCCAGTCCGGCGGCGGGATGGGCTACGCGTTCTGGAAGCTCCGGCCGTACGGCGACGCCGTGGGCTCCACGGGCGGGATCGCCTCGGGGCCGATCACGTTCATGCGCACGTACGACCAGATGTGCGAGACGATCGCACAGGGTGGTGCGCGCCGCGGTGCACAGATGGGCGTCATGCGCGTCTCGCACCCCGACGTGATCCAGTTCATCCACGCGAAGAACAAGGACGTCTCGCTGGCGCACTCGCTGCGACTCAACGATCCCGACGACTTCACGCACACGCAGTTCGTCGACGCGCTGGAGGAGGCCCGCGAGCTCATCGACGACGAGGGGAAGGTGCCGGAACACCTGCGCAACGCCGTCGAGGGCCATCTCTCGAACTTCAACATCTCCGTCGGCGTCACCGACGCCTTCATGGAGGCGCTCGAAAACGGCGAGGAGTTCACCTTCACCAATCCTCGTACTGAAGAACCGCACATCGCCACCGCCGAGACGAAGGAACTCTACGACTGCTACGATCTCGGCGAGCACGTCGAGGTCGGCGAAGAGCTGTCGATCCCGGCCGCCGCGCTCTGGGAGCACATCGTCGACGGAGCCTATCAAAACGGTGAGCCCGGCGTCATCTATCTCGAACGGGTGAACAAGGAGCACTCCTTCGACGTCGAGGAGCATCCCGATCACGAGATTCTCGCCACGAACCCCTGTGGTGAGCAGCCTCTGGAGGAGTACGAGGCCTGTAACCTCGGCCACATCAACCTCTCGACGCTCGCTGCGACCGATGCGCCCGACTGGCGGGTCTGGTCCGACGAGCACGCCGACGAGTACGACAGTCAGGAGGCAGCGATGAGCGCCTATCTCGACGAGGCCATCGACTTTGAGGCGTTCGACCATCGCATCGAACTCGGCACGCGCTTCCTCGAGAACGTCGTCACGATGTCGGACTTCCCGGTCGAGAAGATCGAGCAGAAGGTCCGCGAGATGCGGAAGATCGGGCTCGGCATCATGGGGCTCGCCCAGCTCTACATCCAGCTCGGCGTGCGCTACGGCTCCGAGGAGGGCAACGAGATCGCCCGCCAGCTGATGGAGCACATCAACCACGGCTCGAAATCCACCTCCCACGAACTCGCCGACGTTCGAGGAAGTTTCGAGGACTGGGCGGAGTCGAAGTACGCCGACCCCACCGCCTACCGCGAGTGGTTCGAAGCCCAAACGGGCGAATCGGCCGACGACTGGGCCGACGGCTACCCCATTCGCAACCACAACACGACGACGATCGCCCCGACGGGGACGACCTCGATGGTCGGCAACACGACGGGTGGCTGTGAGCCGATCTACAACGTCGCCTACTACAAGAACGTCTCCGACGACGTCCAGGGCGACGAGATGCTCGTCGAGTTCGACGACTACTTCCTCCGGGTGCTGGAGGCAAACGACATCGACGTCGACGCGGTGAAGCGCGAGGCCCAGGATCAGATGGCGGCGAACGAGTTCGACGGCGTCGAGGGGCTCGACACGGTGCCCGCGGCCATCGGCGAACTGTTCGTCGTCACCTCGGATCTCTCGGGCATCGAACACGCGGGCGTTCAGGTGGCCTGTCAGGCCGGAGTGGACTCGGCCATCTCGAAGACCTGCAACTTCCCGAACAGCGCCACGAAGGAGGACATGGACGAGGTCTACCGCTACATCTACGACAACGGCGGCAAGGGCGTCACGGTCTACCGCGACGGCACGCGCTCGAAGCAGGTCCTCACCACGCGGGCGGACAACGCCGAATTCGCCGACGACGAGGAGGCAGCCGCAGTCATCGCCGAGCAGATCGAGGAGGTCTTCGGCGGGCTCGACGCGTTCCTCGATCACGAGGACGTGCGCGAGACGCTCGCGACCGAGGAGGCGTTCGACGAACCGGTCTACGCGGCGAAACAGCCCCGACCGGACGTGCTCCACGGGATGACCCAGCGCATCGACACGGGCTACGGCAAGCTCTACGTCAACATCAACGAGGACGAGCAGGGCCGGCCGTTCGAGCTGTTCGCCAACATCGGTCACTCGGGCGGGTTCACCAACTCCTTCACCGAGGCCTTGGCCAAAGTGATCTCGACCGCGCTGCGCTCGGGCGTCGCACCCAAGGAGATCGTCGACGAGCTCGACGGCACCCGCAGTCCGAAGGTCGCCTGGGACAAGGGCGAGCAGATCCAGTCGATCCCGGACGCGATCGGCACCGCGATGCGCCGGTATCTCGACGACGAGATCGAGAAGACCTATCCCCAGCAGCGCAACCTCGCCGAGATCGCCGACGAGGGCGCCGAACCGGAGGCCGATGGCGGCGTCGCGGCCGAACCCGACGCGACCGACGACGTCCAGCAGCTGATCGACAACGGCGAGAGTCCAGAATGCCCCTCCTGTGGGGCGTTCACGCTGTACTACTCCGAAGGCTGCAAGACCTGCGAGTCCTGTGGCTGGTCGGAGTGCTGAACTGAACGCCGTCAGCCGAAAGAACCGTTATTCGACCGTTTTCGAGACCCACCCGCTCGCGCCGCGCGGGTAGGGTCCGCTGTTTTTCTTCGGCTGCGTCGTTCCGGAGCCGTCGATCGCGCGGACGACGACCTCGTGTTTGCCCCCGGGTGGCTCGTAGCTGTACGCCCACTGCCGCCAGACGTCGCCCCCGAGGTTCGGTTCGAGGACGTCGGAGAGTCGCGCCTCGTTCCACGAGGAGCCGCCGTCGGTCGAGACTTCCACCTTTCGAATGCCTCGAGTGCCGGCGTTCGCGTGGCCGGCGACCGTGATCTCGTCGTCCCCCTTGTTCGTCGCGTAGAGTTTGGCGACCGTGTTGGCGGGGCCGGTGCCGTGCCAGCCGCGTTTCTCCCAGAACCCCTTCGCCGGGCGGTTCAGGATCTCGAGCTCGTCGATCCACTTGACGTTGATCTCGCCCCAGTGACCCGGCACCAGCAGCCGAACCGGATGGCCGTGCTTGCGCGGGAGAGGGTTGCCGTCCTTGCCGTAGGCGAGCATGCCGGTCGTCAGTGCCTCGACCGGGAACTCCTCGAAGTAGCCGTCGTCCGAGCGGGCCATGACGTACTTGCCCTGGAGGTTCGCCGTGTCGAGCAGTTTCCTCACTGGTACCCCTTCCCAGAGCGCGTTGCCCATCTTGTCGCCGTTGAGCGGGTCGCTGACGCAGCGCAGCGTCATGAATCGGAGCTCGCTCGCCATCGACGTGAGCTGATCGTAGTCGACGGTCCGCTCGTTTCCGACCGCACCGGTCAGCGACAGCGACCAGTCGTTCGCGTTCACGTCGGGGTTGACGTTCGCCGTGTCGACCTCGTAGAAGTCCTCGCCGCTGACCAGCCCTTCGAGCCCCGAGATGCCGAACGAGGCCGACTCCGCCTTCGAGAGGAGCTGGCCGGCGGACGGTCCCCCGCCACTACTGGCATTGGCTCCGCCGCTCGCGTTGGTTCCGTCGCTTCCGCCCCCACCCGTGTTCGAACCGCCGGCAGCGCCCGTGCTCGCCGCTACGGAGTCGCCCGCTTCTCCGCTGCTGCCGAGCGTGTAGCCGAGTACGCCGATCCCGAGCGTGCCGGCGAGGCTGCCGAGCATCGAGCGCCGCCCCGTCGACACTCCCGCCTGCCGTTCCGTCCCGGTCGTCGTGGCGATCGCGATGGCGACCACGAGCGCGCTGGCGACCCCGGCCCCGAGCGCTGGCACGATCGCACCGGCCACGATCACCGTTGCGAGCGCGACGAGGACGCCCGTCAGTCCAATCGAGAGCGTGGCCGTGCCCAACTGGCGACCGGTAGCGAGCGCCGCGAGCGTGAGACAGGCGAACAGCCCGGTCCCGATGGCGAGCGCGAGCAGGAGGTTCACCTGCTGGCCGAGATGTTCGATCCCGAACGCCTGGCCGAACTGGGTGAGCGGCCCCTTGGCGAACGTCAGCAGCGCGGCGGGAACGTTCTGTGCGAGAACGGCGGTGATCGGTGCGACGACGAACGAGGGCGTGTAGCCCGCGAGCGCGTACGATCCGACGATGCCGGCGATGCCCGCGAACACCGCCGTCACGATCGCCGGAGCGAACGATCCGTCCGTGGAGACGTGGCTCATGCCAACGCGAGGGACGACAGGCGGATGAATGTTGACCGAACTCCGACCCAATTTCGCCAGACGGCCAAAGGTTCACCTGCGCGCCGACGAACTTCCTCCATGAGCGATCGCGACCACGGCCGCCCCTGTCCGGCGTGTGGCACTGGCATGCAGCGCCGCCACTGCAAGTACGTCTGCCCGCGCCACGGCGTCGTCTACGACTGTTCCGATACGTTCTGGTGAGTACGACGATCCCGGAGATACTCGTAGGCCGGGCCGGCGAGCGCGAGAACGGCGATAGCGCCCGCCGCGAGCCCGAGTTCCACGCTCGCGCTTTCGAGGCCGGCGACGGCGAGCGTCGAGAGCGAGCTCCCTGCGAACACCGCCGCGACCGTCCACGGCACCTCGCCGACGAGCGTGCCGAGGAGATAGCTCCGGAGCTCCACGCCCGACAACCCCGCGCCGACGGAGACGGGGTCGGCCGGCAGCGGCGCGAGTCGGGCGGCGGCCACGCCACGAGCGCCGCCGGTGCGCGCGAAGAACCGTTCGCCGGCGTGGCCGATCCGGCCGAGCGCGCTCGCATTGCCCGCGTATCTCCCGAGCACGTACGGCGGCAGACAGGTGAGGAGCACGCCGGCGAGGGCGAACGGCGTCCCGACGAGCCCGTACCCGTAGCCGACCACCGCCGAACAGAGGCTCATCGGCCACGCGACGAGCGGGCGACCGAGATAGAGCCCGACGACGACCAGCGCGAAGACGAACGGACGCGAGCGGAGGCCGGCAATCCGATCGAACAGCACGCTCGGCGAGATCGTGAGCGCGGCGAGCGCCACCACACTCACGATGACTGCGACCCCCGCGAGACGCCGACGAGCGCGTGACACAGCCGAATCTATATCCTGAGCGAGAAGCCGGTTTCGATCCGTTTCGCACGACGTTTAGGCGTCGGCGACCGATCGCCACCGTGAGCGATGCCGTCGAACTCGGCGTGAGCCTCCTCGCGAACCTGGACGACGACGAACTCGCGCTCGCCGCGGCGATCGACCGGCTCGAAACCGTCACGAACGATCCACATACGACCCGCACGATCCTCGATACGGCCGAAAAGCGCGGCATCATCGAGCGCGCGGACGGACGTATCCGCGTTCGATCGGGTGGGTTCGTCCGGTTCGAGCGCGACGTCGTCACCAGAGAGGGCGAGTTCACCTGCCGGCGCTGTGGTGCGTCGATCACGACGGGCTACGTCATCCAGTTCGACGCCGGCGAGCACGGCCCCTTCGGCTCGTCGTGTATCAGGAAGGTTATCGGTCGTCGTTGAGATCGGCGATCTCGGCCAGCCGTTCGAGCGTTTCCTGCTGTCGTTCGAGCAGCTCCGTCTGGCGCTCGATGTGATCGCGCAGTGCGTCGACCTCGTCTGTCAGTCGGTCCACGTCGGCAGTTCTGTTCCCGCCCTCCCCGCTTTCCGTACTGACGGGCCTGCTGTCCGGCTCGTCGTCTGATCCGCTCGATCCACGGCGCGGCTCGGACGGTTCCCGACGCGGCTCGACAGATCGCCGGTCCGGCTCGCCCGTCTGATTCGCTTTGGCCGGATCACGGTTCGGCTCAGCCGGATCACGGCTCGGATCGGTCGGCTCGCGGCCCGATTCGGACGCTTCGGGGATCGGCGGCTCGGTCGATTCGTCGGGCTCGAAACGGGATCGCGGTGGCTGCTCCGTCGGCTGCCCGTCGGTCCCGTCGCCGTTGCGGCCGGCGGGTTCGTGCCGCGCGTCGTCGGGATCACGAGCAGGCGCTCGATCGCTCGATTCGGTCGGTGTCGGGTCCCCGGCCGTCCGGTCAGCCGTCTGGTCGGTGGTCGTCGGCTCCGCCGTGCGTTCAGTCGCCGTCGATTCGGCCGTGCGATCCGCGAGCTGGTCGATGCTGGCAACCCCGTGGTATGCACAGAGCGCGTCTTCGAGGGTTTCGTAGGCTTCACGTCGGCCATCGCCCGTGAGTTCGATATAGCGGGGTCGGCCGTCGACGTCGATGCGCAGATCGTCCTCGAAGCGGAGGTCGGTGATCCGGTCGTAGTCGTAGCTGTCGTGTTCGCGGTCCCAGACGGCTTCGCCGACGGCGGTGAGCAGCCGTCGGTCGGTGACGATGAGCGTTCGATCGCCGAACCGATAGCTCTCCTCGATCTCCTCGTCGGGATCGATGCGGTCGGTGGTCCGGAGCACGCCCGCGAGCACCGGCGGGAGGATCGTCTCGATGCGTTCGCGCGGGGCCGAGAACGCCTCGACGCCGTGTTCGTACTCGAAGGCGAACGTCGCCTCGCGGCGGTCGGCCGAGACGTCGAAGCGACTGACGTCGTGGGGGAACTCCTCGATCGATTCGCTGCTGAACAGACCCGCGGCGCGGTAGACGAGCGTCTTCGGTGGCGTGACGTAGACCCGGTCGTCGCCGCCGACGTTCACACTGGTCATCCGTCGCTCGTCGGCGAGGCGCTCGCGGACGATCCCGGGAACGTCCATACCGCGACTGTGCTATCGATCGTCAAAAGACTGCCGAAGCCGAGATGGGAAGGTTAATGAACGCGAGTCCAGTACCGATCGGTAGCCCGGGTGGCTTAGCTGGACATAGCGCCGCACTCATAGGGTTTCGAGAGCGGTTTTCCCCCGAGGCTGTCGCCTCGGACCTGGGATATGCGGAGATCGTGGGTTCGGAGCCCACCCCGGGCACTACTGCCGTTCTATCGTCGTCACTCGGACGTATCGAAAAATAGCGAAAAACCTCGATTCGAGCCGTTACAGCGCGCTATCGGAGACGGTGATCGTGTAGCTCGCGATCGAATCGGCCTTGTCGCTGTCCAACATCCCGATCGCATCGAACGCGTAGGTTTCGCCACCGCCGAGGTCGGACGTGTTATCGAGTGCTTCGCCGATACGGGTATCCTCGCCGTCGTAGAACTTGACCTCGATACCCGTGTAGCTGATCGAGCTATCAGAGGTGTTCGTCACCTCACCACGAACACCGTTGGACACGTCCTCCGAGTAGTATTCGACGCTGTCGAGGCTGAACGCGTCTGCGATATCGGCGCTCTTGACCGAGACATCGGTGTCGCCGGAGTCGCTGACCGAGGAACTCTCGGAATCGCCGCTGCTGGCGTCCGTTTCGGAGCTCTCCTCGTCGCTACTCTCGTCCGATTCGGTTGCCGTTTCGTCCTCGGATTCCTCGCTCTCGGCGTCGGTCGCCTCCTCGTCGCTGCTGGCTTCCGTCGCGTCTCCGCCTGCCTCGGTGCTCTCGCCGCCGGATTCCATCTCGGTCTCCGCATCACCGCTGGCGGCCTCAGTACTCTCGTCACCGCTGCCGTTTCCACTGCTGTTGTTCTCACCCGTCTCGCTGCTACAGCCGGCGAGACCGAGGCTCGTTGCAGCACCGACCACCGCTAAATACTTCCGTCGATCCATTCTCAACGGAAAAACACGTCGGGTTGTGATAATGGTTTCGTTCGCATCAATACAGTATCGTCTTCGGGAGCGAGGAAGCTCCCGTCTCGGCAGGCGGACCGAGAGCTATCGGTCGGGATCGAGCAGCTGCACCGGATGCCGGCTCGGCCGCTCCAAGAGCGAGTCGAGCTGTTCGAGACAAGAGGTGCCGCTCGCGACCACGGTCCGATCGCGTGCCGCCTCGTCCTGGAACTGGGTTTCGAGCTCGCTGCCGACGTCCATGCTCAGTTCGTAGTATTCGCGCTTGTAGCCGAAGGAGCCGGCCATCCCGCAGCACTCGGTTTCGGAGGTGAGCACGTCGTAGCCACGGTCTTCGAGGACGGCTACGGTGTGGGCTTCGAGCCCGAGCGTCCGCTGCTGGCAGTGGCTATGGTAGGCCACGCGCTCGCCGTCGCCCGCCGGCAGTTGCCCACCATCGGCTCCGTTTTCGAGCAGGCCGTAGACGTACTCCATGACCTCGTAGCTGTTGTCGTCGAGGCGCTCGGCCGACTGATTGGGCAGGAACTTCTCGTACTCGCCGGCGAACATCGCGAGATCGGAGGGTTCGATGACGACGATATCCCGCCCGGCGTCGATCTGTTCGGCGAGATCGGCGTAGGCATCGTGGGCGTGGCGCTCGGCCGTCGCGAGCATCCCCTGCGAGAGCGGTGCGCGCCCGCTCGATGCGACGTCCGGAACACGGACCGCGACCCCGAGCGCTTCGAGCACCCTGACGGCGGCCTTCCCGCGCTCGACCTCGATGTGGTTCGTGTAGGCGTCGGGGTAGAGCACCGCCTCGCGGTCGGCGTCGGTCGGTGACACGCGCGACCCGCCGCGCGCAGTGAACCACTTCCGAAGCGTTTCACGCTCGAACTCCGGAAGGGAGCGCCGGCGATCGATACCCAGAACGCGCTCCATGAGCGCCCGCGCGGGGGCGGTCCCCGCAATCCAGTTCGACAGCGGTGCGGTGGCGCTCCCGACTTTCGCCAGGTCGGCGTAGTTGCCGAAGAACCGTTTCTGGAGATCCACGCCGCCCGGCTCCTCGTCGGGTGTCAGCCCTTCGACGAGGAAATCGAACTCCGTCGACTCGTCGTGGTTGATGCGATCCCGAACCACCTCGTTGATCCAGGGGATGTCGATCTTCACCGGGCAGTTGTTGACACAGCGCGAACAGCCCGTACAGAGGTCGTTGAACTCGGCGGCGCTCTCCTGTCCGTGGACCCCGGCCTCCCAGCCCGTGGCGATCCCGCCCGAGTAGGTCTCGCCGCCGAAGGCGTGACCGCCGACGTGCTGGAAGTTCGCACACGAGTTCGCACACGCGCCACAGCGGATGCAGTAGAGCGTTTCCCTGAGTTGCTCGTCCTCGCGCATCGCCGTCCGGCCGTTGTCGAGCAGCACGAGATGGAACTCGCGGTCGCCATCCGACTCCGAAAGGGGTGCGTCGGAATCCTCGAACTCCAGTGTCGGCGTCTCCACGGGTGGAGAGAGCATCGTGACGTACTGGGTGATCGGCTGGCCGGTCGCCGAGCGCGCGATGAGTTCGACGAACGGTTGGAGATCGGAGAGCGTGGGAATCAGCTTTTCCACTCCGGCGACCGCGACGTGCGTGTCCGGCGTCACGGCCGATTTCCGGGCGTTGCCCTCGTTAGTGACGAGCGTGATCGTCCCGCTGTCGGCGACGACGAAGTTCGCGCCGGTCATCCCGACGTCCGCATCCCGAATCCGCTCGCCGAGATAGTCCCGCGCGAACTCGGTGAGTTCCTCGGGCGTCTCCAGGGGTTCGTCGGGATCGAAATACTCGTTGAACAGTTCGGCGATCCCCTCGCGCGATTTGTGGATCGACGGGCCGACGATGTGTGATGGCGTCTCGTCGGCGACTTGAAGGACGAACTCGCCGAGGTCGGTCTCGTAGACGTCCACCCCTGACTGTTCGAGGCGATCGTTGACCTCGATCTCCTCGGTCGTCATCGATTTCGATTTCACGAGCGTCTCGGCGTCGCCCGCCACGTTCTCGATATACTGGTTCGCGTCGGCGGCGTCCTCGGCGAGATAGACGTTCCCGCCGTTGGCTTCGACACTCTCGGTGACCGTCTCGATCAGTTCGGGCAGTCGCTCGATGGCGTCCTCCTTGATCTCCCGGACGGTGGTGCGGAGTTCCTCGTACTCGTCGAACTCGTCGATGGCGTCGTACCGGTTCTCGTTGAAGTGGCTCGCGTTCTCGCGGACGTTCTCGCCCTCGGTGTCGAGCAGGTGACGGATCCGTGCGGCCTTCTCGCGGCGGGTGTCGGCGCTCATGACTGGAGCACGACGACGTGCACTTCGGCGGGGCCGTGGACGCCCTCGACCATCTCGCCCATGTCGGCGGTCGCGCTCGCGCCGGTGGCGAACACGTAACTGTCCCGCCCGGCGGCGAACTCCTCGCCGAGCCACGCGAACGCCTCGTCCATGTCGGCCTGGAGGTCTTCCTCGCGCAGGACGGCGACGTGGCGCTCGGGGTAGAGACTCACCGGCTCGCTCCCCGCCGCGTCGGCTGCGACCGCGAGCGAGCCGTAGGTAGCGATCCCCGCTTCGACAGGGGTGACGCCCGTCCGTGCCGATTCGAGCTCTGCGGCCGTGGGATCGACCGTCACCGCGGTGTCGGCGAGCGACACGTCGTCGAGACCCAGCGGAACGCCGACGGCCGGCTCGCGGATCGCATCGTCGAGCGCCTCGGCGAACCCGTCGCCGTCGGTTCGTGTCGTTTCGACGTCCAACCCGTCGAGCGACGATTCGAACGTCGTGAGAACGTCACTCATCGTCCATCGTTCGGAACTGAGCTATATCGGCCTTTCGCGGAACCGTCGTCATGCGGTCCGATCCAAACGGCGTACGCCCGTGTCCCGACCGACTGCCACCGAGACGAATCGATCGATGGTGCATTCTCCGATGCCTGTTTACCGTCCGGGGACGAACCGTGCGCCATCGTGACGACCGACTTCGCGCAGCGATCGGCCGACGACCCAGCGGACGACGCGAACTACGACTATCGCGGCGGCGCGGTCGACCGTCCGGCGCTCGTCGACGAGCTCGAAGCGCGCGTCGACGGCGACGTCCGCTTCGACGAGTATTCACGCAACCTCTACGCGACCGACGCGAGCGCTTACGAGATGTTACCCATCGGCGTCGTCTTCCCGGAATCGACCGCCGACGTCGCCGCCGTCGTCGCCTACTGTGCCGACCAGGGAATCCCGGTGCTCCCACGCGGCGGCGGAACGAGCCTCGCCGGACAGGCCGTCAACGAGGCGGTCGTGCTCGATTTCACCCGCAACATGGACGAGCTGCTCGCTGTGGATCCCGAATCCAGAACGGCCACCGCCCAGCCGGGGATCTATCTCGCCGATATCGACGAGGCGCTCGCGCCCCACGACCTCAAGTTCGCGCCCGACCCGGCCTGGGGCGACAAGAGCGCGCTCGGGGGAGCGATCGGCAACAACAGCACCGGCGCGCACTCGCTGAAGTACGGCAAGACCGACGCCTACATCGAGTCTTGCGAGGTCGTGCTCGCCGACGGCACTGTCACCGAGTTCGGCGAACTCACGATCGAGGAACTCCGCGAGCGCGCCGACTCCGAGGGTGATCTCGAAGCGCGCATCCACGCCGAAGTCGCTCGTATCGTCGACGAGGAGGGCGACGCGATCGAGGCGGCCTATCCCGACCTGAAGCGCAACGTCTCGGGCTACGATCTCGACATGCTGATCTCGGATGCGGCGGACGGCACGGTGAACCTCGCACGCCTGCTCGCCGGCAGCGAGGGCACCCTCGCGATCGTCACGGCGGCGACCGTCGCGCTCGAACCCGTCCCCGAGACGAAGGCCATCGGTCTGCTGACCTACGATTCGCTCGGCGACGCGATGGAGGACGTCGAGCCCATCCTCGAACACGAACCCGCGGCCGTCGAGGTGATGGACTCCGTCCTCCTGGATCTCGCACGCGATACCAGCGAGTTCGCCGACGTCGTAGGGTTGCTTCCGGAGCAAACCGATTCGGTGCTCCTCGTCGAATTCTACGCCGAGTCCGATAGGGATGGAAAACAGCAGGTCGCGGATCTCGTCGCCGACCGCGTGGGCAGCGAATCGGACGCCGAGCCGAGCGATGGCGCGCACGAACTGACGGAGAAACGACGGTACGCGAACGCGGCGATGGAGGCCCACGACGCCGACACGCGTGCGCAGTTCTGGAAGATGCGCAAGTCCGGGCTCCCCATTTTGCTCTCGCGCACGACCGACGAAAAGCACATCTCGTTCATCGAGGACTGTGCCGTTCCAGCGGAACATCTCCCTGAGTACGTCGCCGATTTCCAGGCAATCCTCGACGAACAGGACACCTTCGCGAGCTTCTACGCCCACGCAGGCCCCGGCGTGCTCCACGTCCGGCCGCTCATCGATACGAAAACCGTCGAGGGGCGCGAGCGGATGGACGCCATCGCCGAGGCCGTGACCGATCTGGTGGTCGAGTACGGGGGCTCGGTCTCGGGCGAACACGGCGACGGCCACGCGCGCACGAAATGGAACCGGAAACTCTACGGCGAGGATCTCTGGGCGACCTTTCGCGATCTCAAATCGACGTTCGATCCCGACTGGCTCCTCAACCCGGGGCAGGTCTGTGGACTACCCAACGATGCCGACGATAGCGAGGCACCCAGCCCGACCGCGGATCTCCGGTTCGATTCGGAGTACGAATTCGACGCGAGCTTCGAGACCGAACTCCGCTGGGAGAACGAGAACGGCTTCCGTGGGATGGCCGAGCTCTGCCACGGCTGTGGCGGTTGCCGCGGCCATCAGTCGACCACTGGCGGAACGATGTGTCCGACCTACCGCGCCGCCGAGGAGGAAATCCTCAGCACGCGCGGGCGGGCGAACCTGCTCCGTGACGCGATGAGCGGTGATCTCGATGCCGGCAATGGTGACGAATCGATCGACGTCGAGTTCATGAACGAGGTGATGGATCTCTGTATCGGCTGCAAGGGCTGTGCGAACGACTGCCCGAGCGAGGTCGACATGGCGAAGATGAAGGCCGAAGTCACCAACGAGTACCACGAGCGCCACGGCGCGAGCCTCCGTGACCATCTGTTCGCGAACATCGACTCGCTCTCGGAGTTCGCCAGCCGGCTCGCACCGCTGTCGAACTGGGGGACCGAACTACCGGGCGCACGTAAAGTGCTGGAGAAGGCGATCGGCATCGCCGAAGACCGAACACTGCCGACCTTCCACGCCGAGAGCTTCGCGGAGTGGTTCGAAGCCCGCGGCGGCGCGCAGGTGTCGGCCGCCGACGCCGACAGGAAGGTCCTGCTCTTCCCCGACACGTACACGAACTACAACCATCCGGAGGCTGGCAAGGCCGCCGTGCGAGTGCTCGAAGCCGCCGACGTCCACGTCGAACTCCCCCTCGGCGTCACCGATAGCGGTCGGCCAGCCTACTCGAAAGGGTTCGTCGGGCAGGCCCGTGACGCCGCCGAGCAGAACGTCGCCGCCCTCTCGCCGCTCGTCCGCCGGGGCTGGGACGTCGTCGTGGTCGAACCCTCCGACGCCGTCATGGTCCAGTACGACTATCCGGACCTGATCCCCGCCGCTGATCGGAGCGTGCCGACGGGCACCGTCGCCGCCGGCGAAGGAGGCGAGCAGCCAGCCACGGACGGTGGGGCGAGCAATGTCGAAACCGTCGCCGACAACACCTACGGCGTCTGCGAGTATCTCGATCGGTTCCGGATCGACGAGGCGCTCGGGTTCGGCGAGCGGGACGAATCGCTCACCTACCACGGTCACTGCCATCAGAAGGCCACGAAGAAGGATCATCACGCCGTTGGCGTTCTCCGACGGGCGGGCTACGCGGTCGACGCGCTCGATTCGGGCTGCTGCGGCATGGCCGGCTCGTTCGGCTACGAATCGGAGCATCTCTCGATGAGCCGTGCCATCGCCGACGTGCTCTACGAGCAGGTCGACGAGAGCGACGGTGATCGAGTCGTCGCACCCGGCGCGTCCTGTCGAAGCCAGCTCGGCGAACACGAAGGCGAGGAGCCACCGCATCCGATCGAGAAGGTGGCCGACGCGCTCGTGGACTGATCGTTCGAGACGGCGTTCGATTCATCGACGGCGACGCGTTTCTGGTGTTCACACTCGCCATCCGGCTCTATTCGACGTTCCCGCTCCGCGTGCGACGATCGACGCCAGCGGCTCCGTCGAGGACGCCGACGAACCGTCGAGCTCTCTCACCCGAGTGGCTGCGCTTTTCCCACTGGTCGCGTAGAGCACGCATGGCCGACACCGAAACGAGCGAACTCGACGCCCTGTTCGGCGTGCTCGTCGCCAACCGACTGCTGATCTACTTCGGCGGCTTGCTCGTCATCGGCTCGCCGCTGCTGTTCGGGGCGCTTGGTATCGAACTTCCTGGAACCGTGCGAATCGTCCTCGTGGTCGTGACGCTCGTGGTGATGACCCTCACCTACGTCGGCGAGCGCCGCATCGGCTTCGCGGGTGCGCAGGCCGCGCACGCCGGTGAGACGTATTCGCTACGGATGCAGATCGCGCTCGCAGTCGCCGTCGCGGGCATCGCGATCGGCGTCTACGTCGCCCTGGAAGTGAACACGGTCGCGGGACTGCTGTTCATCACCGGGGCGTATTTCGTCGGCTATCTCGGCTACCGCGGCGGGTCCGGGGAGGAGGCGTAAGCGACTGGATGGCTCCTATCGGGAAACGATGTCTCCGTCACAGAACCGCAAAACTCCCTCTCGATCGTGTGCCGTGTTCGTTTGGGCATCCGTGACTAGCTTTATTCCGTTCGGCGACCATTCGTCGAGGCATGTCGACCGAATTCGATTTCGACGGAGAGGTAGTGCTCGTCACCGGCGCGAGCGGCGCGCTCGGCAGCGGGATCTGCGAGGCGTTCGAGAGCGCGGGCGCGATCGTCCACGCGACCGATCTCGTCACGCCCGACGATGACGACTCGCTGCTCGACGCCGACTGCGAGTTCCACGAGGCCGACCTCACCGACGAGGACGACGTCGAGCGCGTCGTGAACGACGTCGTCGACGCAGAGGGACGGCTCGACGCGCTCTGTAACATCGCCGGCACCTGGCAGGGTGGCCAGCCGATCGACGAGACGAGTAGTGGTGAATTCGAGACATTGTTCGACGTCAACCTCAAGACCATGTTCCTCGCGTCGAAACACGCCATCCCGCAGCTCCGCGAGACCGACGGCGCGATCGTCTCGGTGTCGGCGAAGTCGTCGCTGGAGGGTGGCGAGGGTGATGGTCCCTACCGGGCGGCGAAGGCCGGCGTGCGCCTGCTGACGGAGACGATCGCCGAAGAGAACCGTGGCGAGCTGCGCGCGAACGCGATCATGCCGAAGACGATCGACACGCCCGCCAACCGCGAGATGCTCTCGGGCGATCCCGACGACTGGCCGACGCCTGAGGAGATCGCTCCGGTCGTCTGCGCTCTCTGTAGCGACGCCACGAGCGTCACGAGCGGTGCGGCCGTACCCGTCTACGGTGAGGCCTGATTGGAGAGCCGGTCACACGCGAGCGTTTCACGAAGGTTTTTAACCGGGGCGAAACCCCCCTCAGCTATGGCAGAACGTGAAACATGGGCCACGAGGGTGGGATTCATCCTCGCGGCCATCGGCAGTGCTGTCGGACTGGGCAACATCTGGCGTTTCCCGTTCCAGACCGCATCGAACGGCGGTGCGGCGTTCCTGGTCGTCTATCTGTTGGCCGTGTTGCTCATCGGGATCCCCGTACTCCTCGCGGAGTTCGTCATCGGCCGGCGGGCCAACACCAGCGCCATCGGTGCGTTCCGAAAACTCAGCCATCCTGGCTGGTGGTTCGTCGGTGCCATCGGCGTCGTGGCGGCCTTCTGGACGCTCTCGTACTACAGCGTGATCGGCGGCTGGGTGCTCCGGTACATCGGTGGGAGCATCACCGGCGGCGCGCTCGCCGCACCCGAGTCGTACTTCGGCGCGATCTCGGTCGGGCTCCCCTCGGTGGGGACGCACGCGATCTTCATGCTGATCACCATCGGGATCGTCGCGCTCGGCATCGAGGACGGCATCGAACTCGCGACGAAGGTGATGGTGCCGGCCGTCGTCGTCATGCTCGTCGGCCTCGCGGCCTTCGCGGCGACCCTGCCCGGCGCGAGCGAGGGGTACGCCTTCTTCCTCAACCCGAACCTCGACACCATCATCGCCAACGCCGGCTCCGTCCTGCCCGCGGCGTTCGGCCAGGCCTTTTTCTCGCTGTCGGTCGGGTTCAGCGTGATGATTACCTACGCCTCCTATCTCGGTGAGGACGACAGCCTGCCGGTCGACGGTGTTACCATCGGCATCTCGAACACCGTCATCGGCGTCCTCGCCGGCCTCGTGGTTCTTCCGCTGCTGTTCGCTCAGGGTGTTTCGCCCGACACGAGCGGTCCCGGCGCGGTGTTCGTCGCCATCCCGACGGCGCTCGCGGAGCTACCCGGCGGCGACATCGTCGGCCAGGCGGTCGGCGTCGTCTTCTTCGGCGTCATCCTGATCGCGGCGCTGTCGTCGGCGATCAGTCTGCTCGAAGCCGTCGTCGCCTATCTCGTCGACAACTACGGCTTCTCGCGGCTGCCGACGGCGGCGGGGATCGGTGCGGCGATCTTCCTCCTCGGGATCCCCTCGGCGTGGGAGACCGCGTGGCTCGACTGGTTCGACGGCATCGGCGTCACGCTGCTGCTGCCGATCGCGGTGCTGTTCGTCGTCCTGTTCGTCGGCTGGGTTCTCGGACGGGACGCGATCGACGAACTCACGAGCGGCTCGGGCATCGGCTCGCTCGCGCCGATCTGGCTGTGGGGCATTCGAACGGTGATCCTCGCGGTTGTCGTCATCGTCGTCGGGATCAATCTCTGGGACCTGCTCGCCACGCCCGACACGGGCTACTACATCATTCCGGGTCCCCTACGGTAATCATCGTTCATCGGAAGACCCTTTTTCGCTGCCCGACCACGCCCGGTATGCACGGCCACGTGGAGACGACCCATGACTGACGATACCGACGCCGACCCCATCGCCGATCTCCGCGAGCGCAAGCGCGCGGCCGAGCTCGGCGGCGGCGAGGAACGTATCGAATCCCAGCACGAGAAGGGGAAGCTGACCGCCCGCGAGCGCATCGACTACTTCCTCGACGAGGACACGTTCCACGAGTTCGACCAGCTCCGCACCCACCGGAGCACGAACTTCGACATGGACGAGCGGGAAGTGCCGGGCGACGGCGTCGTCACGGGCTACGGCGAGGTCGACGGCCGGACGGTGTTCGTCTTCGCTCACGACTTTACGGTGTTCGGCGGCTCGCTGGGCGAAGTGTTCGCCCAGAAGGTCTGTAAGGTGATGGACGAGGCGATGGAGGTGGGCGCACCGATCATCGGACTCAACGATTCGGCGGGCGCGCGCATCCAGGAGGGGATCGATTCGCTGGCGGGCTACGCCGAGGTCTTCCACCGGAACCAACAGGCCTCGGGCGTCGTCCCGCAGATATCGGCGATCATGGGTCCCTGCGCGGGTGGCGCAGTCTACTCACCCGCGATCACGGACTTCATCTTCATGGTCGAGGAGACGAGCCACATGATGATCACCGGGCCGTCGGTCATCGAGACCGTCACCGGTGAGGAGGTTTCCTTCGAGGAGCTCGGTGGGGCGGCGGCCCACACCTCCGACAGCGGCGTCGCGCACTTCGCCGAGAGCGACGAGAAGGAGGCGCTCGACGACATCAGGCGGCTGCTCTCCTATCTCCCGCAGAACAACGTCGAGGACCCGCCGCGCGTCGATCCGTGGGACGATCCCGAACGTGAGGACGAGGAGCTGCTCGATCTCGTTCCGGACTCGCCGCGCAAACCCTACGACATGACCGACGTCATCGAGCGCATCGTCGACGAGGGGTCGTTCTTCTCGGTCGCCGAGTCCTACGCTAGAAATCTCGTGACGGCCTTTGCACGCCTCGACGGCCGATCGGTCGGCGTGGTCGCCAACCAGCCCCGATTCAACGCCGGCACGCTCGACATCGACGCCTCGCTCAAGGGCTCGCGGTTCGTCCGCTTCTGTGACGCGTTCAACATCCCGATCCTCACCTTCGTCGACGTGCCCGGCTTCATGCCCGGCAAAGAACAGGAGTCGGGCGGCATCATCAAACACGGCGCGAAACTCCTCTACGCCTTCTCCGAGGCGACGGTGCCGCTGCTGACGACGATCACGCGGAAGGCCTACGGCGGCGCGTACGACGTGATGGCGTCGAAACACATCGAGGCGGACGTGAACTACGCGTGGCCGACCGCCGAAATCGCCGTGATGGGACCGAAAGGCGCGGTCAACGTCCTCTACGACGACGAGCTCGCCGCGGCCGACGACACCGACGCCCGCCGTGACGAGCTGATCGACGAGTATCGCGACACCTTCGCCAACCCCTACACGGCCGCCGAGCGCGGCTTCGTCGACGACGTGATCGAACCCCAGGAAACGCGCCCGACGCTGATCGAGGATCTCGAAATGCTGTCGAGCAAGCGCAAACAGACGCCGGAGCGCAAACACGGCAACATCCCACTGTGATGGCGTCGAACCCGTCCCGCGACGAGCTCGCGGCGGCCATCCCCGACGACGCCGACGACGACGAGGCCGCCGCCATCGCCGCAGCGATGAGCGCCCACCTCGCCGATCGCGAACGCGCGGCGCTCGCCGACGAGGACGAGACGCCGTCGTGGGCGGGCGAGCGCTGGCGGTTCGCCGGTCGGCTCCGAGCGATCGGCGAGCGCTCGGCCCGGGTGACGCTCGGCGCGCCGACCGATCCCTGGAGCGCGGCCGGCCGAACTGATAGACTGTAAGATCGCCGACCGCTGTGAGTTCATGCGGATAGATTTATCACGGAAGTCCCGGTATTGTCGATAGAATGTTCGAGAAGGTCCTCGTCGCCAACCGCGGGGAGATCGCCGTGCGCGTGATGCGCGCCTGTGAGGAACTCGGCATCGGCACCGTCGCCGTCTATTCGGAGGCCGACAAGAACGCCGGCCACGTTCGCTACGCCGACGAAGCGTACAACGTCGGCCCGGCGCGGGCCGCCGACTCCTATCTCGACGGCGAAGCGATCGTCGAGGCGGGCGAGAAGGCCGGTGCGGACGCCGTCCACCCAGGATATGGGTTCCTCGCCGAGAACGCCGACTTCGCCGCCCGCGTCGAGGACAGCGCGATGACGTGGGTCGGCCCCGCCAGCGAGTCGATGGAGCAACTCGGCGAGAAGACGAGCGCGCGAAAGGAGATGGCCGCCGCCGACGTTCCCACAGTGCCGGGCACCGAGGACCCGGTCGAGTCGGCCGACGAAATAACGGCGTTCGCCGACGAGGCGGGCTATCCGGTCGCGATCAAGGCCGAGGGCGGCGGTGGCGGGCGCGGGCTGAAGGTCGTTGAGAGCGAGGACGAGATCGAAGACCAGTTCGAGAGCGCCCAGCGCGAGGGCGAGGCGTATTTCGACAACTCCTCGGTCTACGTCGAGAAGTTCCTCGAATCACCGCGCCACATCGAGGTCCAGATCATCGCCGACCATCACGGCAACGTCCGCCATATCGGTGAACGGGACTGCTCGCTCCAGCGCCGCCAGCAGAAGGTCATCGAAGAGGGGCCGAGTCCCGCGCTCACGGATGACCTGCGCGCCGAAATCCAGGAGGCCGCCCGGCGCGGGGCCGACGCCGCCGACTACTACAACGCCGGCACCTTCGAGTTCCTCGTCGAGGACGAGGGCCGCAACGAGGACGGACTGCTCGACGAGGGAAGTAACTTCTACTTCCTCGAGGTCAACACGCGAATCCAGGTCGAACACACCGTCTCCGAGGAGCTGACGGGTATCGACATCGTGAAACAGCAGCTTCGGGTCGCGGCCGGCGCGGAGCTCCCGTTCGCTCAGGACGACGTCGAACTCGACGGCCACGCGATCGAGTTCCGCATCAACGCCGAGAACGCGGCCGAGGAGTTCGCGCCCGCGACGGGCACGCTCGACACGTACGATCCGCCCGGCGGCATCGGCGTTCGCCTCGACGACGCGCTCCGACAGGGCGACGACATCGGCGGCGATTACGACTCGATGATCGCCAAGCTGATCGTCTGGGGCCAGGATCGCGAGGAGTGTCTCATTCGGAGTCGGCGCGCGCTCGCGGAGTTCGGCATCGAGGGAATCACCACCATCATCCCGTTCCATCGGCTGATGCTCGACGACGAGGCGTTCACCGCCGGCGAGCACACGACGAACTATCTCGACGAGGAGCTCGATCCCGAGCGCATCGACGAGGCCCAGGAGAAGTGGGGCGCGGCCGAGACCGAGAGCGACGGCGACGACGAGGAGGTCACCAAACGTGACTTCGTCGTCGAGGTCAACGACAAGCGCTTCGAGGTCAATCTCGAAGAGCACGGCGCACCGCCGGTGCAGGCGAGCTCAGGTGGGGGCGGCGGCAACACCCAACAGCTCAGCTCCGCCGGCCCGAGCGGCGGGAGCGACGACGGCGGGAGCAGTAACGCGAGCACCGCCGAGGGCGAGCAGGTCACCGCGGAGATGCAGGGGACGATTCTGGACGTGAACGTCGCCGCGGGCGACGAGGTCGCCGCCGGCGACGTGCTCTGCGTGCTCGAAGCGATGAAGATGGAAAACGACGTCGTGGCATCCCATGGCGGCGAGGTGGTCGAAGTCGCCGCGACCGAGGGCGAATCGGTCGATATGGGCGACGTGCTGGTCGTTCTCGACTAAACCCGGTTGCAAAACCCCTTTCGACGACGAAAAAACCGCTACCGGCGAGTCAGTTTTCGATACCGTTCTCTTGGGCGTCGACGACGGCGACGCTGGCGAGATTGACGATGTCCTTGACCTCGTCGCCTCGCTGGAGGACGTGAACGGGTTTGTCCATGCCGACGAGCATCGGTCCGATCGCTTCGGCACCACCCAGTCGCTGGAGGAGTTTGTAGCCGATGTTGCCCGCCTCGAGGTTCGGGAAGACGAGGACGTTGGCGGGTTCGTCCAACTCCGAGAAGTCGTAGGTTCCATCGAGCATCTCCTCGACGACGGCGGTATCGGCCTGCATCTCGCCGTCGACGGGGAACTCGACGTTGGAGTCTTCACGAAGTTTCTGTGCAGCCTCGCGCGGTTTGCGGGTACCCTCGTTGTCGACGCTGCCGAAGTCCGAATACGACAGCAGCGCCGCCCGTGGCTCGACGTTGAACCGCCGGGCCAGCTCCGCGGTGTGTTGTGCGGTCTCGGCGAGGACGTCGGTGTCGGGATCTTGATTGACGGTCGCATCCGCACAGAAGATCACCCGATTTTTGAACGCGAGCATGTAGACGCCAGCAGCGTAGTTCGCGTCGTCAGCAGTGCCGACGATCTGGAGCGGTGGACGGAGCGCGGATGGATAGTCGTGCATCAGCCCGGTGAGCATGGCGTCGGCATCGCCCATCTCGACCATCACGCTGCCGAGGTAGTTCTTCTCGCGAGCGAAATCCGCAGCCTCGGTTCTGGTGATCCCCTTGCGCTGGCGTAGTTCGTGGATCCGATCGGCGTAGGGTTCGAGGTTTGCCTCGTCGGGATCGACGATCTCGGGATCGAAATCGAGCCCGAGCGAGTCCATCGTCTCCCAGATGCGTTCACGATCGCCGATGAGAACGGGGTGAGCGATACCCTGATCGTCGATCTGGTGGGCGGCGCGGATCATCTTCTCGTCGTCGCCCTCGGCGAGAACGAGTCGCTTGGGTTCGGATTTGGCCTTGTTGAGGACGACACGCATCATCTCGCGGGACTTGCCGAGGCGCGCTTCGAGTTCCTCGGTGTAGTCGTCGATATTGACATCGGCGCGGGCAGCGCCACTGTCGACGGCAGCCTGCGCGACGGCGGGCGTGATCTCGAACAGAACCCGGGGGTCGACGGGTTTGGGGATGATATACTCGGGGCCGTACTGGAGCGGTTGATCGCCGTAGGCTTTCACGACCGCATCGGGAACGTCCTTGCGGGCGAGTTCGGCGAGCGCGCGGGCGGCGGCGACCTTCATCTGTTCGTTGATCTCGCTGGCGCGGACATCGAGCGCACCCCGGAAGATGAACGGGAATCCCAGCACGTTGTTGACCATATTGGGGTAGTCCGACCGGCCGGTGGCCATGATCACCGTGTCGTCACGGGCAGCTTTGGCGTCCTCGTAGTTGATTTCGGGATCGGGGTTGGCCATCGCGAAGATGATGGGATTGTCGGCCATCGAGCGGACCATCTCCTGGGAGACGATGCCCCCAACGGAGAGCCCGACGAAGACGTCGGCGTCCTCGATAGCGTCTTCGAGACTCCCCTCGGGAACGTCGCGAGCGAATTCGGTTTTGAATTCGTTGACGTCGCCATGGGAAGCTCTCTCTTCGGTGATGATGCCCGAGGAGTCGCACATCGTGATGTTCTCCTTTTGCGCACCGAGCGAGAGATAGAAGCGTGCAGTCGCGATCGCGCTCGCACCGGCACCCGAGAAGACGATCTCCAGATCTTCCAATTCTTTCTCGGCGATATCGCTGGCATTGAGCAGGGCGGCCCCGGAGATAATGGCGGTCCCATGTTGATCGTCGTGAAAGACGGGGATCGACATCGACTCGCGGAGTTGCTCCTCGATCTCGAAACATTCGGGGGCCTTGATGTCCTCCAGATTGATACCGCCGAAGGTCGGTTCCATCGCCTCGACAGTGCGAATGATCTCCTGGGGATCCTCCTCGTCGAGTTCGATGTCGAAGACNTCCTCCAGATTGATACCGCCGAAGGTCGGTTCCATCGCCTCGACAGTGCGAATGATCTCCTGGGGATCCTCCTCGTCGAGTTCGATGTCGAAGACGTCGATGTCGGCGAATCGTTTGAACAGGACGCCTTTACCCTCCATCACTGGTTTCGAGGCCTGTGCACCGATATCGCCCAATCCGAGAACGGCGGAGCCGTTCGAGACGACACCGACCATGTTGCCCTTGGCGGTGTAGGTGTAGGCGTCGTCGGGATCGTCGTGGATGTGATTACACGGAGTGGCGACACCAGGTGAGTAGGCCAGCGAGAGATCGCGCTGGGTGCTGGTGGGTTTGGTCGTCGAGATCTCGATCTTGCCGGGCGGGTCCTCGCGGTGATAGTCGAGTGCGTCCTCGTCCAGTCCCATGTCTNGGTGCTGGTGGGTTTGGTCGTCGAGATCTCGATCTTGCCGGGCGGGTCCTCGCGGTGATAGTCGAGTGCGTCCTCGTCCAGTCCCATGTCTACCGTCACGGCCGACACCACTAAAAAACCAACCGAAACCGATATTCGACGACTGACGAACTCGGTCGTTACGGGCCGAGGTCGTGACGGACGATCGTCTCGTCGTCGACATCGATCTCGTGGGTCGGCCAGTCGCCGGTCGCCGTCAGCGTCTCCAGGCCATCGTCGATCAGAACGGTGTCCTCGCTTTTCGCGCCCTGCACCGTCGGATTCCACGCGTACGCCATCGGTGCCTCGATCGCTGCATCGCCGTCGGGCGTCGCCTTCCACTCCCGACCCGCAAAACCGGTGGCACCGCCCTGATGGTGGCGTGCCCACTCGTCGGGATGGCCGACGGCCGCGTAGGCGTCCTGCATCGCCCGAAAGACGTCGCTGGCGGTGCCACCCTCTTCGGCGAGTCGTTGCGTCGCTGCGATCGCAGCCGCCTCGACCTGCATGGCTGCCTCGTGGCGTGTAGCGAGCCAGTCGGGCGGATCGAGGGCGATCGTTCGCGTCGCGCTCGCGTGGAGCCCATCGCGCTGTGCGGTGATCGACACCAGTGCGTAGCCGCCGATCTCGGCCTCCGTCGGCGGGAAATGGCGGTAGTTCGGTGCGCGCTCCTCGCCACCGACGAGGAGGACTGGCGTGTCGATTCCGCGGGTGGACAGTTCCTCTTCGAGTCGTGCGGCGACCGATCGTTCGGAATCGGATCGCTCGACGGTTCGACAGACGTCTTCGAGAACGATCGCGGCCTCGTGCCCAAGCGCACGATAGCGCTCGATATCGGGTTCCGTGAGCGGCGTGCGGAGTCGTGTGGCGGCCACGCGCTCCGCATCGGGCACCTCGAAATCGGCTTCGAACGGGGTGGACGACCGCTCGGCGATGGCTTCGGCCAGTGACTGTTCGTACCACGGAAACGTCTCGACGGGGACGTCATCGAGCACCTCGTTTCTGAACCGTGGTGCCTCGTTGTTGCTGGTGAGCACGTGGAAGAAGCCGTCGTAGCCCGCTGCTGCGACGCCCACGCGCGCCTCGCGGTCGACGACGTTGCTCGCGCCGGTGAGCCACGCGAAGTTCGACGGACGGGCGAACCAGACCGCCTCGCAGTCGGTTCCGGCGAGATACTCGTCGAGACGGGCGACCTTTTCCGGGTCAGTGTGCACGGTCGTCAATCGAGCGAGCGACCCAAAACGATCGCGGCCGCGGCGAGTCGAACAGACGTAAGTACCACCGCCCCTAACTCTCGGCGATGGTTCGATTCCGCCACCTCGCTGCCGTCACGACGGGGATGACGTTCGCGCTCATCCTCCTCGGCGTGTACACCGCCGCCGCGGGCGCGGGTCTGTCCTGCGGGGCCAACTGGCCGCTCTGTAACGGCGGCGTCTTCGGGCTGTTCCCGGCGAACTGGCCGAGCTTCATCGAGTGGTTCCACCGACTCGTCGCGATGGTCACCGGCTTCATGATCCTCGGGACGACCTACGCCGCCTGGCGCGGTCACAAGAGCCGCAGAACCCGCCTTGCCAGCACGGTCGCACTGGTCGTCCTCCCCGTCCAGATCCTGCTCGGCGGGGCGACCGTCACGACCTACACGGCGCTCGTCCAGGTGACCCACCACGCCGCCGCGCTCGTCATCTTCGCCGCGCTCGTGGCGACCACCGTCTGGGCCTACGAATCGCCCGACGAGGCCCCAGCGAGCAGCGATACCACCGCCGCGACGACCGCCGACTGACGACGTTCGTTTCGTACTGTCAGTCCAGTTGCCGTGTCGTCAGCTGCTCCCACCGAGATCGAAATATCCGCGTATTGACTCCGGACAGTCGTTCTTCGCCAAACCCTTCTCGTTCCGAACTCAGGAGAAATCGCCGAGACCGGACTGTGAGTCGTCGGACTCCTCGGTATCGTCCGCACTCTCCTCGTCGGCCGTATTGTCGTCGTCGCCAGCTGCGCTCTCTTCGTCCGTCGCGTCACTTTCGCCCGATTCGTCGGGGTCGTCCGACCCGTCGCTCGTGGTTCGCGTCGCACCCTCGAACGCACCTTCCGAGCCCGCGACCGCGGCCTCCTCGCTGCGTTTCGTGGCGTCCTCGACGATCGACTGGACCTTGTTGGTGTCCTCGCCGCTGCCGGTGACGAAGGCGACGTGTTCGGCGTCCATGTCGTAGCGGGCGGCCATCGACACCGTGAGGTCGCGGTTCGTGCAGTGGTGAGTCATCGTCGCGAGAAACGGCATGATCTCGCGACGAGCGCTCGCCATGCTCGTGCCGCTCGCCGTGGCGATCTGCCTGGCGATGTAGTCGCGTTTGTCGCGAGTGGCCCGCGAGCGCCCGAGCTTCGACCAGTAGCTCGGTGGGCCGTAGCGCGTCCAGCCACCCTTCGACTCCCGGCGCGAGGCGGCGACGCCGGCGGTCATCGCGTCACCCGCGTATCGCCAGTACGAGTAGTTCTGCGTGGCTCGCACGCGCCCGAGCCAGCGATCGGCGTTCGCCAGGTTGTCGAAGGCGTCGGCGAGCTCCGCCCCCGCGTAGTCCTTGGGGACGTTGTCCTCGATCCAGTTGATGAGATCGTCGGGCGTCTCGTCGACGTCGTAGGACGATCGGAGCGCGCCCTCGGCGTCCTCTTCCTTGATGAGCGCGTCCAGAAAGTCGAAGATGCCGGTGGTTTTGTCGCGATCGCTCGTCACCACGTCGTCGGCGGTGAGCCTCTCGGTGCTCTCGGCGAGCGCCTGGAGGTCGTTGACCGCCCCCCGCAGGTCGCCGCTGTTGCGCTCGGCGATGGCGTCGAGTGCCTCGTCGTCGTATTCCACTTCCTCGCGCCGGCAGATGTCCCGGAGCACGGGGAGGATCGAGCGCGCGGAGACGTCGCGGAACTCGATCGTCTCGCAGGCGTTCCGGAGGCTCTTCGACATGTCGTAGAACTCGTTGGCGATCAGAACCATCGGCTGGCTGGCCTCCTTCACCAGCCCCGTGATGGCCCGCGAGCCGCCGCGATCGACGTTTCCGTGGAGGTTGTCGGCCTCGTCCATGATCACGAGCCGCCGGCCGGCGCTCCCGCCCGTCAGCGTCCCCGACTTCGCGGCCTCGCCCGCCACGCGCTCGACGACGGATTTGGTGCGCTGGTTCGAGGCGTTGAGTTCGATCGTCGGCCAGTCCATGTCGGCCGCGAGCGCGTGCGCTGCCGAGGTCTTGCCGACGCCGGGCGCGCCGTGGAGGACGACCGCCTCCCGATGCTCGTCCCACGTCTCGGCCCACTCGGCGAGCGCGTCGCGAGCCTTGTTGTTACCCCGGACCTCGGAGAGCGTCGACGGACGATACTTCTCGGTCCAATCCATTGCCGGCGCTACGGACGAGCCGCGTTTAGTGATTCCGGAGCACGGCCGAACGTTTTTGACACCACCGTGGGACCTCAGCACGTGTTCCCCGAACGCATCGAGACCGATAGATTGGTTCTCGAACGGCTCTCGCACGAGAATCTCGATCTGTTCGAGTTCTATGAGATCTGTTCTGACGCCGATGGCGAGGAGGCGATGGCTGAAGTCACCGAATATATGCCGTGGGATCCCCACGAGACGGTCGGCGAATCGAGGGAGTTCGTCGATCGCTGCGAGAAACAGTGGGACGAGGGCGAGGCCGTGACCTACGCCATTCGTCCGCGCGAGGGCGAGGACGGTGCCGGTGCGTTCGCCGGCGCTGGCGGGCTCACGATCGACTGGGATCGGCGTACGGGAACGCTCGGTACGTGGCTCCGCAAGCGTTTCTGGGGTCGTGGCTACTCCGGCGAGCGCGCCGCGGCGCTCATCGAACTCGCCTTCGACCGACTGGACCTGGAGGTCGTCGCCGTCACCCACCACGCGGACAACGCGAAATCACGGCACGCGGTCGAGAACTACGTCGAGGCTCACGGCGGTCGTCGTGAGGGGCTGCTCAGAAATTGGCTTCCATACGACGAGGGCGTCGCCGACGAGTATCGCTACACCATCACCCAGGACGAGTACCTGAACGCGACGGGATAAAGCGCCCGTTCGACCCGCCGGAAGCTACTTTCGACGGGGCTTCGAGAGGTGGACGATGACCGGCGCGAGCGGTCGACTGATCGCCCGGCTCCCGTTCAGGGCGGGCGCGCTCACCGGCGCTGCGGCCTACCTGCTCGGCTATCTCCTCACCTATCTGCTGACGGTTTCGCGCGTCCGCTCCGAGCTCTCGCGAATGAACGTCGACGCGACGCTCTCGCTGCTCGGGGGGAGCGGCGTCGCACCCTGGAAGGTCACGGGCTGGTTCTTCTACGGCGCACACTTCGTCGACGTCTCGGTCACGAGCAGCGCGATGGATCTCTCGACGGACGTCGTCGAGGTGAGCGCCGGCGGCTGGCGCACGCTGCTCTTCGCCCTTCCGCCGCTACTCCTGCTCGTCGCTGGCGCGCTCGCCGCCCACCGCGCCGGTGCGAGGCGTGTTTCGATCGCCGCGGCCGCGGGGGGGACGATCCTGCCGGGCTACTTCGCGCTCGCGTTCGTCGGTGTCTTCCTCACGCAGGTCACGGTGCTCATCGCGGCCGTCGGTCCGAATCTCACGCCCGCGCTCGTGGCGGGGGTCGGCTATCCGCTCGTCTTCGGCCCGCTCGGTGGTGCCGTGCTCGTCGCCGTTCAGAGATCGCGAGCGCGCAGTTCGCCCCACGACTCGAAGCCGTGACGGGCGTAGAGCCCGCTGGCGGGACCGTTCTCGCGATCGACGTCGAGCATGATGCGATCGAGCGGAAGCTCCTGGTCACGGGCGCAGTCGTAGGCCGCCGCCATGAGCTCGTCGGCGAGATCGGTCCCGCGGGATGACTCGTGCACGTAGAGTTCGTTCAACACTGCCGCGTCCCAGATCATCGCCAGCTCCTCGGGGAGGACGAAGACGTAGCCCGCGAGATCGTTCCCATCAGCCGCGACCGTGACGCTATCCGGATCGCGTTCGACACACCGCGCGACCCAGTCGAGATAGCGCTCGCGGTAGTCGTCAGTGAGCTTCCCATCGTAACTATCGGCCTTCTCATCGCCGCCGAGCGCCCCCAGCTCGTGTTCGAACCGTTCTTTGAGCTCCCACAACCCTCCAGAATCCGTTTCCGGATCGTACGGTCTCGTTTCCATGAGCGCGGTTCGCCCACCGAGAACGTATGTGTTCCGTCAAAACCTCGGAGGTCATGGTATCTCTATTCGATAGTGTGGAATTTCGGGCTGAATATACCATGATCCGTTTCGGCAGTTAATTCTCTCGGTGGCGACGAGCGATATTCGAACCGAGTTAGATCATTCGCCGCAGATCATCCACGAAATCGCTCGAATTTTTCATGTTTTTCATCTCGATCTCTAGTGATTTGCCACCGCCGCTGGCGATGTGGACGTTCCCCAGTCCGACGAGCGTTTCGACGACTGATCTCCGTTCTTCGACTCCTCGCACCTTGTTCAGGGAGATTTCGCGTTTGGCCAACGACAAGAACCGGTATTCGCTAATCACTCGCTGATTGGTAACGTAGTACGTCGTGAGCGAGTTGGCCCAATACGTGTAGAGACCGCTCGAAAACAGGTACAGCCCCAGAACGAACGCCACCGTTGGATATACGTATGGACGAAAGGTGAAGAGAAGCCAGTAGATCCCGATACCGAGCACGAGACCACCGAAGAGAACCTCGACGATAGCTACCCGTTGCACGGGATGCTGAGTTGCGACGATCTCTTCACCTTCTCTGAGATTGGGTGCTTCTGGTGCAGCGCGGAGATACACGTAGAGTCCGATCAGTGAGATGAAGACACCGAACAGTATGAACGGATACGACAGTTCTTCGGGAAACGAACCGCCGAACAGGTACAGATACACTCCGATCAACAAGAACGGCACTCCCAACAAGGAGCTCCATTTCGTGTATTTTCCTCTTGCCATCGTTACTGTCCTCCGAACAACTGGAGCAGGATTCCTATTGCCGAAGTGATGAACCCACCAACAGTCAGGACGATCGGATCACCGAGGAAATTCAGTAAACTCGAATCACTGTTGGTGAGGAAGCCGCGCTCCTGTTGAGTACTATTCATACTGTTCCCGACTGTCTCTTCCTCCACGCCGCTGTTCTCTTGGCTCGGATCCGATGGCTGGTCAGTTGATTCCCCTGCTGGTTGAGCCGTATGCGTTGCGGTCGGGGTCGACTGTTCCTCCGTATCGGTTGGGTCCGTTCCAACGGAACCAGCACTCGACTGGCCAGCATTTGCTTCACCTACGCTGATCTGCTTCGTGGTGGAACCAGTCACTTCTTTGTCGTCCACAACGGTCAGATTCACAGCATAGTTACCGGGCGACTCGTACGTGTACGTAGCCTGTTCTCCTTGTGCGTCAGAAATCCCGTCGCCGTCGAAATCCCACTGATATTTCTCGATGACACCATCGGAATCCGTCGATGACGCTCCATCGAAACTGATTCGATTTCCAGTTGTGGGCTGGTTCGGGGAGTATTCGAACGATGCGTTCGGCGGCGAATTCGTCTGACTGACCTGTCCGACATTAACCCGAGTGATTGTGTTGTTCGCCGTTTCAGTTTCCCATAGATATCCTCCGTCCCATGCCACTCCGGTCGGCACGAAATACGGGGATTCGAACTCCTGAACGGGTTCGCCAGACGGGGTCGATGGATCGATCTGCGCTATGTATTCGCTGCCAGATACCCAAAGAAACCCTTTACCCCAAGCTAAGCCACTTGTTGGACTGACCCGTCTTGTTTCGAGTGATTTGACTACTTCACCGGATTGTGGGTCGATTTTGTAAATTCCTGTCCCTGATTCACCCTCTGCGATGGTCCAGAGATTTTGTCCATCGTAAGCTAATCCCCCACGGGAACTTCCTGGCGCCGGGATCTTCGATATCTCCTCACCAGTGTTTGGGTTCAGTTTGTGTATATAGTTCTTTTCGTTGTATGAATCAGTAACGACCCACAGACCATTATTTGTTGCCTCGATACCAGTTGGTGAGTCCAATCCGGTCCCTATCGACTGCGTTATCTCACCGGAGGTCGGATCAACCTGGTATATCGTTTCCGTATTCCGATTCGAATACCATATCGAATCACCATCCCACGCCAGATTCTGCGGCCCCTCTTCCTCGTCCGAAACTTCGACTTGTCCAGCGATCTCGACGCTCTCCTGTGCGATGGCGACAGAAGATACAACCGAAACCCCGATCAATGTTATAAGCAGTATTCGCCTGAATGATGGTCGGTGCACGATTGCAACTGCTGAGATGACCGCACATATGCTTTTTGAACACTATACGGTTAATATTCCATCATTGCATCGACCGATCCATTCAGTTCTCCGTTGTCCATCGTAGTGGTCTACACCCGATCGAATGACCGATCCGTCTAGCGCGTCTCCCACAACCGCACGCGAGAACGAACACACTTGTCAGGAGCAACAGTAGCTGCCAGCCCGACTGCGCCACGGGAAAGATCCGCTCAACGGTGTTCGACTCCGTCCCTCTCGTGGGATCGACGCCGCTGTTGATGTGGACCTGCTCCGTCGAGCCGCGTGCGACCTCGCTCCCGCCGAGATCGACGAACGTCTTGACGAGACCTCGATCGTTCGAGAACACGAACTCGTCCGACAGTTCGTAGAACTGGTCGTCGATGCACGGGGTTCGGCACAGTCGCGAATAGCCCTTGCGGCGATGCCAGCAGGCTTTTGCGCCAAACGGGCGAGACACGGCCATGACCGAGCGCACGCGGCGGGATCTCGCCGGGAAGATCGCCGGCGATGTCGTCCTGAGCGACGACCCCGGCGCGACGATCCGGAAATGGCGAACGGATTTCGACGTCGCCCAGACGAGGCTCGCCGACGAGCTCGACGTCTCGGCGTCCGTCGTATCGGATTACGAGAGCGGGCGACGCGAGAGCCCCGGCATCGCGATCGTCCGTCGCGTCATCGAGGCGCTGCTCGACATCGACGAGGCACGCGGCGGCGAACACCTGCGCCAGTACGCCCGGGTCCTCTCGGCGGGCTTCGAGGGCGACATCGTCCGCGACCTCCGGGAGTATCCCACGGCAATCGACACCGGGGAGTTCTACGACGCCATCGGCGCGACAGAGGTCGTTGGGGGCACCCAGCAAAGCGTCGCCGGCCACACCGTCATCAACTCCATCGAGGCGATCACGCGGCTCTCCTCCGAGGAGTTCTATCGCCTCTACGGCCAGAGCACGAATCGCGCGCTCGTGTTTACGGGTGTCACCCACGGCGAGGGCGCGCTGGTCGCGCTGCGGGTGGTGACGCCGACGCCGAGCGCGGTCGTTCTCCACGGGCTCGATCGCGACGATCTCTGGGAGCACGCGCCGACGCTCGCCCGTGCCGACGGCTTCTCGCTGGCGGTCGCCGCCGGTGAACTGGAGGCGATGCTCGAAACGATGGGTGAGCTTCCGTAACTACTCGACGTAGCGGTAGGTCCGCTCGTCCATCGGACCGGAGCCGTCGCGGACGAACTCCTCGCTTGGGGTGGTGAACGCGTCGATGTCGATCTCCTTGTCGTGGTTGTGGACGTCGTGGATCTCCTCGTACTCCGCGAACGAGATGTCGCGGCGTGCGGCCAGCTGCTCGTCGATGTCGAGCGCGTCGATCTCCTCGGTCCACTCCTCTTGAACCGTTTCGACGTGGATCTCGGCCTGTGCGCCGCTGCCGTAGGAGCCAAGCAGCAGCGACTTGCCGGTCATGTCGATGCCTGCCTCGCGGGCGCTGCGGAGCGCGCTCGCGCGGGCGACGTGGACCGAGCCGGTGTACCAGTTGCCGACGTGACGGGCGATGTCGAGCGTCGGCTCGATCGTGTCGTCGTACCACGCCGCGTACGCGTCGGTTTCCTTCAGCGCGTCCATGTAGTCGCGGACGGCGTCGCGGTACTGTGACTCGTCGTCGAACCCGTCGGGTCGGGGCTGTTCGCCGATCGCCGCGGTGAGGTCGGCCTCGATCTCGGTGTTACGGATCATGTGGCGGTAGCCGAGCAGCGCGGCCTTCCTGACCATGCCGGGGAACGGCGTGTGGAACGGGATGTACTCGAACTGGTCGGGATGGGTCTCCTCGGCGACGCTCTCGTAGTCCTCCAGGGCTTCGCGCATCCGCGCGAGATAGACCTGAACCGAGCGCTGGCCGTCGACGCTCGGGAACTGCTGGTTCGGCTTGAGGAAGTCGGTCTCGTCGGCGCTGCCGAACCCCTGCTCGACACTCATTTCGACGAGATCGGGATCCTCGGCGATGAGCATCGCCACCGCGCCCGCGCCCTGAGTGGCCTCGCCGGCGTCGCCGCGCGCGTAGAGGGCGGTGTCGGTGGCGATCACGAGCGCCGCTCGGCCGCGATTGCGCCCGGCACGGATCCAGTTGTAGGCGTCGTCGAGGCTCTGCGTGCCCGCGATGCAGGCGAACTTGCGCTCGCCCTTGTTCGCGTGGTGGAAGTCCTCGCCGTAGACCTGTTCGAGACAGCCAGCGACATACGTCGAGACGGGTTTGGCGTTGTCGAAGGCGCTCTCGGTGGCGACGTCGATCCGCCCGATGTCGTCGGGCGTCAGCCCCTTGCGCTCCATCAGTTTGTGTGCGGCGTTCGCGCCCATCGTCACGATGTCCTCCTCGACGTCGGGGAACGAACTCGCGTGGAGGCCGAGCCCCTTCGTGAACTTCTCGGGCTCCTCGTCCAGCGCGGGGGCGAGCGTCTCCGCGAGGTCGAGCCTGAGCTTTCCGGCGTGGATGGCGACCGCGTCGATACCGACGTTCATGCGTACGGTAAGCGGCCACGAGATATATGATTCCGTCGACTCCGTTTTCGTCGATCGTCGATTTCACGTGGCGATCAGTGGGCGATCTCGATCACCGGACGCCGCTACCGGATGCGTCACCGATCGCCGCGATCAGGCGTTCTCGTGGCTGACCTCGTAGCCGCGATCGCGGATCGATCGGATGACGGTGCGTGCGTGGCCGGTGCCGCTGGTCTCGATCTCGAAGACGAGGTAGGCCTCACCGACGTCGAGTTCCGGCACCGAGCGGTCGTGGCGTACGCTGCGAATGTTCGCGCCGTGGTCGGCGATGATGCTCGACACCGTGCCCATCTCGCCGGGACGGTCGGTGATGCGCACGCGCAGGCGGAGGATCTGCTCGCGGTCGGTGAGCGCGTGGATCAACACCGTGCGCAACATCGTCATGTCGAGATTCCCACCGCACAGCAGCGCGAACACCGTCTCACCCTCGACGTCGAGCTCGTCGCTCAGGAGGGCCGCGACCGACGCCGCGCCGGCCCCTTCGACGACCTGTTTTGCGCGCTCCATGAGCAGGAGGACCGCGCGGGCGATCTCGCCGTCGGTCACGGTGACGATCTCGTCGACGTGTTCCTCGATGAGCGAGAGGGTGAGCTCCGAGATCCCACCGGTGGCGATCCCGTCGGCGATGGTGTTCACCGAATCGAGCGTGACTGGAATCCCCTTGTCGAGGCTGTCCGGTACTGTGGCAGCCCCTTCGGCTTGCACGCCGACGACGCGCGTCCCCGGCGAGAGCTCGTTCATCGCTGTCGCGATGCCCGAGATCAGCCCGCCGCCGCCGATCGGCACGATGACGGTGTCGACGTTGCAGTCCTCGTACATCTCGATTCCGAGCGTGCCCTGTCCGGCGACGATCGCGGGGTCGTCGTAGGCGTGGACGAACGCGGTCGCCTCGTCGTCGACGAGCCCCTGAGCGTGATCCATCGCCGCCTGGAAGTCCTGACCGACGAGTTCGACCCGCGCGCCGTAGCCACGCGTCGCGTCGACTTTCGCCTGCGGGGCGGCCTTCGGCATCACGATCGTGGCATCGATGCCGAGTGTCGTCGCCGCGAGCGCGACCCCCTGGGCGTGGTTGCCGGCGCTCGCGGCGACCACGCGATCGGTCCCCCCGTCCTCGACGAGCTGTGCGATCTTGTTGTACGCACCCCGCGTCTTGAACGAGCCGGTCCACTGGAGGTGTTCCATCTTCAGGTGGACCTCGCTGTCGGTCAGTTCGCCGAGCGACGTGCTCCGCTCGACGGGGGTTCGTTTGACGACCGACTCGTCGTCGAGGCGCTCGCGGGCCGCCTCGATGTCGTCGTAGGTGACTGACTCGCTCATCGAACTACCCGCGCATCCGTTCCATTTCGGGGTCGAACAGCGGCTCGTCGCGTACCGTCGCCGCGTAGCGCTCGCCCTCGTAGCGTACGTCGAGTGCCGTGCCGGCGTCGGTGTACTCGGTCGGCAGATACGAGTAGACGATGCCTGCGTCGATGCTGTAGCCGTAGCCGGCGCGACAGCCGTAGCCGATCACGTCCTCGCCATCGAGGATCGGATGACCCGAATCAACGATCATTCCCGATCCATCGAGCGTGAGCGGAGTAAGCTTTCGGTCGACGCCCGCCTCGCGCGCCGCGAGCAGCGCGTCCTTCCCGACGAACTCGGTATCGGTGTCGACCGCGAAGCCGATCCCCGCCTCGTCGGGCGTGTATTCGGGCGTGATGTCTGTTCCCCAGAGCCGATACCCCTTCTCCAGACTCGCCGAGGCGAGCGCCTCCCAGCCCATCGGCACGATTCCGTGCTCCTGGCCCGCTTCCCAGAGGGTGTCCCAGAGCTGCGCGCCGTACTCGGTGGGTGTGTAGATCTCCCAGCCGAGTTCGCCGGCGTAGGAGAGCCGGAGCATCGTCACCGGCAGGCTCTCCAGATAGGTCTCGCGCACCGCGTAGAACGGGAATTCGTCGTCCGAGAGGTCCGCCTCGACGAGCGGTCCGAGCAGCTCCCGTGCTTCCGGCCCCCAGACGCCCACCCCGGAACGGCTCGAATCGTGGACCGTGATCGAGAGCGAGTCGGGTGCGTGCTCGCGGATCCAGCGCGAGTGGAGCGTCGCGGAGTTGCCGCCGCCCGTCGTCAGCAGATATCGATCTTCGTCGAGCCGTGCGACGGTCAGATCCGCGAGGATGCCCCCATCCTCGTTCAGCATCGCCGCGTACCGCATCCGCCCGACCGAACAGTCCATGTCGTTGGTCAGCAACCGCTGGAGGAACTCCATCGTTCCCTCGCCGGCGATCTCGATGCCGGTGAACGTCGTCATATCGAACATCGCCACCCGGTCGCGGACGGCCTGGTGTTCGACGCCCTGTGCCTTCGACCAGTTGCGCGCGAGCCAGTCCGGTCTGTCGGGCACCTCGTACTCGCTCAGGAGGGACTGGTTCGTCTCGTACCACTGGGGCACCTCCCAGCCGTTGGTGTCGTAGAACTCCGCGCCGAGGTCGTCCTGTCGGTCGTAAAACGGGCTTCGGCGGAGCGCGCGCTGGTCTTCGGGCTGTTCGCGCGGGTGGATCAGCTGGTAGACCTCCTGATACTGCTGGGCACCCCGCCCGTAGGTGAACTCTCGACTCCCCGAATGGGGCTGGAATCGACTGATGTGGGCGGGCTCGGCGTTGACACGTTCACCGTCGAGGCGCGGAACTCCGTTCTCCATCCACTCGGCGACGACGCTGCCCACGCCGCCCGACTGGGTGACCCAGATGGCGAGCGACCACCACAGTCCCTCGGTGTCCTCGTCCGGCCCCAAAATCGGCATTCCGTCGGGAGTGAAGCAGAACATCCCGTTCATCTCGGTCTCCCACTCGACACCATCGAACGCCGGGACCAGTTCGCGCGCGGCGTCGTACGCGCTCTCGTCGTGGTCGGGATGGGTGTTCTCGTAGAAATGCTCGGCGGCGAACTCCCGGAGCGAGGGGTACTCCAGTCCGAGGTCGTCGAGTTTTGCGGGTCCGTAGATGTCCTCGGGATCGACGAGCAGCGGTTCGTGGTTGTACGATCCCACCCCATAGGAATCGCCGTGCTGGCGGAAATACTCCGAGTAGTCCTGATGACGGAGGAGCGGCTGTTCGATCTCGCGCTCGGCTCCCGCCAGTTCGTCGAGCGGTTCGCTCACGAGGTACTGGTGCGAGCACGGCACCAGCGGGATGTCGGTGTCGACCATGTCCCCAAAGAGCGGGCCCCAGATGTTCGTCGCCACGAGCAGTTCGTCGCATGCGATGCGGCCGTTCTCGGTGACGACCGCCTGGACCGCCCCGTCACCTGTCTCGACGTCCGTGACGAGCGTGTCGCCGTAGAACTCGTGGCCGACCTCCTGGGCGCGCTCGGCCATCTTCCGCGAGGCGTCGACCGCGTGGGCCTTGCCGTCGGTCGGGAGGTAGTAGCCACCGTGGATCACGGTCGAATCGATCTGCGGGACGCGCTCTTCGACCTCCGCGGGCGAGAGCAGTTCGCCACCGTCCAGTCCGTAGGACTGGCCCCACTCGCGCTTTCGCTTGAGGAACTTCCAACGGTCCTCGGTGTAGGCGACCTCGATGCCGCCCGACATCCGGTAGCTGTCGAGGTCGTAGTAGAGGTCGCGCGTGTACGCGGCCAGTTCCGTCATCAGCTTGCCGCCGTTGGTCTGATAGACGAGCCCGGGCGCGTGCGAGGTCGAGCCGCCCGTCTCGAACAGCGGTCCCCGATCCAGCACGACGACGTCCTCGCGACCCTGCTCGGCGAGGTGGTAGGCCGCCGAACAGCCGACACAGCCCGCGCCGACGACGACGGTCCCCGCGCTCTCCGGCGGTGTGGTCCCTGTGCTCATGCCGTGTGGCTTCCGCCGTCGTGGGTTTAAAACACGGGGTGGACTACCACAGCCGTTTAGTAGTCCGCTGGTGTGCGGCGACGAATCGTCGGGTAATCGACAAACGTGGCTACAACAGTGGTTCGTCGCGCACCGTCGCCCCGTAGCGCTCGCCCTCGTAGAGCACGTCGACCTCGGTTCCCGGCTCGGCGAATTCGGGCGGGAGGTAGGTGTAGACGACGCAGGCACCGACGGTGTAGCCGTATTCGGCGGCGTGGACGTAGCCGAGCACTTCGTCACCGTCGGGCACGAGGATGGGCCGGTCGGCGAGCACGACCTGCTCGGGGTCGTCGAGCGTGAGACAGGCCACTCTCCGATCGACGTCGCCCTCGGCGGCCGCCGCGACCGCCTCCTTGCCGACGAACTCCGTGTCGAGATCGACGGCCCAGCCCAGCCCCGCCTCGTAGGGGTCGTGTTCGGTGTGGAGATCCTCGCCCCAGAGTCTGAGCCCCTTCTCGATGCGGAGCGAGTCGAGCGCGCCGTTGCCGTAGGGGCGGATGTCGTACTCCGCACCCGCCTCCATGACGTGTTCCCAGAGCCGCTCGCCGTACTCCGAGGGCGTGTAGAGCTCCCAGCCGAGCTCGCCGGCATAGGAGAGTCTGAGCGCGGTCACGGGGACGTTCTCCACGAACGTCTGCTGGCTCGTGTAGAACGGAAAGCTTTCGTCCGAAAGGTCGGCGTCGATCACCTTCGAGAGGGTCTTTCGGGCGTCGGGACCCGTACAGACCATCGCCGCCAGGCTGGAAGTGACGTCGTTGACGACCACGCTCTCGGGGGCCTGCTCGCGAACCCACGCGAGGTGGTTCTGGCCGACCTCGCGACCGGTCGTGAGCAGCAGATATCGGTCCTCGTCGACGCGAGTCACGGTGATGTCCGCGCGGACGCCGCCGGCCTCGTTACACATGAGCGTGTAGCGGATTTGTCCAACGTCGAGATCCATGTCGTTCGTACAGAGGTTTTGGAGGAACTCGTCGACCTGCGGACCGACGAGCTCCATCTTGTTGAACGAGGTCATGTCGTGGAGCCCGACGGCCTCGCGGACGTGGAGCGACTCCGCGCCTTCGAGCGGCGACCAGAACTTGCCCTCCCAGCCCTCCCGGTCCGGGATTTGCTCGCCGTAGCTCTCCAGGAGATCCTCGTTGGACTCGAACCAGTGTGGGGCCTCCCAGCCGGCCTCGGCCCACAGCTCGGCGTCCAGTTCCCGATGGCTGTGATAGATCGGCGTGCGCCGGATGTCGCGCTGGTACTCGGTGCGGACCCACTTCGGATGGACGATGCTGTATAGATTGCGATACTCCTCGTCGGCGAGATCGCGTGCGAAGTCCCAGCTCCCGGCGTGGGGTGCGAACCGGTTGACGTCGCAGTTTCGGAGGTCGATCGGGCCGTCGGGCAGTCGCGGTACTCCGTGTTCCATCCACTCGGCGAGCGCCTTGCCGGCCCCGCCGGCGTGGGTGATCCACGTCGTGAGCCCGGTCCAGAGTCCTGGACACTCCTGGACTGGCCCCATCGTCGGCATTCCGTTCGGCGACGCCGAATACATCCCGTTGTACTTGTAGTCGAGATGTTTCCCATCCGTCGCCGGCAGGAGCTCGTCGCTCGCGGTTCGAGGAGCCTTCTCCTGGCGATCGGGGTGGGTGGCGTTCTCGAAGAACTCTTCGGTGAACTCGTGGATCGACGCCTGATTGCCGCCGTCCTCGTTGCCATCGAGCTCTTCGGGGTCGGGCACGACCGGCTCGTGGTTGTACGAGCCGATCCCGTACCGATTCCCGTGCGTGCGGAAGTACATCGCGTTGTCCTGATCCCGCAGTATCGGCCGGTCGGGGTCCTGGAGGAGCACTTCGCTCTTGTCGCCGGAGACCGATCGGTAGTTCTCGTAGACCGGATCGTCGGTGACGTCCTGTTCTCGCCCGTCGAGTTCGGCGAGTGGCTCGGTCATCGTGTACTGGTGTTCGACCGGTGCGACCGGGAGATGGACGTCGAGTTTCTCGCTCAGCTGGCGCGCCCAGATGTTGGTCGCCACCACGACCTCGTCACACTCGACGCGACCGTTCTCAGTGACGACTTCCTGCACTCCGTCGCTGTCGGCCTCGATGTCCTCGACTTTCGTGTGACCGACGAACTCCGCACCCATTGCCTCCGCCTCGACGGCCAGCGCCGCACACGCACGGACGCCCGATGCCTGCCCGTCCGTCGGCGAGTAGTAGCCACCCTGGATGGCGTCGGGGTCCACAAGCGGGAGCTTTTCGGCGACTTCCTCCGGACTCAGGAGCTGTGGATCGGGCACGCCCCACGATTTCGCCCACTCGACCCGTCGTTGGAGGTAGTCCATCCGCTCGTCGCTGCGCGCGACCTCGATGCCGCCCGTCTCGTTGTAGATCGGCTCGCCGTCGTCGCGCTCCAGACTGGAGTACAGTTTTCGGCTGTAGGTGGCGAACTTCGAGAGCACCTTCGGCTCGTCGGTCTGGAACATGATCCCCGGCGCGTGTGTCGAGGAGCCGCCGGTGGTCGGCAGCGGGCCCCGATCGAGAACCAGAACGTCCTCCCGACCCAGCTCGGCGAGGTGGTAGGCCGTGCTACAGCCGACGATGCCCGCGCCGATGACGACGGTTCCGGCCGCGTCGGGCAGCCCGTTGGCATGACTCATGGCTGCCATTCTGATCTCGGCCGTGGCTATTCATTCTTCGCCCTCACTGCTGCTCCCGTTTATCCCCGGACGTCCGATCGACGATCGATTTCGGCGTTCGACACGAACCGTGCATTCGGCTGCCGACCCCGACTTATACCGGTTCGGTTGTGCCGGCCAAGAGCTAAACGTGCGATACTGCTACTCTCACACATGTTCGCGTTCGAGGCGGAGCGAGACGCGTCCGAAATGCACTCCGTGGTTTCGGGAGGCACGGACGAGCCATGTCCGTAACGCGCCAGTCGGCGGCGGACGACGGCGTCGCACGACTCCTCGACGATCCGCGATTCGAGCTGATGCCGTTCGACAGTTTCGCGGACGAAATGGATGAACTCCCCGCGGACGCGACGATCGCCATCACGACCTCGCCACAGCTGGGGCTCGACGCGACCGTCGAGTGGGCCGAGAAAGCCGCCGCCCGTGGGTTCGACGTCAGCCCACACATCGCCGCGCGCTACGTCCGCGATGTCGACCATCTGGACGAGATCGCTCGGCGGCTCGCCGACGCTGGCGTCACTGATATCTTCGTTCCCGGCGGCGATCGCGAGGAGCCGATCGGCGAGTTCGATTCGGCGTACGCCCTTCTCGACGCGCTCGAGGGGCTCGATCACGAGTTCGAGGAGATCGGTATCACGGGCTACCCGGAGGGCCACGAGTTCCTCGACGACGACACGCTCGCCGACGCGATGGCGCAGAAAGCGCCCTACGCCACCTACATCGTAACCCAGCTCTGTTACGATCCCGAGGCCGTCGTCGAGTGGGTCGAGGACGTCAGGGACAGAGGCGTCGAACTCCCGGTCGAGGTCGGGATCCCGGGCGTGATGAAGTACGACAAACTGTTGAGCATCTCGCGGAAGGTCGGCGTCGGCGACTCGGTGAAATTCCTCAAGAAGACCACGGGAGTGGTGGGGTTCGTCCGCGAACTCGTCGGCTCGCGCGGCAGATACACGCCCGACGAGCTCGTCGAGGGGCTCGCACCGTACGCCGACGATCCCGACTACGATATTCGGGGACTACACGTCTACACCTTCAACCGAACCGAGGACACCGAGTCGTGGCGCTACGGCGTTCTCGACGAGTGACGCGATCGCCCCATCCCTTCAGAACAGTCCGGAGACCGTCCCGTCGGGATCGATATCCATGTCGGCAGCGGCGGGGTCGGACGGGAGCCCCGGCAGCGTCAGCACGTCGCTGGTGAGGGCGACGAGAAAGCCCGCGCCGGCGGAGGGGTAAATCTCCTGGATTTCGAGTTCCCAGCCGGTCGGGACGCCCTTCTTCTCGGCATCGTCGCTGAGCGAGTGGAACGTCTTCGAGATCACGATCGGGACGTCGTCGAAGCCGAGATCGTTCATTCGCTCGATGTCGTCGCGGGCACCGCTCTGGAAGGACACCGACTCCGCGCCGTAGATCTCGGTGGCGATCGTCTCGATCTTCTCCGGTATTGGGGCGTCGGCCTCGTAGAGATAGTCGAACGTCTCGTCGTTCGTTTCGATGGCGGTCACGAGCTTCTCGGCGAGGTCGGTTCCTCCCACGCCGCCCTCCTCGAACACCGTCGATTCGGCGGCCTCGATCCCGAGCTCCTCCCGGCAGTGATCCAGTACGACGTCGACTTCCTCGTCGGTGTCGCCGGGGAAGCGGTTGAGCGCCACGACGACCGGGACGCCGAACCCGCGGAGGTTCTCGACGTGGGCGTCGAGGTTCTCGAGTCCGCCCTCGACCGCTTCGGGGTCGGGGTCGTCGAGCGCGTCGAGATCGGCGGGCCACATGTCCTTGCCGTGGTATTTGAGCGCGCGGATGGAGGCTACCACCGTGACCGCTGCCGGTTCCATGTCGCCCAGACGGCAGACGACGTCCATGAACTTCTCGGCACCGAGATCCGATCCGAAGCCCGCTTCGGTGATCAGATAGTCCGAGAGCTTTCGGGCGGCATCGTCGGCGATCAGCGAGTTCGTTCCGTGGGCGATGTTGGCGAACGGGCCGCCGTGAACGAACGCCGGTGTTCCCTCGACAGTCTGGACGATGTTAGGTTTGAGTGCGTCCTTCAGCAGGATGGTGACTGCACCGGTGGCTTCGATGTCGTCGGCGGTGACCGGGTCGCCGTCCTCGTCGTAGGCGACGATGATGCGGCCGACCCGTTCCTTGAGGTCGGCGAGGTCGTCGGCGAGACAGAGGACGGCCATCATCTCGGAGGCTGCGGTGAGGATGAACCCGTCCTCGCGCGGGACGCCCGTGACCTCGCCGCCGAGACCCACGACGGTCTCGCGGAGCACGCGGTCGTTCATGTCCATCGCACGGGGCCACTGGACCCGATTGACGGCGATATCCAGTTCGTTGCCCTGTTTGATGTGGTTGTCGAGCATCGTCGAGATGAGGTTGTGCGCCGACGTGAGCGCGTGGAGATCGCCGGTGAAGTGGAGGTTGATCTCCTCCATCGGCAGTACCTGGGAGTAGCCGCCGCCGGCCGCGCCGCCCTTCACGCCGAAGACCGGGCCGAGCGAGGGCTCGCGGATGGCCGCCAGCGCGTTCTCGCCGAGCTGGTTGAACGCCTGGCTCAGTCCCACGGTGGTGACGGTCTTCCCCTCGCCCATCGGCGTTGGCGTCATCCCGGTGACGAGGATCACGTCGCCGTCGTCGCGATCGGATTCCCGGAGTCGCTCGATGGCATCGTAGGTGAGCTTCGCCGTGTCGTCGCCGTGGAGTTCGAGGTCGTCGGCGGCGAGCCCGAGCGGTTCGACGATCTCGGTGATGTGGTCGGTGTCGACGTCCTGAGCGATCTCGTAGTCCGTCGGCAGGCCGTCTTCGGATGGTGACATGTCGATTCGAGTTCGTCCGACCGTCGCTTCAAGGTTCGTGTTCGCTGCGTGCTATCCTTTTCCGTCACGATGGCGCGTGCGAGCCCGAAATCACGGCCGGCGAGGCGATGTGAATCGTTCACGAACATAAAGGGGTGTCTCGTTTAACTGGTCGATTTAGGCACCCGTCGGTCGTAGCGAAAGGGGATGTCCGAGAACGAGCCACCGAGAACGGACGGAGCGGAGCATCCGAACCACCCGAACGTCGATCAGTCGGATCGAACGGTACCACGAAATCTGCGCCAGTCGGGCGATCCCGGCATCGAGATGCTGGTCTCGACGCGCGTTCGCAAATCACCCTTCTTCCACAAGTCCTTCGACGAGGAGGGCGCGTGGCGCGCGACGGTCTACAACCGACTCTACCATCCCCGCGGGCTGGTCGAACCCGAAGATGGCGGCGCGATGGCCGAGTACGACGCCCTCGTCAACCGCGTCACGCTGTGGGACGTCGCCGTCGAGCGCCAGATCCGCGTTGCCGGGCCTGACGCCGAGGCGTTCGTCAACCGCGTCATCACTCGGGACGCGACCGAGATCGAGACCATGCACGGCAAGTACGTCATCCTCTGCAACGAGGATGGCGGCATCCTGAACGACCCGGTGTTGCTGCGGCCCGGCGACGACGAGTTCTGGTTCTCGATCTCCGATTCGACCCTGATGCAGTGGCTGCAGGGCGTGAACGTCGGCGAGGACTACGACGTCGAGATCGACGAGATCGACGTCGCGCCGATGCAGATCCAGGGGCCGCTCTCCGAGGACGTGATGGTCGAGGTCGTCGGCGAGGAAGTCTCCGAAGTCCCCTACTACGGACTGATGGAAGCCGAGGTCGACGGCTGTGACGTGCTCGTGAGCCAGACGGGCTTCTCCGGCGAGAAGGGCTTCGAGATCTACGTGAAGGACGTGATGGAGAACGCCGAGGCCGTCTGGGATCCGGTTCTCGAAACCGTCAAGGACCACGGCGGGATGCAGATCGCGCCGGGTCACCACCGGCGGATCGCGGCGGGCATCCTCTCGTGGGGCCAGGACATGGACCACGAGACCTCGCCGTTCCAGGTCAACCTCGGCTATCAGGTCCCTGACGACACCGACGTCGATTACATCGGGAAGGAAGAGCTCGAACGCCAGCAAGAGCAGATCGAGAACGGCGAGTACCCCTTCACGCACAAACTGATCGGGCTGAAGATGGCCGGCGAGCCGATCCGGGACTACGCGCCCGACTTCTGGCTCGTCTCCGATCCCGAGACGGGCGAGGAGTGTGGCTACGTCACCTCGCCGTGGTACAGCCCCGAACTCGACACCAACATCGCGCTCGCGCACGTCCCTGCCGAAAAACTGCGTGACCTCGACGCACCGCTCGACGACAGCATCTACGACGCCGACGCCGACATCGAGTTCGAGGTGCATCTCCCCGACGAGTACGCCGAGGAACCCGGCGAGCCGGTCTACGCGACCGTCTCCGAGGTGCCGTTCCAGGAGTCGGTGAACCCGAGCGCGCGCGAGCAGGCCAAACTGAACGCCAGCCGAGCCGACGAGTAGCCGTCTCGCGGGCGCGATCGTCGTTTTTGTTTCACGGCCCCGAGGTGCTTCCCGTCCGAACACGACGGACGCTACTTCTCGCGCCGGAGCACATCGCTCGGTCCGTGGCGAGAGCGTGGATGGCGACGCGGCGATCGCCACGGACGACGAGGCCGGGTCGTCGTGACCGCCGAGACGATCGGTGACGGGTCCAGTCATGTCGTATCGACAGCTATTCCATGCAAAACGCTATGTGTTCGGCCGCTGAAGCCCCGCGGAGAGGTGACCAAAGGGATGTACGACCGGATCCTCGTCCCGACGGACGGGAGCGACGAGGCCAGGAAGGCTGCCGAACACGGTATCGGACTCGCGGCCGCGCTCGGGGCGACGGTCCATACGCTGTACGTCATGGACCTGCCGGGTGTGCCACGGACTCTTTCGCTCAGGGACGACGAGGAGGAGATCCGTGAGGAGTACGAACAGTACGGCGAGCGCGTTACGAGCGAGGTCAGCGACATGGCGAGCGAGGCCGGCGTCGAGTGCGTCGCCGAGCTCAGAAGCGGCACGCCACACGAGGAGATCGTCAAATACGCTGCCGACGAGGGGATCGACGCCATCGTGATGGGGACGGGCTATCAGGGGCGGTTCGGCGCGTTGCTCGGCACCATCGTCGAGAAAGTCGTCCGGACGGCGACCGTGCCGGTGATCTCGACGAAGATGACCGAGATCGAATCACGGCCGTAGCGTCCGCGCGCCCGCCACCCCTGATCGTTTCGAACCGGTCGTCTCAGGAAAGCGCCACGTCGACCGCGTCTCTGTCGTAGCCGAGCCACACACTGAGGAGACACGAGACGATCAGGAGCAGTGCCGGCAGCCCCAACAGGAGCGTGGCGACCGCGCCGATCACCGTCAGCACGCCGGTCCAGACGAGAAAGCCGATCCCGGCGAGCGTCGTGACCGTCGCGATCGCGATACCGAAGGTGAACGCCTCCGCCGCGGCGGGACCCGGTGTGTGACGTATGGCGGACATCGTCCGAAGCTACGAACAAGGGTAGTATGAATGGCACGATCGTGGTCGTCATCGTGCGCTGACAGCTATACCCACCGCTCCCTGAAGTAGATGATGATGCTCGCGCTCAGAAACAGTCCACCGGCCAGTCCGAACTCCCCGGCGGTCATGAGGACCATTGCACCCACCATCGCCGCGACTGCCGCGATCGCCAGCATTGCCGCGAGTACGTTCATCGTCACTGATCATCGGTGTTCGTCCGGGTAAACCTTCCCCGATCCGTTCGGATCGTTCCGCGGGTCATCAGAAATGTTCGAACTCCCAGTGGTAGCGACAGCGCTCACACGTCGCCCATTCGGGCACGTCGACCGCGTTCGGATGGCGGTTGCCGTGTTCCATTCGCGTGCGACAGACGGGACACTGGAGATAGAGCAGTTCCAGAGCGGCGAACTCCGCGGCGTCGAACTCGCCGACACACCGTGGGCAGTCGATCGTCTCGATCGAACGTGACTGATGGATCTCGCTGTCACATCGCGGGCAGTTCACCACGGCGGGCGGACGGTTCGCCCAGCCGATGTCGCCGTCGACCGTCGTGGTCTGAGTTTCGGGGATCGACAGCGTGAAGTTCTTCAGTTCGTCGTCGGCTCGAAGCGGCTCGATCAGATGATGGCCGACCCATCTGGCCGTATCGACGGCGGCTCGCGCGATATCCCTGGCCATTGTCGTCGATAGCCATACGGTAGCACGAACCAATAGATTGACGTTCGAGGCGAATCGTGTGTGGCTCGTCTCCGCGAAACGGCACGAATCAGGGGATGTTCAGTCGTCCGTCGTCGTGTCACTGCTGTCCGAGATATCCGTCACGACGTCGCCACCGGAGGAGTCCACCGCGACGTCCTCGCGATCGCTGATCTCCTCGATATGGCCCCTGAACTCCTCCGATTCCAGGATCTCGTACTCGTTTCTGAGCCCGAGATAGACCGTGTAGCACATCAACAGCAGGATGACCGTGAAGGGGAGGGCGGTCGAGATGGCCGCCGCCTGCAACGCCGTCAGACCGCCACCCCAGAGCAACACTGCCGCGACGACGCCTTCGAGGCTCGCCCAGAACACGCGCTGGGTTCGGGGCACGTCGTGTTTGCCGCCCGAGGTCAGGTGATCGATCACTAGCGAACCCGAGTCCGACGACGTGACGAAGAACGTGATCACGAGCAACGTGGCGAGCAAGCCGCTCACGGCTCCGAGCGGGAACTGCTCCAGCAGCGAGAACATGGCGACGGTCTGGCCGAGTTCGTTGTAGGCCGCGAGTGCCTGTCCGTTGCCGTACAGCGAGTTGAACAGCGCGCTCCCGCCGAACGCCGAGAGCCAGACGGCCGAGAACAGCGTCGGCAGGACGAGCACGCCCACTACGAACTCCCGGACCGTGCGGCCCTTCGAGATGCGGGCGATGAACATCCCGACGAACGGCGACCACGCGATCCACCAGCCCCAGTAGAAGACGGTCCAGTCGCCGACTGTCGTGGCGAGCGAAGAGGCTCCCCCCGCACCGATGGCACCGGTGAAGAACGTCAGCGAGAGGAAGTTGCCGATGTACGCTCCGAGCCCCTGCGAGAACGTCCCCGCGATGTAGAGCGTCGGTCCGACGATGAGCAGGAACCCAAGCAGCGCGAACATCAGGTAGAGGTTGACCGTACTCAGGCGCTTGACACCGCCGTCGAGTCCGGCCGCGACCGACAGCACCGCGATGGCGGTGATGCCCACGATGAGGGCGATCTGTGGCAGTGTGCCGGTGGGGACGTCCAGCACTCCGAGCATGTTGCTCCCGAACACGTACGAGAGCCCGGTGTTCACCTGTGCAACGCCGAGACCGAGCGAGGTACACAGACCGAAGAGCGTGGCGAACACCGACACGAGGTCGATGACGTGACCCGGCCAGCCGTAGATGCGCTCGCCCAGCAGCGGCCAGAAGATCGACCGGAACGTCAGCGGGAGCCCCCGATTGAACGAGAAGAAGGCCAATCCGAGGCCGACCAGTCCGTAGATGGCCCACGGTGAGAGCCCCCAGTGGAAGATGGTCTGTGCCATCGCTGCCGCTCCTGCCGCCCCCGTCTCGGCTTCGGCACCGAAGAAGACCGGCGGGCTACCGAAGTACAGCATCGGTTCGGCGACGCTGTAAAACATGAGACCGATACCCATGCCGGCGCTGAACAGCATCGCCATCCAGGAGAAGGTGCTGAACTCCTTTTCGGCCTCGACGCCGCCGATCCTGATCGATCCGTACTTGCTGAACGTGAAATAGAGGATCGTGAACAGGAAGACGTTCACCGCGATGATGTAGAACCAGCCGAACGTCGACTCCAGAAACGTCCTGAGACCTACGAAGACGCTGCTGGCCTGTTCTTGCCCCATGAGGAGCGTGATCGCGATGAACAGTCCGATGAGGAGCAGCGCTCCGGGGAAGACGATCGGATGGATGTCGAACCGACCCCCCAGTAGCTGCCTGTTGGTATCCCCCGGCTCCCGTTCGGAGTCGGGATGGAACAGCTCTACCTGCAGCCCTTCCGACATCTCGCCCATCGCTTCGTCGTGTTCGGCGTCAGCCATCTTCGGTCTCCGGACGATGCTCGTGGTCGGTTCGATGCGATTCGCATCCGTGTACTATCATCATATTGTTGTGATCCGCTTGTCGGTGGCTGTGTTCGATTCGATCCAGCGTGTCTCGCCGGCAGTTGAGCGGTCCGCCGACGCGGCCCGCTTCCGTGGCTGCCGACTACGCTGTGCTATCGGATCGCATAGCTGTTCTTCGCAAGCTACCGTATAAACCTTTCCTCCCATAGTCGGCCACTATTATAATGAACGTTCGTATCAGAACCGATCGCCTGCATCGAAGGCGGGGCAACCGACGGCGAATGCGTCCGTTGCGCGCTCTCTTCGAACCATCTAAAAGGCTATGTTATCGTGGACCTATGGCGACTTCGGTTCGTCTCCTGGTAGCTGCATCGATCGGTGACGATCGGGTTCGTCCTCTCCCCGGCCGTGAGTCGGTTCGGTCACTCCTCGGTGAGCGTGGTTTCGATGAGTGCGGCCGTCCCACGGCGGATGCGGCCGCCGACGGCCGTCGGCGAGATGTCGAGCTGGTCGGCCAGCTCTTCGAGTGAGCTCGTGCGTGGCTCCTCGAAGTAGCCCTCCTCGTAGGCGGTCACCAGCGCGTCGAGCTGCGGGTCGGTCAGCGCCGTCAGCTCCGCGTCGACCCAGGACTGATCGCGAAACAGCCGCTGGAGCTCGAACGTGATCCCCGTTTCCTGACAGTACTCCCAGAGCTGCGAGAGCGACTCCCGATCCTCGAACTGGAGACGGACGGTCCAGCCGGTGCCGTCGCTGGTCGCATCGCGCATCAGCCCGCCGAGTTCGATCGTCTTCGGCGACAGCAGTAGCGTCTCCGAGGTGTGTTCCAGCCGATAGACGGTCCCCGAATCGGCGTCGTTCACCTGCATCCACTCGACGACGGTGTGGTCGCGCTCGATGGCCGCTTCGAACGCTTGCCCGCCGTTCTCGACGTAGAAGAAGAACAGTCCCGTCACCGGGTCGGTCACCGACTGTGACATGACCCGGATCCGTACGTCCGGACACTCGCGGATCGTCGGCGACAGTGCGAGATCCTCGTGGGCGATGTGGACGATGGCGATGAGACTCATCGGTTCGCACCCGGTGGGTCGGGTCGACTTCCGCGTGCCATTCGTGTGCGTGGATAGCGGTCACACGGTAGTTAAATATGTGGGTCAATAACACTCATCTCTCGATCGTCGAAATCGTCCTGCCAGCTGTGGTCGTCGGTTCGCACCCCGAGTCGCTCTCGGCCGATGACGGAGGCGAGAAACCGGCGAAGAGACGGTTACCGACGGTATCTCGACGCTGAAGCGGGCCGAGACAACAGTCTTATGCGAACTGAACAGTCAGTTAACGACGATCGATGGATGCAATCCGAGTCGAGGGGTTGACGAAGGAGTTCGACGCGGTGACGGCGGTCGACGACCTGTCGTTCGCGGTCGAACAGGGCGAAATATTCGGACTGCTCGGGCCGAACGGCGCGGGCAAGTCGACGCTGATCAACATGCTCGTGACGCTGCTCGACTCAACGTCGGGCACCGCGCGCGTCAACGGCTACGATATCAACGACGAGACCGGCGACGTACGCGACAGTCTCGGGATCGTCTTTCAGGAACCGGCGGTCGACGAGGAGTTGACTGGGGCCGAGAACCTCGCTTTCCACGCGCGGATGTACGGCAAACCGAAGGCCGAACGCGAGCGACGCATCCCCGAGGTGCTCGAACTCGTCGATCTCGCCGACGAGGCGGACCAGCCCGTCGAGAGCTACTCGGGCGGGATGCAGCGCCGCCTCGAGATCGGCCGCGGGCTGATGCACGAGCCCGCAGTGCTCTTCCTCGACGAACCGACGACCGGGCTGGACGCGCGCACCCGTCGGGACACGTGGGAGTACATCCAGCGACTCAACGAGCAGTCGGACGTGACGATCATCATCACGACGCACTACATGGACGAGGCGGATTTCCTCTGTGAGCGCGTCGCGATCATGGATCACGGCGAGATCGTCGCGGTCGACAGTCCCGAGAGCCTCAAGGACTCGCTCGGCGGTGACGTCGTCACGCTCGGGTTGGAGAACCCCTCCCGGGAACTGTTCGCCCGCCTCGACGAGCAGTCCTGGGTGCGCGAGCACACCGAGACCGAGGAGGGCGTCGCAGTCACGATGGCTCACGGCGATACCCGGGTCGCCGACCTCGTTCGTCTCGCCGACGATGCGGGAGCGAGCATCGCCTCGGTCGACCTCCGGAAGCCAACCCTCGAAAACGTCTTCCTCTCGCTGACCGGCAGCACCATCAGCGAGCGCGAGGCGAGCGCCACCGACCGGCGCGAGGACGGCGAGGATCGTACGACGGCCGAGGCCGCGGAGGTCGCCGAATGAGCCTCGTCGACCCACTCGGCATCTACGGGCTCTGGCTCCGCGACGTCAAGCGATTCCTGCGGACACCCTCACAGATCGTCGGCTCGCTGACGTTCCCGCTGATGTTCCTGCTCTTCCTCGGCTTCGGCTTCAGTGGCGCGGCCATCCCCGGTCTCCCAGAAGGCGTCGACTACCTCCAGTATCTCGTCCCCGGCATCATGGGGTTCACCATGCTTCTGGGGGCCTCGTTCGCGGGCCTGGCGATCCTCTCCGACCAGGACGTCGGCTTCCTCAAGGAGATCCTCGTCGCGCCGGTGAGTCGCACCTCGATCGTGCTCGGTCGGATCGCCGGCGGCTCGACGACCGCGATCGTCCAGGCCGTCCTGATCCTCGCGCTCTCGATCCCGCTCGGTTTCGAGCTTGCGGGCTGGCTGTCGATCCCGCTGGCGGCGGTTTTCCTACTCCTCATCGCGATCACGTTCGTCGGCTTCGGCATCGCGCTGGCCTCCCAGTTCTCCGACAGCGAGGGGTTCGGCCTGATCGTGCAGTTCATCGTCTTCCCCCTGTTCTTCCTCTCGGGCGCGATCTACCCCATCGAGGGGCTGCCCGGCCCGGTGCAGTATCTCGCGCTGATCAACCCGCTGACCTACGGCGTCGACGGGCTTCGGGCCGCGCTGGTCGGTGCCTCGACGTACTCGCCGCTGCTCGATTTCGGTGCGCTCGTCGTCTCCTCGGTCGTGATGGTTTCGGTCGGCGCGTATCTGTTCGAGCGCGTCGAGACCGTCTGAATCGACTAACAACACCCCCTTCCCCTTTTCACCCTCAGTCGTCGTCCGCCTCGACGACCCGCTCAGGCGTCTGCTCGGACTGTGCCTGCCAGAGCTCGGTGTACGCGCTGTCGGCCGCGAGCAGTTCCTCGTGGCTTCCGCGCTCGGTGATGGCCCCGTCCTCGATCACGACGATGCGGTCGGCGTCCCGGATCGTCGAGAGTCGGTGGGCGATAACGAACGCCGTCCGGTCGGCGGTGAGCCGTGCAAGACTCTCCTGGATCCGCTCTTCGGTCTCGGTGTCGACGTCGGAGGTCGCTTCGTCGAGAACGATGATCGCAGGGTCGTTGAGCAGCGCACGGGCGATGGCGAGGCGCTGGCGCTGGCCACCCGAGAGTTTGACGCCGCGCTCGCCGATCTGCGTGTCGTAGCCTTCGGGGAGATCGCTGACGAATTCGTGGGCCTCGGCGGCTCTCGCGGCCGCACGCACGCGCTCGTCGATCCCCTTTCCGTCCATCGTCCGTTCGAGCGCCTCGTCGGTGCCGTACGCGATGTTCTCGGCGACCGTTCCCGAGAACAGGTACGGGTTCTGCTCGACGATGCCGACCGCTTCGCGCAACGCTTCGAGATCGTACTCGCGGACGTCGGTACCGTCGACGCGCACCGCGCCCCCGTCGACGTCGTAGAACCGCGGGATGAGCTTCAGCAGCGTCGATTTCCCTGCACCGGTGGCACCGACGAGCCCGATCGTCTCGCCGGGGTCGACGTCGAGCGAGAGTCCGTCGATGACCGGTTTGCCGTCGTCGTAGCCGAAAGTGATGTCGTCGAAGTCCACCGCGCCGTCGACGTGCTCGGGGACGTGGCCGTTCTCGGGCGAGGTGATCGCGGGTTCGTGGCTCAGCACGCCGAAAACGCGCTCGGCGCTCGATTTGGCGAGCTGGTACTTGTTGGCCGTCTTGCCGATCCGGCGCATCGGCGAGTAGAGCCGTCTGATGTAGAGGAAGACGCCGGCGAACGCGCCGACCGAGACCGCGCCGGGTGCACCCACGATGACGTCGCGCCCACCGACGTAGAGCACGGCGACGAACACGACGCCGGTGAGAATGCGGAGCGCGGAGAAGAACGCCCGGCGGATCTTGATCGCCCCCACCTGCTCGTCGTGGTAGCGCTCGCTCTGGGCGGCGACGCGACCGCGCTCGAACGCGTAGCGGTTGAACGACTTAATCACCGGCGCGCCGCCCAGGTTGTTCTCCAGGCGGGTGTTGAGCCGTGCGACGGTCTCGCGGATGGCGCGGTAGCGCGGCTCGACCCAGCGGAGGAAGGCACCGCTCGCGATCCCGATGAGGGGGACGGGCGCGAGCGCGATGAGCGCCAGCGTCGGTGACTGGATGAAGAGGATGATCCCGATGCCGCCGACGACGGCGATCACGCGGATGATCTGGCGGAGCTCGGTGTTGAGAAACCGCTCCAACCTGTTGATGTCGCTGTTGAGGATCGACATCATTCCGCCCGTCTGATGGTTGGCGAAAAAGCCCATCGAGAGGTGTTGCATGTGGTCGTAGGCGTCGTTGCGGAGGTCGCGCTGGATCTTCTGGGCCATCGACTGGAGCAGGTAGCGCGAGACGAACCGCGTCACTGATCGAACGAGATAGGCGAGCGCCGCGATGGCGACCAGCCGTTCGAGAAGCGCGAGCCGTGCCGCCTGCCCGGTGATGGTCCCGCCTGGGAGCAAGCCGGCCTGTACCAGCAGTCCCGATCCGCCGGCCGAACTGTCGATGAGGTTGATCGCGGCGGCGACGATCAGCGGCGGGACGAGCCGTGCGAATCGTGTCAGCAGCGAGGCACCCACGCCGACGCTCAGGCGCTTCCAGTAGGGGATCGCATACCGAAGGAGACCGACCATCGGATTGCCCGTGACCTCGTCACGGATCTCCTCGAACCCCCCGAGTTCCTCCTCCGACGACATTGTCGACACCAGCGGACGAACGCTCAAGAGGCCGTTCATTCGGTACGACCCCGTTCCCCCGATCGCTGTTCGCTCCGTCGTCAGGATTGTGCCGAGCGTCCACGATCCCATCCGACCGCTCACTGCCGACTCGCACCAGAGAGTGTGATAGAAACGCGAAACTTTCCACTCAATATCAGAAACGAACAGAAGTACATAGATTTTTGTCGTCCGCGGCGTTACCATCTACATGGACAAGCTCGCCGACGTCGATATCGAGGCGTTGCAGGCCGCTTTCGCGGACGCGTCGGAATCGAAGGCCGTGAAACGGCTGATGGTCGCGCTCGCATACGCCGACGGCGTCAGTGTCGAAACCGTGAGCGAGCGCTACGATATCCCGCGCGCGACCATCTATTCCTGGCTCGACCGGTTCGAACAGCAGTCGATCGCCGAGGCGATCACGGACGACTCCCGACCGGGACGCCCGGCGAAACTCGACCCCTCACAACGACGGCAGCTGGCGGCCGATCTGGCCCGATCGCCAGCCGAACTGGGCTACGATTCGGCTGAATGGACGCCTGAGCGGGCACAGAAGCATATTGAACGGGAGTACGATATCAGCTACTCGCTGGGCCACGTCCGGCGATTGTTGCGCGAATCCTCGGCTGGAACATGAACGGCCAGTCGTCTCGATGCCGTTCTGCTTCTCTTTTCTTGTTTGTGGAGTCAGAACGGCCAATATTATAGTTACTTCTATTTAGGACGCGATACGATCGTTCGTATTTTCACAGGTGTTCGGCTGTTCACTTCATCGTCGATCGTCAGCAGCGATTCATCGCAGTCGCCGACGGTATGTACGATCGTGCGAGCGGCTTTCCTCGATTCGAGAGTCTATGATCTAAAATCGACGATCGACGTTAGATCTCGGTCACGCGCTCGTAGTCGTCGTCGAGGGCGGCGGCGTCGTCGGGCAGGAGTGCGACGACGAGGTACTCCGGATACTCGGCGAAGTAGTCGACGAGCCGGGCGATGCGGTCCGAATCGACCGCTTCGAGCGAGTCGAGCAGCATGACGGGCACGGTCTCGTGGAGGTCGTGGACGAGATAGCCCGCGAGCGCGAACACCAGTCCCGTGACCTCGCGCTCGCTCTCCGAGAGGTGGTCGATCGTGTCCTCATAAGCGGTCCCCGACTGCGTGGTGCGCACGACGTGGAGCTCGAAGACGCTCTTGTCGACCTTCCGACGGCCCTCGCGGACAGTCTGTTCGACGCGCTCGATCCAGATGCGCTCGATGTTCTCGTAGTCGAGCAGGTCGAGCACGGTCGCCATGTGGTCGTTGAACCCCTCGACGGCCTCGGTTTCGATGCGTTCGATGCGCGTGCGTAGCTCTTCGAGTTCCTCCTGCACGTCGGCACGCTGCTCTTCGAGCCGATCGCGCTCGTCGAGGCGCTCCTCGATGTCGGCGATCTCCACGACGACCTCCTCGCGGTCGCCTTCGAGTCGGCCGAGCTCGAATTCGAGCTGGTTGGCCTCCTTGTGGAGATCGAGCAGTTCGGTGTACTCCTCGTTTTCGAGCTGTTCGACCTCCGTTTCGAGGGTTTCGATCTCGTCGGTCAGCGCGTCGCGCTCGGCGGCGAGATCCTCGAGGGTGGTCTCGTGGTCGTCGAGTTCGCCCTCGATCCGGTCGAGACGGCGTTCGAGCCGGTCGCGCTGCTGTTGTTTCTCGTCGAGCGCGTTCCGGTCGGCGACGAGCTCGTCGAGTTCCTCGCGGACGTCGTTGACGTCAGAAAGCGTCTCCTGGCGAAGGCTCCGCAGGCGATCGAGCGTGGCCTCGATCTGATCGGCATCGACGTCGCTGCCGCAGGTCCAGCAGGTGACGGTCTCGTCGGCGACGAGCTGATCGGTGACCGAATCGTCCCCGCCGGGCGACCCCTCGTTGAGGGAATCGAGGCGACCGACGTCGTCGCCGTCGAGCATGTCCTCGTTGAACTGGACGATGCTCTGGAGTTCGGAGAGTTCGCTTTCGAGGCTGCTCTCGCGTTCGCGCAACCGTTCGATCTCGGCATCGAGTTCGCTGCGCTCGCCGGCGGGCGCGTCGGGGAGTTCGTCGTAGTCGGCTTCGAGCTCGGCGCGTTCGTCGTGGAGGGCGTCGACGCTCTCCTCGTGGGTATCGATATCGTAGCGGACGTCCTCGAGTTTCGAGCGCGTCCGACGGAGTTCGTCGAGCGTGTCCTCGAGTTCGGCCTTCTCCTCGCGGGTTTCGTCGACGTCGCGATCGGCGTCGTCGAGTTCGGCTTCCTTTGCTTCGAGTGCGTCACGCTTCTCCGCGATCTGTTCGTCGAGGCGGCGACGCTTCGCTTCGAGGTCTGGGAGATCGTCTTGGAGCGTGTCGAGTTCGTCCAGTTGGTCGTCGAGCTCTCGGCGGCGGTCCTCCAGTTCGCTGATCTCGGTGCGGATGACGTCGGTGTCGATCGGGCGCATGATCAGATCGCGGAGGTCGTCGCTGCGGGCGACCGCGCGGCGTGCCTCGTTCGATTCGAGGAGGAAGGCGAACAGGTCGGCGACGGTCGGATCGTCGAGGTAGGGCTCGCCGTCGGTGGCGACGACGCCGTTCTCGCGCGTGAGCGTGCGCGTGTACGTGTCGTCGCCGATCGAGAGTTCGACGGCCCCTTCGTCGGCGTCACCTTTGAGCGAGACGCTGTCGCTACCGAGCCCGGCCATCACGGCCTGAAGCAGCGACGTGCGGTTCGTGGCGTTGCGGCCGGTGAGAACGGTCACGCCCGCGACGGTCTCGACGTCGGTACGGTCGATACCGCCGACGTTCTCGACGTGGATATGAATGTCCCGTTCAGCGAGTTCCTCGGCACTCATTGGTCGAGTTCGCAACGCCATGTATAAAAAAGTGACTGCCGACGATTCGAAACGCAGAAGAAGGGCTCGGAAAACGACGGTCGATCCGCTATGACAGAGTGACTGCTGTCATGGCTACTCGTCCGACGAATCGGTCGTGCATTCGCAGCCGCCACGATCGAACAGCTCCGTCACCTGATACTGCGCGCCGCAGTCCTCACAGAGGACGCGCACGTCGATGAGCACGTTGAACGCACCGAGCGTGATGCGGCCGGTGGTGCGCAGTCGTTCGATTTTGCTCTCGACGATCGTCGTCATGCGCCGTCTGAGTCGCCGGACGTTCGTGGTTTCGGTCTCGACCGGATCGTCGTCGCTCGACGAGTAGCTCACGTCGCGATAGCTCGTCAGATAGGTGTGGATGGCCTGCCGCGAGACGAAATCCGCCGTCAGTTGATCGACGTCGATCCCGTGCTGTTCGAGTCGATTGGTGGCCTGGACGGCGGCCCCGCTGCTCACGCCCTCGTCGGTCAACAGTCGATAGAGGTTCGCCTGCTCGCCGTCGAGCGTGTCCACCGAGGCGTCCCGCAGGACCCGAGCGAGCAGCTCCCGGTTGAAGTAGTCCGCCAGCTCGCGCAGGCTCTTGCGCTCGGTCGCCTCGCCCGTCCAGTATTCGACGAGCTCGTCGCCCAGACCTACGAGCTCGTACCGTTGCAGCACCCGTACGACCTTGCTGTTCGAATCGCTGTCCGCATCGTCGCTACTGTCCGGGTCGTTCGCGTCGGTCATCGACGCCGCTACAGCGGCGACCGATAAAAACTCCCTGCTCGTCCGCCGCATATCGTCCCGGTTTAGCCGTGGTGGTCTCCAGCATCCGAAACCATTCCGATTGCTCGGTCAGCGATCGACGCTCGATTCCATATTTCGAAACGAGATTCGTCGAACGACGAGTCGGACGAACCGCTGGCACCGATCACGCTGAACCGATACCGATGGATGCAGCGCTCTCCTCCTTCCATCGTCCGGCGATCCGTTCTCACGACCGTCTCGATTCGGCCACTGCTACACGCTCAGCGAAAGAACAATCGTTTTACGTTGTGATCGATGCGTTCTCATGTGATGAACGCATGAAGCTTGAGGACGAAACGACCGTGAAGACGACGACGAAGTCGCTCCGGATCGTCGAGTTCGTCCACGAGCACAACGGGGCGGGGATCACCGAGATCGCCACCCAGCTGGAGCTCTCGAAGAGCACGGTGTACAAACACCTCAGAACGCTCGAACAGGAGCGCTACGTCTACAAGGGCGACGGCGACGTCTACTACGTTGGACTGCGATTCCTGAGTCTCGGGGTGGGTGCGCGCCGCCGGCGACGGATCTACGAGACGGCGAAGCCGGAGATCCAGCGCCTGGCCGAGGAGTCCGGCGAGATGGCGAACCTCCTGGTCGAGGAGCACGGCCGCGGCATCTTCCTCTATCGGGCCGACAGCAGCCGTGCGGTCAACCTCGACACGCACGCCGGTCGCGAGGTCTATCTCCACACGACGGCGATGGGCAAGGCGATCCTCGCCTGCCTCCCCGAACGCCGCGTGGACGAGATCATCGACCGCCACGGGCTCCCGGAGATGACCGAACACACGATCACCGACCGCGAGGTCCTGTTCGAAGATCTCGAAACGATCGCCGATCAGGGCTGGGCGGTCGATCGCGAGGAACGACTGAAGGGGCTCTGCTGTGTCGCCACGGCGATCACCGATCCCGACGACACGCCGCTCGGCGCGATCAGCGTCTCGGGCCCGCGCAGCCGACTCAAGGACGGCAAACTCGTCGACGAACTGCCGGAGCTGATCCTCAACATCAAGAACGTCATCGAACTCAACGTCGCCTACGAGTGACTTTTCTCCTCCGTCACCCACTGCCCTGATTTCCCAGCGAGTCAGCATCCGAACGCAGCAGTCGTTCGCTCGAACGAAACATCCATTGAGCATAGCGCAACGCCATTCCGATGGATCGGATACGTCTCGAGAACGGGGACGGGTGAGAACGAAGGGACTGTCTCGATTTCTCAGCGCGTGTCGTCGCTCTCGCCGACCACCAGCACACGGAGATCGTTGACGTTGGTGCCCGTCTTGCCGGTGTCGACGACCAGTCCGCGCTCGGCGAGATACGGGTAGACGTCGTTGGCCGCCAGCGCCGCCCGCGCCCGCCGTTCGTCGTCGAGTGCGTCACGATCGGCGATCGCGCCGGCGACGTCGCTCGCGCCGTCCTTGCCGTCGGTGTCGACGCTGGCGACCACCACGTCCGCCGACGTACTGGTGAGTGCGCCGCTGAGGACGAACTCCTGGTTGGGGCCGCCCGAGCCGTCGCCGTCCAGCGTCACCGTCGTCTCGCCGCCCGAGAGCAACACCGCCGGTGGCGAGACGGGGTTCCCGGTCGCGAGCGCCTCGTCGGCGATCGCGGCGTGTGTCTTCGCCGCCTCGCGCGCTTCGCCCTCGACCTGTGAGGAGAGGATCACCGGCGTGTAGCCGTGCTCCTCGGCGACCGACCGTGCCGCCGCCAGCGCGGTGAACCCGTTGGCGAGCATGTGGAGCTCGGTCCGCTCGAACGCCGGATCGTCGGCGGTCGGGGTCTCCGATCGCTCGCCGTCGCCGTTTTCGAGTCGTTCTACGATCGCCGCCGAGGGTCGAATGTCGTACCGATCGAGCACGTCGCGCGCGTCGGCGTACGTCGACTCGTCCGGAACGGTCGGCCCGCTGGCGATGATGCTCGGATCGTCGCCGACGACGTCGCTGAGCAGCAGACTGTGGACGGTCGCCGGTGCCGCCGCGGCGGCGAGTCGCCCGCCCTTGATCGCCGAGAGATGTTTCCGCACGGCGTTGATCTCGTGGATCGTCGCGCCGCTCGACAGCAGGTCGTCGGTCAGCGACTGGAGTTCGGCGAGCGAGACGCCGTCGACGGGTGCCGGCAGGAGCGCGCTGCCACCCCCGGAGATCAGGCAGAGGACGAGCGTCTCTTCGGTCGCGCCGTCGGCGAGCGAGAGCACGCGCCGCGCGCCCTCCTCACCGGCCTCGTTCGGCGTCGGATGTGATCCCTCGACGACCGCGATCCGATCGGTTTCCTGGGGATCGTTCGTGACGACGACGCCGTCGGTGAGCCGGTCGCCGAGCACGTCCTCGATGACGTTCGCCATCTGTGCGGCGGCCTTCCCGCCACCGACGACCACGATCTCACTATACTCGTCGAGAACGACGGTCGTGTCGCCGATCGTCAGTGTCGATCCGTCGCGGTCGAGCGCCTCGCTCATCACGCGTGTCGGCTGCGTCGCCTCGATGCCCGCCGCGATACAGTCGAGAGCCGTCTCGTGGGCGGGCGTCTCCGCGAGCTCCTCCCGGTTTCGTATCATCGCTGTTGCTCCCCATTCCTGTGGTCTATACGATCCATGCTCCCTCCCGATCGCCCGGAGTGCTGTCGCGGCGACTGACTGCCATGCGATGGCGTTTCGCCCCCGTGTATAAAAATCGTCGGTAGCCGGCCCGATGCAGCCGTCGACGGGGATCGCTCTCCCGTCGTGATCGCTGTAAATACCCGAAAACCGTCCGAAACGGTGGTTCGTCCCGCTTAGAAGATCGACTTGTCGGTCTCTTTGGCGGTGAGGAACTCGAGGAGGACGGGCGTACCTTCCTCGGTCTTCTGGACACCGCGCTCGATCGCGTCGCTGATCTCGTCGGGGTCTTCGATGCGCTCGCCGTAGCCGCCAAGCGACTCGGCGAAGTCGGCGTAGTGACCCGAGAACGGCGTGTCGTAGGAGGCCATCTCGAAGTTGTTGAGCACGACTTCCATGACCGGGATGTCCTCGCGAGCGGCGGTCTCGAAGTCCATGCCGGTCATGCCGATCGCACCGTCGCCCATGATGTGGACGCAGGTCTTCTCCGGACGGATGAGCTTCGCGCCCATCATGAGGCCGAGCCCGTAGCCGAGCTGAGTGGTTTTGCCCCAGCCGACGTAGGAGAGCGGCTCCGTGACCTCGAAGAACGGGGCCATGAAGTCGCGTGCGTTGCCGGCGTCGTGAGTGACGATCGAGCCCTCCTTGTCGAGCGCCTTGTCGAACTCGTGGACGACGCGGTAGGGGTTGATCGGCGTCTCGTCGGAGGTGAGTTTCGGCCGCCACTCCTCGAGCCACTCCTCGCGGACCGATTCGATCTCCTGGACGATGTCGTCGCGGCGACCGCGCGAGCCGTCGACGCGACCGTTGACGACGTCGTTGAGTGCTTCGAGCGTCAGCTTCGCGTCGCCGACGAGCGAGTACTCCGAGGAGACGTCTTTATCGATGTCGCCCGCATCGAGCGTCGAGTGGATGACCGTCTTGTCGTCGGGGACGGTGATGCCGTAGGCGGTGTCGGTGAAGCTGCAGCCGACGCCGAAGATGACGTCACACTCCTGCAGGAAGTGGTGGAGCTGACCGGGCTCGCTCTTGCTGCCGGCACCGATCGAGAGCGGGTGGTCCTCCGGGAAGGCGCTCTTGCCGTTGAGGCTCGTTGCAACTGGGACTTCGAGCGTCTCGGCGAGCTCCTTGAGCGGCTCCCAGGCCTTCGCGTAGTGGACGCCCTGACCGGCGTAGAGGATCGGGTTCTCCGCTTCGAGCAGCACGTCGGCGACCTCCTCGACGCCGCTGGGGTCGGGCCCCGAGCGGGTCGAGCTCGTCGGCGTGTAGTCGAACTCCTCGACGTCCTCGGAGAAGACGTCCTTCGGGACCTCGACGACGGCCGGCCGCGGGCGGCCGTTCCGTGCCGTGTTGAACGCGCGCCGCATCGTGTCGTCGACGGCGTCGGGGTCGGTGAGCTGTTCGCAGGTCTTGCTCACGGGCTGGTAGGTGAGGAACGAGTTGAACCGGGGATCGACGTCGGTGTCGGCCAGGTCGTAGCCCGCCGGGATCGCGACGAGCGGTGCCGACTCCGTGTATGCCTGCGCGACGCCCCCGACGGAGTTCTCCGTGCCGGGGCCGTGCTGGCAGGCGAAGGCCGCGATGTTCTCGCCCGAGGAGACACGCCCGATGCCGTCGGCCATGTGCAGCGCGGTGCGCTCCTGTCGTGTGATGATCGTGCGGACGCCCGCGTCCTCCGCCGAGCCGGTGTCGAACAGGGGATTGCTCGGGAATCCGAACAGATACTCTACGTCCTCCGCTTTCAGCACTTCCGCAATAGATTCGTTAACGTTCATGCTAGTACTCCATCGGTCGATGGACATCTACGACACAACCCGGGGTGCTCATAAGTTTGTCGCATAGCGGGATTGTTCGCCCATCCTGTCAGCGATCGTTCCAACAGAGTCAAATGACGCGCTCGTGTTCGTACGGGTGTTCAGCGATGACCGACGACACCGATCTGCAACGGCTCTGCGTTCACGAATCGATCGGCAACAAGATCCCGAAGGAGGGGTTCGTCGAAGCGTTCGACGAGCTCTCCATTCCCGTCGAACTCGTCGGCGACGACGAGAGCTACGACGAGAGCGACGCGGTCGCCTCGTTCAAACCTCGGCCAGAATTCCTCGACGCGGGCTGGGTCCACGTCATCCGTGCGGGCTACGACGCCTTCGACACCGACGAGTACGAGACGACCGGCACACCCCTGACCAACAGCACGGGGATTCACGGAACGACCGTCGGCGAGATCGCCGTCGGCTACATGCTCTCGCTCGCCCGGATGCTCCACGTCTACCGCGACCACCAGAACGATAGCGACTGGTACGAGCCCGAGTACCAGCGCCCGTTCACCGTCGAAGACGAGCGCCTCTGTGTCATCGGACTCGGGACGCTCGGCCAAGGGATCGCCACACGCGCGGACGCGCTCGGGATGGACGTCGTCGGCGTCCGTCGCTCCCAGGAGTCGGTCCCGGGCGTCTCCGAGGTGTACCATCCTGACGACCTCCACGATGCCATCGCCGACGCCCGGTTCGTCGCGGTCGCCGTCCCGCACACGCCGTCGACGGAGGGGATGATCAGCACCGACGAGCTGGCAACGATGCGCGACGACGCCTACCTCGTCAACGTCGCCCGCGGCCCGATCGTCGATCAGGACGCGCTGGTCGACGCGCTCGACGCCGGGACGATCGCCGGCGCGGGTCTCGACGTCTTCGAGACCGAACCCCTCCCCGAGGAGTCGCCGCTGTGGGACTTCGAGGAGGTCATCATCTCGCCCCACCGCGGATCGGCGACGAACCGCTACCACCTCGACATCGCCGAGCTGGTCGCCGAGAACGTCCGCCGATACCAGGACGGCGAATCGCTGAAGAACCGCGTCGCCTGATCGACGGCGCTCCATCGGAACACGCCGTGTCTTTTTCGAGAACTGTCACGCCGACCACCGCGTAAGAATCTCGCAGCGCGCCGACGATAGCCGTGACTCGCCGAAGACCGATCGTCGAAAAAGTGTGATTGGAAGCTTTACAGCCGGTCGCTGAGATCGGAGACGACGTCGACGGTCTTGGCGTCGCCGCCGAGGTCGGGCGTGCGCGGTGCGGACTCGTCGGCGAGCTGTGCCTCAACGGCGTTCCAGATGTCCTCGGCGGCGGCTTCTTTGCCGTCGCCGAGATACTCGAACATCATCGCACCGGTGAGGATCGACGCGAGCGGGTTGGCGATCCCCTGGCCGACGATGTCGGGCGCGCTGCCGTGAACCGGCTCGAACATGTCGGGGTAGTCGTTCTCCTCGTTGATGTTGCCGGAGGGCGCGAGCCCGAGACTGCCGGTGATGATCGCCGCGATGTCCGTGGAGATATCCCCAAACAGATTCGAGGCGACGACGACGTCGAACTCCTCGGGCCGGCGAACCAGATCCATCGAGGCGCGATCGACGAGCAGGCTGTCGACCTCGACCTCGGGGAAGTCCTCCGAGACCTCCTTGACGATGTCGTCCCAGAAGACCATTGAGTGGGCCTGCGCGTTCGATTTGGTGATCGAGGTGAGATGGCCCTCGCGCTCGGTCGCCGCCTCGAAGGCGCTGCGAACGATGCGCTCGGTTCCCTTGCGGGTGAACAGTCCGGACTGGACGGCGACCTCGTTGCTGAACCCGCGGTGTTCGCGGCCGCCGACGTTGGCGTACTCGCCCTCGGTGTTCTCGCGGTAGACGACGAGATCGATGTCGCCGGCCTCGTAGCCCCGAAGCGGGCTCTCGATGCCCTCGAACAGTTTGTTCGGGCGCTTGCAGATGTACTGGTCGAACCCCTTCCGGATCGGGAGGAGCAGGCCGTTGAGCGTCACGTGGTCGGGAACCTCGGGGTGGCCGACGGCACCGAGGAAGATCGAATCGGCCGACTCGATCCGATCGAGCCCGTCGTCGGGCATCATCGCACCCTCGTCGAGATAGCGCTCGGTGCCCCAGTCGTAGGTCGATCGTTCGAGCTGGAAGCCGTGGTTCTCCGCGACGGTGTCGAGCACTTCCATCGCGGCGCTCGTGACTTCGGTGCCGATACCGTCGCCCGGAATGACGGCGATGTCGTACGTCTCCATGCACGCCCGTATCGCGCTCGATTGTAAATAACTGGCGATGTCAGCGACCGCCGCGGCAGCGCCGACGACGGGTGTTCAGCCGTCCGTCGACGCGCCGCCAGCCGCCACCGAACCAACTCCTCTCAGTTCACTCGCCGATCCCGTTCTCCTGGGCGTCGACGACGGCGACGCTGGCGAGATTGACGATGTCCTTGACCTCGTCGCCTCGCTGGAGGACGTGGACGGGTTTGTCCATTCCCACCAGCATGGGGCCGATCGCTTCGGCACCGCCGAGGCGCTGGAGGAGTTTGTAGCCGATGTTGCCTGCCTCGAGGTTGGGGAAGACGAGGACGTTGGCTGGTTCGTCCAACTCCGAGAAGTCGTAGGTGCCCTCCAGCATCTCCTCGACGACGGCGGTGTCGGCCTGCATCTCGCCGTCGACGGGGAACTCGACGTTGGAGTCTTCACGAAGCTTCTGTGCGGCCTCGCGCGGTTTGCGGGTACCCTCGTTGTCGACGCTACCGAAGTCCGAGTACGACAGCAGGGCCGCTCGCGGTTCGACGTTGAACCGTCGGGCGAGGTCGGCCGTGTGTTCGGTGACTTCGGCCAAGACATCGGCATCGGGCTCCTGATTGACGGTCGCGTCGGCGCAGAAGACGACGCGATTTTTGAACGCGAGCAGGTAGACGCCGGCGGCGTAGTTCGCGTCGTCGGCAGTGCCGACGATCTGGAGCGGCGGGCGGAGCGCGGAGGGGTAGTCGTGCGTCAGCCCGGTGAGCATGGCGTCGGCGTCGTCCATCTCGACCATCACGCTGCCGAGATGGTTTTCGTCACGCAGGAGGTCTTCGGCCTCGGTGCGGGTGACGCCCTTGCGCTGGCGCAGTTCGGTCAGTCGCTCGGCATAGGGGTCGAGGTCTGTCTCGTCGGGATCGACGATCTCGGGATCGAACTCCAGCCCGAGCGAGTCCATCGTGTCGGTGATAATTCCTTGATCGCCGATGAGGACGGGGTGAGCGATACCCTGATCGTCGATCTGGTGAGCGGCACGGATCATCTTCTCGTCGTCGCCCTCGGCGAGAACGAGTCGCTTGGGTTCGGATTTCGCCTTGTTGAGAACGACGCGCATCATCTCGCGGGACTTGCCGAGGCGCGCTTCGAGTTCCTCGGTGTAGTCGTCGATATCGACGTCGGCGCGGGCGGCTCCACTGTCGACGGCAGCCTGCGCGACGGCGGGCGTGATCTCGAACAGAACTCTGGGGTCGACAGGTTTGGGAATGATGTATTCGTGACCGTACTGCAGGGGCTGATCACCGTAGGCCTTCACGACCGCGTCGGGAACGTCCTTGCGAGCGAGTTCCGCGAGTGCACGCGCAGCAGCGACCTTCATCTGTTCGTTGATCTCGCTGGCGCGGACATCGAGCGCACCCCGGAAGATGAACGGGAAGCCCAGCACGTTGTTGACCATGTTGGGGTAGTCCGACCGGCCGGTAGCCATGATCACGGTGTCGTCACGGGCAGCTTTGGCGTCCTCGTAGTTGATCTCGGGATCGGGGTTGGCCATCGCGAAGATGATGGGATTGTCGGCCATCGAGCGGACCATCTTCTGGGAAACGATGCCCCCAACGGAGAGCCCGACGAAGACGTCTGCACCGGATAGAGCATCCTCCAGGCTGCCTTCGGGAACGTCGCGAGCGAACTCGGTTTTGAACTCGTTGACGTCGCCGTGGGAAGCGCGTTCCTCGGTGATGATGCCCGAAGAATCGCACATCGTGATGTTCTCCTTTCGTGCACCGAGCGAGAGATAGAAGCGTGCGGTCGCGATCGCGCTCGCGCCAGCGCCCGAGAAGACGATCTCGAGGTCTTCGAGTTCTTTCTCGGCGATATCGCTGGCATTGAGCAGGGCGGCCCCGGAGATGATGGCGGTCCCGTGCTGATCGTCGTGAAAGACGGGGATCGACATCGACTCGCGGAGTTGCTCCTCGATCTCGAAGCATTCGGGGGCCTTGATATCCTCCAGATTGATACCGCCGAAGGTCGGTTCCATCGCCTCGACAGTGCGAATGATCTCCTGGGGATCCTCCTCGTCGAGTTCGATGTCGAAGAC
>NZ_AOMF01000167.1 GCF_000336715.1 Halococcus thailandensis JCM 13552
GAACTCGTTCGCCTGTTGCATCGACCTACTGCACTACTCGTACGGGTCCTAGGAGAGACTACCGAAATCACTCGGGGCTAAACACGTACTTCACGATCATGACCCAGCACCTGCCCTCCATTGGAGGCATTTCTGAGCAGGTCGAAGACGAGATCGCGGCGGCGTCGCTGGCGATCGGTGCCTCCCACGCGGGTGTCAAGGCCATGTCCGGCTCGTCCGGTGGCGGGTTCGCACTGATGAGCGAACCGCTGGGACTGGCGGAGATGACCGAGACGCCGATCGTCCTGGTGGAGGCGATGCGTGCGGGCCCCTCGACGGGGATGCCGACCAAACCCGAACAGGGCGACCTCGAGCACATCCTCTACACCAGTCAGGGTGATTCGAACAGAGTGGTCTTCGCCCCTGGTACCGTTGCGGAGGCCTACGAACAGTCCCGGGAAGCCTTCCGGGTGGCCTACGAGTACCAGATCCCGGTCGTGATCGTGATCGATCAGAAACTCTCCGGGGAGTTGGCGAGCGTGCCGGCGAGCCACTTCGATCGCGAACCGAATCCGGATCTCGGTAGNGTGATCGTGATCGATCAGAAACTCTCCGGGGAGTTGGCGAGCGTGCCGGCGAGCCACTTCGATCGCGAACCGAATCCGGATCTCGGTAGCGTCCTTACTGAGGACGAGATCCAGGAGGCGTCCCACCACGCCTCGGGGACGTTCAACCGGTTCCGCCACGACCCCGAGGACGGCGTGAGCCCGCGGAGCATCCCAGGTCAGAAGGACGGCCGATTCCTGGCGACGGGCAACGAGCACACCCCGCAGGGTCACATCGAGGAGGACCCCGACAATCGCGTCGCGCAGGTCGACCGGCGCACGCGCAAGCTCGAATCGATTCGAGAGGACCTCGACGAGAAGGAAAGTTCGAATCAGACGTACTACGGGCCAGAAGACGCAGAGCATGGCATTCTGGTCTGGGGGAGCCAGCAGGGGAGCGTCGAGGAGGCCGTCGACCGCCTGAACGACCAGGGTGAGTCGGTGAAGATGCTGGGCGTGAGCGACATGATGCCCTACCCCAAAGAAGACGTGACGGAGTTCCTCGAATCGGTCGAGGAGTGCCTGGTCGTCGAGATGAACATCACTGCCCAGTTCCGTGGATTGACCCAGAAGGAACTCGGACGGTTCGGCGAGAAGATGTCGAGCCTGCTGAAGTACAACGGCAACCCGTTCGAGCCGGCCGAAGTCGTCGAGGGGTTCGACATCCAGGTGAACGGTGGCGACGAACCGCCGACGGCACAGACGCGGATCGAACCCGCGGCAGGTGACTAATCCATGAGCAAATCATTCAGTGCGATCGGACAGGCGGCACAGGACGAGGAGATCGAGCGAGAGGCGTTCACGCCGGGCATCGAGCCGCAGGCGACGTGGTGTCCGGGCTGTGGCGACTTCAGCGTGCTCAAGGCGCTCAAGGGTGCGATGCCCGAGGTCGGACGCACACCGGACGAGACACTGCTGGTGACGGGCATCGGCTGTTCGGGCAAGCTGAACAGCTACTTCGAGTCATATGGGATGCACTCGATTCACGGGCGGTCGCTGCCGATCGCCCGTGCGGCGAAACTCGCGAACCCAGGATTGGAGGTGATCGCGGCGGGTGGCGACGGCGATGGGTACGGCATCGGCGGGAACCACTTCATGCACACCGCCCGCGAGAACCACGACATGACGTACATCGTCTTCAACAACGAAATCTTCGGGCTCACCAAAGGGCAAACCTCGCCGACGAGCCCGAAGGGTCACGAGTCGAAGACCCAGCCCCATGGGTCGGCCAAGGACCCGATCCGGCCGCTGTCGCTGGCGCTGACGTCGGGTGCCTCGTACATCGCCCGAACGGCGGCGGTGAACCCGCGGCAGGCGACGGAGATCTTGACCGAAGCGATCGAACACGACGGGTTCGCCCACGTCGACTTCCTGACGCAGTGTCCGACCTGGAACAAGGACGCCAAGCAGTACGTGCCGTACACGGACGTTCAGGACTCCGAGGAGTTCGACTTCGACGTCCACGACCGTCAGGAAGCCGCGGAGATGATGCACGAGACCGAGGACAAACTCTACGAGGGCGAGGTCCTCACTGGGCGCTTCTACGTCGACGAGGAGCGCCGGTCGTACGGTGAGGAGAAACGCTCGACGGGTGAGATGCCCGAGGAGCCGCTGGCCGAGCGCTACTTCGACGAGGAGGCCGACTGGGAGCGCAGTTACGACCTCCTCGACGCCCACAAGTAAGTCGCCAGCGCGTTTTCTGATTCGGAAGATCTTTTTTCATGGACACCAACTAGTCGATATGAGCGCGGACTCCACCGAGGACCGCATTCTCTCCGTCCTGGAGGAGGATGCGCAAGCCTCGTACGCCGACATCGCGAACCGAGCGGACGTCTCGAAGCCCACCGTTCGCAAGTACATCGACAAACTCGAACGCGACGGCGTTATCACGGGCTATTCGGCCGACATCGATCCGAAGAAGCTCTCCGGGCGCTCGATCGCGCTCGTCGGTATCGAAGTCGAGAGCGGCCGCTACGTCGAGACGACGCGCGCTATCACGGAGCTCGACGAGATCGAGACGCTCTACAGCTCCAGCGGCGATCACATGCTGATGGCCGAGATCCGCGCGCCTGACGGCAACGCCGTCGGCAACGTCATCGCTGACGATATCCTCTCGATCGAGGGCGTCACCGCCGCCCATCCCTCCTTCTTGCAGGAACGACTCAAGTAGGCGTTCCGCTCTCCGCGGGCGAAATGTACTCTCGCGTTGCTCGGTCGCACTCGCCGTTCACAATCCGATATATCGCCAGTTATCTACTGAATTTCGTTCGCGTCATTCCATCGGCATAGCGTTGTACCGCCCCGCTGTACAGCATCGCCCGTAGACGTCCTCGTACTCACCCTTCATCCACCAGGAGAACATCGTCGTCCGAGAGGAAATTTTCCGTCCCCGATGTTATCAGAACGTAGTCTTCTGGCACACGTCGAGCGCTGTTCAAAACGACGAACGTCGCTTCGCGTCTTTCGGACTCCACTGAGTCTGTGGTCGTGACGCGACTACGGATAGCAGAACGACGATTATAGCCATATCTCTGGCAGCCGTCGGCCGGCGGCGTTTTCACGCCACGGGTGCGAAACGACGGCATGAATACGCTGCGTGGCCTCCTCGCACGCGAGCGTCGGGGCGGGAGGATCGTCCTCCACGACGCTACCACCGGTCGCGAGTACGACGCCCGCCGACTCCTCACGAATGCCTGGAAAACGGGCAACTTCCTGCACCACTGCGGCGTCCGGAGCGGTCACACGGTCGCCGTCGTCGGTCGGACTCCCGAAGCGCTCCTCGGCTTTCTCGGTGCGGTGTCGCTCGGGGCCGTCACCCGTTTCGAGCCACCATCGACGACCGACGCGCGTGCGGTGATCGCGCCGACCAACGAGATCGACGCGTTCGAACTGCCGCCCGGCGGCACGAAGATCGCCTACGGCGACCCTCCGGACGACGCCCACGTCGAATACTTCGAGCGCGACGTCTGGAGCGAGAACCCGACGCTCGTCCCGGCGACGATCGACCCTGACGATCCCGTTCTCGCCACCGATGGTGCACAGGTTACGCACACCGAGCTACTCACTGCCGCCGAGGGAGTGATCGAATCGGTGGCCATGCAGGCGGGCGAGACGATCGCCGTGCGCGCACCGCTCTCTCGACCCGGAACCGTCGCGGGCGGCATCGTCGCCCCACTGCTCGCGGATGCGACCATCACGCTCCCGGACGGCGATATCGTCGTCGATGTGGCGGTCGCGAGCGACGACGCACCCGAACCGCGATCGCTCGATCCGGCGGACTGCTTCTGAGTTCTCGATTCGTCGAATCGATCCGAAAGAAACATTCATGTGGCGTTCGCGCATCGGCCATGCCAGGAACGCGCATCGAGCAGGGCGAACGGGTCACGCTGCGGACCGTCGAGCGCGAGGACAGCGAGTTCCTCCAGCGTGCACACGCCAATCCCGAGATCCGCTACCCGCTCGGCACCATCACACACATGAACGACAGCGAGATGGACGACTACTTCGAGGAGTTCATCGAGGACGAACACAACGTCGGTTTCGTCGTCTGTCTCGACGATGCAGGGCCGGATCACCCCGAGGAGGACGAAACCGAACCGATCGGTGTCGTCACTGTCAGGCGCGTCGATTGGGATCGGCCCAGTTTGGCCTACTGGCTCGTTCCGGATCACCACGGTGAGGGCTACGGCAAAGAGGCGGTTTCGCTCGTCGTCGAGTACGTCTTCCGGACGTTCGACGTCCACAGTCTCGGCGCGCACGCCTTCGATTTCAACGCGGCCTCGCGCGGGCTGCTCGAATCGCTCGGTTTCGTCGAGGAAGGTCGTGCGCGCGAGAACCGCTTTATCGACGGCGAGTACCGAGATTCGGTACAGTACGGACTGTTGCGCCGCGAGTGGCGCGAGCAGTGAGCTACGAAGTGGCTTCGGCCGTATCGCTGATCTTCATTCCCGAGAGCTTGTCGACGATCGTGTCGACTTTTCCGTCGAGTTCGTCGACGAACTCCTCGGTGCGCTCGGTCGTGATGGCACCCTGGCTCGACGGCTCGATGAGCGATTCCTCTTCGAGCACGCGCAGCGAGTAGCGCACCTTGTGATGAGGGTAGCCCGTCTCGTTGGACATCTTCACGATGCCGATCGGTTCGCTCTCGATGACCATCCGCAGCACCTGCAGATGGCGTTCCAGCATATCGACCTCTTTCTCAAGTCGGTCTATCATGGCATTTGTTAACTCGTGCGTGAGGGGTTTAAACGTTACTCCTCCGGATTCCGGTCGAAAAATTCTGCCACAGTGGGACGACTGCGATCGGCCGGCCCGTCGTCATCGGATTCGCTATTCCGGGCGTTAGTGGCCATGTATCATATACTTTCTGGCCTTCGACACCGAATGACGATGAATACCATCGAGTGGTGTACGACGTCACCGCCGTGACTGCCGGCACATCGAAATCGGTTTACCCGGAAGGTCGGAACCGAAGGACATGACAGTCACCATCGTCGGCGCACAGCTCGGCGACGAGGGCAAGGGCGGAATGGCCGACCGCTGGAGCGAATCGGCCAGCGTGGTCTGTCGGTATCAGGGCGGCGACAACGCCGGTCACACCGTCGTCCATGACGGCGAGGAGTACAAGCTCTCGTTGGTACCGAGCGGTGCCATCCGCGGGAAAACGAACGTGTTGGGCAACGGCTGCGTCGTCAACCCCGAGACGCTGTTCGAGGAACTCGACGCGCTCCAGAAGCGCGGCGTCGATCCCGACGTCCGGGTCGCCCGTCGCGCGCACGTCATCTTCCCCTACCATCGCGTTCTCGACGGCATCGAGGAAGACGTCAAGAGCGAGAGCGACTTCGACGTCGCCACCACCGGTCGCGGCATCGGCCCGACCTACGAGGACAAGGCCGGCCGGCGCGGCATCCGGATCGGCGACCTGCTCGACACCGACGTGCTGCGCGAGCGCCTCGAATACGTCGTCCCGCAGAAACGCGCGCTCGCCGAGGAGGTCTTCGGCGTCGAGACCGGCGAGGCGTTCGATATCGACGCACTCTACGACCAGTATGCGGCGTTCGGCGAACGGCTCGCCGAGGAGAACATGACCGTCGATGCCGGGACCTTCCTCGCCGATCGCATCGACGAGGGCGAGGACGTGCTCTTCGAGGGTGCACAGGGGACGATTTTGGATATCGACCACGGCAACTACCCCTACGTGACCTCCTCGAACCCCACGGCGGGCGGGACCTGCACCGGCACGGGACTCGGCCCGGGGATCGTCGGCGACGGCGAGATCGTCGGCATCGCCAAGGCCTACCTCTCGCGAGTCGGTACTGGCCCCCTCCCGACCGAACTCGGCGGCGTGGTCGGCCAGACGCCCGACTACGACGAGGACACCGAGCGCGGCGACGAGGCACTCGCCACGGAGCTCCGCGAGGCCGGCGGTGAGTACGGCACGGTCACGGGTCGGCCGCGACGCATCGGCTGGCTCGACATGCCGATGCTCCGCCATTCGACGCGCGCGAACGGGTTCACGGGACTCGTCGTCAACCACATCGACACGCTCGCCGGGCTCGACGAGGTGCGGGTGGGGCATGCCTACACGCTCGATGGCGAGGAGCGACTCACGCTACCGGCGACGACCGAACGGTGGGCCGACTGTGAGGCGTCCTTCCGCAGCTTCGACGGCTGGGACGACGCCGACTGGGATGCGATCGCTGACGAAGGCTACGACGCACTCCCCGAGAACGCACGCGCGTATCTGGACTACATCAGCGACGAACTCGACGTCCCGATCTACGCCGTCGGCGTCGGGCCGGGCCGCGAGCAGACGATCGTCCGCGAGGACCCGCTCGCGTAGACGACACCGTACAGCACCGCCTCCGCCGAAGCCCTCGGCGCGCTCCCTGCGGTCGCGGTGTTCGCTTCGCTCACACCGGTGCGCCTCGCCCTTCATCCTCCAGGAGAGCCGCGCTCTCCTGAGTCTCGGCCCGTTCCACTCGCCGAGACCCAGGTACCGGCAGCATCGCCAGCCGTCTCAGCACCGTAGCCGCGGCCGCACCGCCCCGCAGGCCGCGGCGCGGTCGCCCCGCAACCGCGCCACCCCGCGATTGCCGCTGGGCGAGCGCCACGCTTTTATCACCGCCGGTCGTCGTCTCGCGCATGAATTGGGGCGAGCGACGATGAAGGAGTCGCTGATGGAGATCGTGCGGTGTCCGATGGACAAGCAGGAGCTCGAACTCGAAGTCATCCAGCGAACCGACGACGAGGTGCTCGAAGGGCGACTCGTCTGTTCCGAGTGTGGCGAGGAGTACCCGATCGAGGAGGGGATTCCGAACCTGCTTCCACCGGACATGCGCGAGGACGCGCCGGCCTGAATATGGCTGAGTCGACCGCTTCGGGGACGCTCTCGGTTCATCTCAACCGCGCGGAGCTCCACGCCGTCGAGCTGCCGGCGACGTTCGCGAGTTCGGATTCGTTCGTCGTCGAACTCGACAACCACGGTGAAGCGACCCACGTCCACCTCCGTATCGACGACGCGCTCTCCGAGATCGCTTCGATCCCGACGAGCAACCACTACGTCCGTCCGGGCGCGACGGTGCGCGTTCCGATCCGCGTCCACGAGAGCGGCCCCGTCACGGGCCATCTCACCGTCGCCACCGCCTACGGCAGCCAGACCGAGGAGGTCGAGATCACGATCGAGCCGACCGCCGGCAAGCAGCGCGTCGAGATCGACGAATCGCTCATCGAGCGCACCGACGACACCGTCGATGCCGGCCCGACGAGTTCCTCGACACGGTCGACGGGCGGCACGACACGGTCACGATCGACCGGGAGAACGCGGTCGAACGCCGGCAGCATGTCGCGATCGAGTAGTGCAGGCGGCCTCGACAGTTCGGGACTGCTCGGTGCCACGGCGGTGGTGATCCTGCTGGGGATCGCACTGCTGTTCGTCGAGGGTGTCGCCATGTATATCGGTGCGGTCGCCGTTCTCGCCGGGCTCGTCGTCGCCGGCTATCTCCTGCTCTCCTGACTCAGTTCTTCTCGCGCAGACTCTCGAACTCGCCGTCGGCGAGTCGCTTCGCCCGGAGGTAGCGCGCCCGATACCGGTTCGCGCCATCGCCGACGTCGGCCTCGCGGATCTCGTCGACGCGTCCGTCGGCGACCGCATCGACCAGATCCGTCAGCTGCGAGCGCTCGCTCGGCGTCAGTTCGACTTCGTAGGTGCGCGTCTCCTCGCCTTCGAGAACGGCGAACTGTCGGGCGGCGGCGACGACGAGCGAACACGGCTCCCGACAGGGGAACTCGCCGTCACCACGGGGTGCGTCGAGGGGCGTCTCTTCGTCCTCGTCCCACTCGCGGCGTTTGAGACACTGCGAGTCGACACAGCAGGCCTCGGCCAGGTTTTCGACGCTATCGACATCGAGGTCGTCGATCACGCTGTAGATCCCCGTCTGGCGCTCGGCGGTCTCGCGGAAGTGGCTGACGTCCAGCTCGCCGGCCTGCTCGCGATACCAGTTGGCGACCGTCGCCGGGTAGAAGAACTCGACCGTGCGTACGAGATCGCGTCCGTCGAGATCGGCGAAGCGCCAGCCCTCCCGAAGGGTGGGTGCGGTCTTCAACGGGCGATACCGGCCGTCCTCGTCGAGCGTGCTGACCTCGCGGGCCTCGCGCGGGTCGTGATAGCTGTCGAGTTCCGCGACGGCAGTGGTCGCGTCGGCCGTATGACGGAGTTCGTAGCTGCGCTCGCCGTCGGTGCCGAGTGTCGTAGTAACGAGCAGCTCCCCCCACTCGCGCGTGAGCCCATTGACGAGCGTCTCGTACCGCTCGCGCACGCCGAGTTCGCTCGCGTGTTCGACCCAGCGGAGGAACGCCTCGTTCGTCTCGCTCGCCCCGCGCCAGTAGTGCCAGTTCGAGACGAACCAGGGGTTCTCGGTCGCGAGCGCGTCGAACTCCTCCTCGCTCAGGCCGTCGTGGCTCACCTCCGGCGTCACGAACGTGTAGCCCGAATCATCCTGCGTGGCCGACAGTCCGTCGCGGGTCACGCCGTCGGCGGCGGCTTCGCGGAGCGCCGCCAACTGGGAATCGTTCATCAATCACCGGCCGCCGGCGTGGCGGTCCGTTTGCGGACGATGTCGAGCGCCTCGTCGACGTCCGCGCCGGCGTCGGCCGCGCGTTCGAGCAGTACGTCGGCCATGAGCGGTTCGGTCCCGACCGCGCCGGCGTACCAGATGTGGTGACCCTCGACCTCGGTGGGGGTCTCGTAGCCCTCGCGGTAATCGTCGGTCAGCCCCATGTCCTCGGGGATGTCCTCCTGGGTGTGATAACCGTCGGCGACAAAGAGGGGGACGACGACGACGTCCTCGCTCTCGAAGTAGTCGGTCACGTCGTCGACCTCCGGCTCCTCGTCCATGAACAGCGCATTGACCTCGTCGAACCGGTCCATCTCGCGGACGCGATCGGCGTGATACTCGATCGCTTTCGCGGAGTTCTCGTTGCGATTCGTCCCGTGACCGACGACCGCGAGGCCAAACCCCTCGCCTACGTCCGGATTTTGGGTTACTGACTCGGCGCGCTGGACGATGACGTCGGACATGGCGGGATGGGTGCCGACCGGGCCGCAGTAGTGGATCGTTTTATCGACATCGGCGGCCGTGAGGGTGGCCGTGTCGGCGTCCGTTCCGTCGGAATCCCACAGCGAGACGTCCCAGTCCTCCAGGCGAAGCTCGCGCGGGATGACCTCCTCGGTGAAGTAGCCCTCGCTCACGAACAGCGGCACGACGTAGACCTCCTCGCTCTCGATGGTCCGCAGAACCTCCCGGAAGGAGGGTTCCTCCTTCCAGAACGCCTCGCGCACTTCGTCGAAGGCCCCCGCCGCGCGCACGGTGTCGGCGTGGGTGAAGGTCGGGTCGTGCGAGCCGGGGTTCAGGTGTGATCCGTGGGCGACGATGACCAGTGCCGGCATACCGAAACAGACGGGTGGGATCGGTTTAGTGGCTTCGCCTCCCCGCTCTCGGGACGAGATTTATCGCTTCAGAACCGACGAACAGGACGGTTGCGGTCGGCGCGCGGGAGTGCCGAAGGCACGACTCGCGCGAGGGATGAGCGAGAGAGTGAAACGAACGAGCGAATCGGTTGGGGAGGTATGTGGGCTGTGGTGGTGCGGTTGCGGTCTCTCATTTGTATCGCGACTCGCGGTCCCAACACGATACGCCACCCTGATTTCAGTACGTCGAGTTTTTCGTCCTCGACAGACCACACCGGAGTATGACTCTCGCCGCCGACACCAGACGCGCGGTGCGCCGAAATCCGTTCGTGTTCGAGGCGCTCCGGGCGGGCGTGCTCAACTACACCGCCGCCGCACGATTCCTCGACGTCGGCGATCTCGATCCGGTGGCCGCTGCGCTGCGGCGCTACGCAGAGGAGCTACCCAGTTACGAGTCCGATTCGCGCGACGCGCGCGTGACGATGCGGAGCGGTCTCGGTGCGGTGGAGCTGTCCGAGGGAGGTGGCGAAAACGACGACAACGAGGCGCTGCTCGCGGTCGGTGGCCACGCGCTCGTGCCCGACACGGGATCGCTGACGGGTGTGCTCGCCACCGGGGAAGTCGATGCCCGAGCGCTCGCGCACGTTCTCGATCGCCTGGCCGTCGAGGGAATCGACGTGACGGCTGCGGGCGTCGCCGGCGACGCACTTCTGATCGCCGTGGATCGGCGGGCAGGTCCCGACGCGGTGCGAGTCGTCGAGGGGGCGCTCGCGGGAGTTGTGACGACTCCGACGGATTGAAGCGCTGGCCCGCGTAGATGGGACGATGACGTTGCGCGTGGAGAACACCCTCACCGGCGAGCGCGAACCGTTCGAGCCACAGGACCCCGATTCCGTACTGCTCTACTACTGTGGCCTGACGGTCTCGGATCGCGCTCACCTCGGCCACGCGCGCACGTGGGTCCACGTCGACGTGATGCATCGCTGGCTCGAACACCTAGGCTACGCGGTGCGCCACGTCGAGAACTTCACCGACGTGAACGAGAAGATCGTCGCCCGCGTGGGCGAGGACGACCTCGGCGACTCCGAGAACGCGGTCGCGCGCGGGTTCATCGAGAAGACGCTCGACGACATGCGTGCGCTCAACCTGAAGCGCGCGGAAGTCTACCCGCGGGTTTCGGAGCATATCCCCGAGATCGTCGACCTCGTCGAGCGACTCGTCGAGGGTGGCCACGCCTACGAGTCGAACGGCTCCGTCTATTTCGACGTGGGGAGCTTCGACTCGTACGGCGAACTCTCGAACCAGCGCCTCGACGAGATCGAATCACAGGGCGATCCCGACGAGCGTAGCGAGAAACGCCATCCGGCCGACTTCGCGCTCTGGAAGGCCGGCGGCGTCTCACCCGAGGCCGTTTCGGAGCATCGCCACGACGAGAGCGTCGCGCCGTCGTCCGGCCAGACCTGGGAGTCGCCGTGGGGCGAGGGCCGGCCGGGCTGGCATATCGAGTGCTCGGCGATGAGCATGGCACATCTCGACGAGACGATCGACATCCACGTCGGCGGACGCGATCTCGTCTTCCCCCATCACGAGAACGAGCGCGCTCAGAGCGAGGCCGCCACGGGCGAGACGTTCAGCGAATACTGGCTCCACGCCGATCTCTTCGCGATGGACGACGAGAAGATGAGTTCGAGCCTCGGCAACTTCATCACCGTCGACGAGGCGCTCGCTGACTACGGTCTGAACGCGATCCGTACCTTCCTGCTGTCGGGCAGCTACAACAGCACCCAGACCTACAGTGAATCGGCGATTCAGGAAGCCGTCGAGCGCGCCGAACGGCTCGAACGCACCCACGAGCGGGCGGTCGCGGCGCTCGACGGGCCCGACGCACGAACGAAGGTCGACGACGAGCGACTGCGCGATGCCGTCGACGACACGCGCGAGGCGTTCACGACCGCGATGAACGACGACTTCAACACCAGGGGCGCGCTTGCGGCGCTGCTCGAACTCGCGACGGTGATCAACTCCCGGCTCGACGCCGAGGACGAACACGATTATCGGGCGCTCAAACGGGCCGTCGAGACGTTCGAGGAGTTCGGCGAGGGGATACTCGGCCTGAGCTTCACCGAGGGGACCACGGGCGAAGTTGGCATCGCCGACGAGCTGGTCGAACTCCTGCTCGACGTGCGCGAGTCGGCTCGCGAGGCGGGCAACTACGACCGTGCCGACGAGCTCCGGACCGAACTGGAAGCACTCGGCGTCGAGATCCAGGACACCGACGACGGCCCGACCTACCGCCTGGGGGCAGGCGAATGAAATCCGGCGAGCATTTCCTGCTCAGTGTTCCCGTCGTCGGGTGGGTTCTCGCACGCACCGACGAACGCTCGCCACGTCGACTGGCGGCGCTCGTGGCGTATGGTCTGGGCCTCGGCGTACTCATCGATCTCGATCACTTTGTGCTCGCACGACTGCGCGTCGGCGACTGGCATCATCTCACGGACTGTCTGCGGGATCCGAAACGCGTGTTCGTCGATCAGGAGAACCTCTTCGAGGGGACGGGCGAGATGGCCAGTCTCCGACTGCTGAGTCACGTCCTCATCGGTGGCGCGCTGATCGCGATCGCCCGACGGGTGAGCGGCCCGGTCGGGAAACTTACCGAACGGGTTCTCTTCGTACACGTGCTCGCTGACCTGCTGCGGGACAACGGGATCGTCTGACCGGCTACGTTTCGAGCACGTCGATACAGGCGATACCGTCGCCGTCTTCGAGCGCCATGATCGTCACACCCATCGTGTTCCGGCCGACGGTCGAGATATCGCCGACGGGCGTGCGCATGATCTGGCCGGAATCACTCATCACCACGAGATCGTCGTCGGCGGTCGCGGCCTCGATGGCAGTGACGCGGCCGTTGCGCTCGTTCGTCTTGATGTCCTTCAGCCCCTTGCCGTAGCGCGACTGGGTACTGTACTCGCTCATCGGCGTGCGCTTGCCGTAGCCGTTCTCGGTGACGGTGAGGAGGTCGGCGTCGTCGGTGGCTGCGACGACCCCCGCGACCGCGTCGTCACCCTGGAGATCGACGCCGTTGACGCCGCGGGCGCTCCGTCCCATCTCCCGGGCCTCTTCTTTCGGGAAGCGGATCGCCATCCCCTGCTGTGTGCCGATCAACAGGTCGCCGTCGTCGTCGGTGACTGCGACGTCGACGAGTTCGTCGCCGTCCTCCAGCCGGGTGGCGATCAGCCCGCCCGAGTGGATGTTCTCGAACTCGCTCGCGCAGGTCCGCTTGACGTAGCCGTCGTGCGTGACCATCGTGAGACACTCCTCGTCGGTGAGGTCGTCGGTCGCCACGACGGCGGTGATCGCCTCGCCGTCGTCGAGATCGACGAGATTGATCGCGGATTTCCCGCGGGCGGTCCGGCCCATCTCGGGCACCTCGTAGACCTTGAGGCGATAGACGTAGCCCTGGTTGGTGAACGTGAGGAGGTAGTCGTGGGTGTTCGCCCGGAACACCGCCGAGACGCGGTCACCGTCCTTGAGTTTCGTGCCGATGATCCCCTTGCCGCCGCGACCCTGGGGATCGAACTGGCCGGCCGGCATCCGCTTGATGTAGTCGTTCTCGGTCATCACGACGACGACCTCTTCGTCGGGGATGAGGTCCTCGCGCGTGACGGTGCCGTAGTCCTCGACGATCCGTGTCCGGCGGTCGTCGGCGTACTCGTCCTGAACCGCGCGCAGTTCGTCGGTGATGACCCGATCGAGTTCGGCGTCGCTCGCGAGGATGGTTTCGAGGCGGTCGATCTCGCTTTCGACGTTCTCGTACTCGGTCTCGATCTCCTCGGCTTCGAGCGCCGTCAGGCTCCCCAACTGCATCCGGACGATGTGGTCGGCCTGTCGCTCGGAGAACTCGTAGGCTTCCCTGAGAGCGCTCTTGGCCGCGTCGCGATCGTCGGCCTCGCGGATCAGCTCGACGACGTCGTCGGCGTTTTCGAGCGCCGTCAGCCGTCCGGAGAGGATGTGCGCGCGCTCCTCGGCCTCGTCGAGGTCGTGCTGGGAGCGTCGTCGGACGACCTCGCGGCGGTGGTCGAGATAGTGCGCAAGCAGTTCCTTCAGATCGAGCACCTGCGGCTCGCCGTCGACCAGCGCGAGGTTGATCACGCCGAAGGTCTTTTCGAGGCAGTGTTCGAGCAGCTGATTCTCGACGACGTCCGTGAGCGCGCCGCGCTTGAGGTCGACGACGATACGGATGCCGTCGCGATCGGACTCGTCGCGGAGATCGCTCACGCCGTCGAGCGTGCCGTCGTTGACGAGATCGGCGATATGCTCGACGAGTTTGGCCTTGTTCTGCTGGTAGGGAAGTTCGGTGATGACGATGCGTTCGTGACTGCCCGCCTCCTCGATCTCGTAGCTCGCACGCATCCGCACGCGACCGCGACCGGTGGTGTACGCCGAATGGATCGCCTCGCGACCGACGATCTCGGCGCCCGTGGGGAAGTCCGGTCCCTTTACGTGCTCCATCAGATCCTCGACAGCTGTCTCTTATACACATCTNGGGACGTTGGTGCTCATCCCGACCGCGATGCCCGAGGAGCCGTTGACGAGGAGGTTCGGGAACGCCGACGGGAGGACGTCCGGCTCTTCGAGACGATCGTCGTAGTTCGGTTTGAAATCGACGGTGTCCTTCTCGATATCCGAGAGCAGTTCCTCGGCGATGGAGCTCATCCGCGCCTCGGTGTAACGCATCGCGGCCGGCGGATCGCCGTCGACCGAGCCGAAGTTGCCCTGGCCGTCGACCAGCGGCGCACGCATCGAGAAGTCCTGGGCCAGCCTGGCGAGCGCGTCGTAGATCGCCGAGTCGCCGTGCGGGTGGTAGTCACCCATCGTGTCCCCGACGACCGAGGAGGACTTTCGGTGGCCCGCGTTCGAGGTGACGCCCTCCTCGTGCATCGCGTAGAGGATGCGCCGATGGACGGGTTTGAGGCCGTCACGGACGTCGGGCAGCGCGCGTCCGGCGATGACGCTCATCGCGTAGTCGATATACGACTGTTCCATCTCGTCTTCGATCCGGACCGAATCGACGTTCGCGGCCGCGTTCGATCCTGGTTGGGGGATGTCTGAACTCATGTGGTGTAGCTATCGGTGATACTGAAACGGGTTACAGCGCGGCAGCCGCGCCGTGGCGGTGCGGCTGCGGGAGCGGTGCGGTCGTAGTGTGGGGACCGTCGTCCTCGGTGGATGAAGGGCGAGGCCCGCTTCGCGGGCCGAGGGCTTCGGCGGTGCTGTGCGGGGCGGTCACACCAGCGAGCGGGTACTTTTGGCGTACTTCTTCCGAGCACGCCGAAGGAAAACGGTACACGGTTAGATATCGACCCAGTCGGCGTCGGTCGCGTGACTCTTGATGAACTGTCGGCGGGGTTCGACGGCGTCACCCATCAGGACGTTGAACATCTTGTCCGCGGCGGCGGCGTCCTCCAGCGTGATCTGCTTCAGGATGCGGTTCTCGGGGTTCATCGTCGTCTCCCAGAGCTGTTCGGGGTTCATCTCGCCCAGTCCTTTGAACCGCTGGACCTGATCGGGCGTGCCGCCACACTTCTCCTCGACGATCTCGTCGCGTTCTGCTTCGGTCATCGCGTCGTAGGTCTCGCCGCCGTTGCGAACCCGGTAGAGCGGCGGTTGGGCGGCGTAGACGTAGCCGGCCTCGATCAGCGGCGTGAGATAGCGGTAGAGCAGTGTGAGATAGAGCGTCCGGATGTGCGCGCCGTCGACGTCCGCGTCGGTCATGATGATGATCTTGTGATAGCGCGCCTCCTCGACGTCGAACTCCTCGTCGACGCCCGCGCCGATGGCGGTGATGAGATTGCGGATCTTCTCGTTTTCGAGGATGCGATCCAGCCGGTGTTTCTCGACGTTCAGCACCTTGCCGAACAGCGGGAGGATCGCCTGGAACTCGCGGTCGCGACCCTGTTTGGCGCTGCCGCCGGCCGAATCGCCCTCGACGATGAACAGTTCGGACTCCGTCGGATCGCGGCTCTGACAGTCGGCGAGCTTGCCCGGCAAGGCTGTGGATTCGAGCGCCGACTTCCGCCGGGTGAGCTCCTCGGCCTTCTTGGCCGCACGGCGGGCTTTGGCCGCCTCGACGGCCTTGCCGATGACCGCTTCGGCGGTGTCGGGATGCTCCTCGAAGTAGGTATCCAGCTGTTCGTGGATGGCGCTCTCGACGACACCACGGACCTCGCTGTTGCCGAGCTTGGTCTTGGTCTGTCCCTCGAACTGTGGGTCGGGATGTTTGATCGAGATCACCGCCGTGAGCCCCTCACGGATATCGCTGCCCGTGAGGTTCTCGTCGTCGAGGGGTTTCAGGAGCCCGTGTTCGCTTGCGTAGTCGTTGACGACCCGCGTGAGCGCGGTCTTGAACCCGGTGAGATGGGTGCCGCCCTCGCGGGTGTTGATGTTGTTGGCGAAGGCGTGGATCGAACCCTGGAGCTCGTCGGTCGCCTGGAGCGCGATCTCGACGGAGATCTCGCCGTCGTCGACGGTGGCGGCGTCGTCGAAGTAGATGACGTCCTCGTGGAGGGCGCTCTTGGTCTCGTTGAGATAGACGACGAACTCGCGGATCCCGCCGTCGTAGCGGAACCGTTCGCGGCTCCCGTCGCGCTCGTCGTCGAGCTCGATCTCGACGCCGGAGTTGAGGAAAGCGAGCTCGCGCAGTCGGTTGGCGAGCGTCGAGGCGTCGAACGTCGTGTCGGTGAAGACCGCCTCGTCGGGCCAGAACTGGAGCTTCGTGCCGGTCGATTCGTCCTCACGGAGATCGCGAACCCGTTCGAGATCGCCCTCGGGTTCGCCGTGGTCGAACCGCTGCTCCCAGACCGCGCCGTCGCGCTTGACGGTCACCTCGACCCACTTCGAGAGCGCGTTCACCACGGAGATGCCGACGCCGTGCAGGCCACCGGAGACCTGGTAGGACTCCTTGTCGAACTTCCCGCCGGCGTGGAGGACGGTCATGATCACTTCCAGGGCGGACTTGCCGTCCTCGTGCTCGTCGACCGGGATCCCCCGGCCGTCGTCGGTCACGCTCACCGAGGGATGCTCGCCGTCGTGGACCGTGACCGAGATCGAATCGCAGTAGCCGGCGAGCGCCTCGTCGATGGCGTTGTCGACGACCTCGTACACCAGATGATGGAGACCACGTGCGTCCGTCGAACCGATATACATCGCCGGGCGTTTCCGTACCGCCTGTAGCCCTTCTAAGACCTGTATCTGTCCGGCTCCGTACTCGTCCTGGGGCATATATAAGCTATCGATTCCTAGCGGTCCCGAGGGCATAAGTCTCCCGCACGCGCGCGAACGAAAGCACGGCGGGGCGAACAGATTCGCCCGATGTGATGGCCGATGGGCACGGTTTCGACTCGCCGGTCGAGCGATCACCTCCACTTCCACCCCGCTACCGCGGTCGTTTTAACCGTCGCTCGAATACGCCGGGTAATGCCATCCCTCCAGTCGACGCTCGACGACGAGGGGGTCGCCGACGAACTGGCGGCGAGCCAGCGTTCGATCTCCATCGCCGAGTTCTTCGAGAAGAACAAGCACATGCTCGGGTTCGACAGCGGGGCCCGAGGACTCGTCACCGCCGTCAAGGAGGCCGTCGACAACGCGCTCGACGCCGCCGAGGAAGCCGGCCATCTCCCCGACATCTACATCGAGATCGAGGAGGTCGGCGACTACTACCGGCTCGTCGTCGAGGACAACGGTCCCGGCATCACGAGCGAGGAACTCCCCAAAGTCTTCGGGAAGCTCCTCTACGGCTCCCGATTTCACAAACGCGAACAGGCTCGCGGTCAGCAGGGGATCGGTATCTCCGCGGCGGTGCTCTACTCACAGCTCACCAGCGGTAAACCCGCGAAGATCACCAGTCGGACACAGGGTGGCGAGGCGAAGTATTTCGAACTCATCATCGACACCGACACGAACGAGCCCGAGGTCTCCGTCGACGAGACGACGACCTGGGATCGAACCCACGGCACGCGCATCGAACTGGAGATGGAGGCGAACATGCGCGCACGCGGCCAGCTCAGGGATTACGTGAAACACACTGCGGTCGTCAACCCACACGCCCGCATCGAGCTCCGCGAGCCGAACGGCGAGTTCAAGGCCGAGCGCGCGACCGACCAGCTCCCCGCCGAAACCGAGGAGATCCGCCCCCATCCCCACGGCGTCGAGCTCGGCACGCTGCTCAAGATGCTCGAATCGACCGACTCCTACAGCGTCTCGGGGTTCCTCCAGGAGGAGTTCACCCGTGTCGGGAAGAAGACGGCGACGAACGTCATCGCGGCGTTCACCGACCGCCACTACGGCCGCGAGATGGCCTGGCGGACGCCGGCGACCCACGAAGCAGATATCGAGGACGCCGTCACCGAAGCGGTGGCGAACAAGGGACAAGCGCTGTCTCTTATACACATC
>NZ_AOMF01000168.1 GCF_000336715.1 Halococcus thailandensis JCM 13552
TGTGTATAAGAGACAGGTACAGGAGAAGGCCGTCGCCGCGGCGTGGGCGGTCGTCCGCGACGATCGGACGGCCGATCTCTACACGCTGGCCGACGAGGCGACGAGCACGCGCAAGGACGACGGCGTCATCGAATCGTTCGCCGAGCGGCTGGCGGCGAAATTCGACGGCGAGGGTCGGGCGCGCGACCGACTGCGGCGGGAAGTGCTCGAAGAGTACGTCGAGCGCGCCGCCGCGATGACCGCCGAACGCGAGGACGTCTCCTTCGGCGAGACCGCCCGCGAGAACGTCACGGACGCGCTCTGGAGTGTCGCGAAGACGGTGCCCGACGATCCGCCGAACGTCGCCGCCGTCGCCGGCGACCGCGACACCGCGAGCGCGCTGTTGAGTGCGATGGCAGAGACGGACATCATCGCGCCGCCGACGGACTGCCTCTCCCCGATCACCGCCGATCTCGTGCGCTCGGGACTCGAAAAGGAGTTCGACGCCGACTTCTACGCGTCGGCGACGCGGGATGCCGGCGTCCACGGCGGCGACCCGTTCATCGTCGAGGCCGGCATCGCCTACGGCGGCGATCTCCCTGCCGAGGGGAGCGTCGAACTTCTCCGCTTCGCGAACCGGGTTCCGCTGGTCTACCAGCGCGGGGCCTGTGCGACCACCGACGTTCTCAAGGGGATCGGCTGGCGAAACTACGGGCTCGACCAGCCCGGCGGCTCGGGCATGCCCAACGGGCCGGCGGTGATCATGATCCACGTCGCCTCGACGAACGTCCCCTTCACGAGCGAGTCGAAGGACGCCATCGCCAACATCCCGGCGATCGAGGACGAGATCGAGCTCGCCGTCCGCGAGGCCGCCCGCGAGCTGAAGAGCTATCTAAACAAGCGTCGCTCGATGCAACAGCGCCGGGAGAAACAGGACGTCCTCGGCTCGATCCTCCCCGAGATGGCCGACAAGCTCGCGACCGTCACCGAGCGCGAGGAGCTGAAGATCGACGACTCGCTCGCGCGCATCATGAACAACGTCCTCGTCGAGCGCCGCGTCGAGAACTCCCACGTCGAACTCGTCGTCGAGAACAACAGCGGGACCAGCGAGTCGCCCGAACTGACCGAGATCGTCTCGGCCGAACCGACGAGCGTCTCCGACGGCGCACGCGTCGTCGAGATGGACGGCGAGTGGTTCATCAAGTGGTCGCCGGAGGTCAGCAGCGACGACGACAGCGTCCTGAAATACGAACTCGCCGACGAGAGCGACTACGATCTCGACGTGACCGGTATCGAAAACGCGAAACTCACCGTCAACACATAGCTGCACCACAATGAGCACCGACAGATCCGACAGCGACGACTCGGCGCGCGAGCGACTCATCGAGCTCGCGGCCGACTTCTACGACCAGTTCGCCGCCGGCCAGATCCCCGAGATGGAGCTGCCGACGCGGACGAAATCCAACATCGAGTACGACGAGAACAGTGACGTCTGGGTCTACGGCGACCGCACGAGCACGCGCAGCGCGAACTCGGTTCGTGGCGCGCGCAAACTGCTGAAGGCGATCTACACGATCGACTTCCTCGCCGACCAGCTCGGCGAGGACCGCTCGTCGACCCTGCGTGAGCTCTACTATCTCTCGGAGAGCTGGGACAACGAGGAGGCGCAGTTCTCCGATCAGGACGAGTCGAACCAGCTCGTCGAGGACCTCGAGATCGTCTCGGAGGTGACTCGCGAGGACTTCCACATGCGCCCGGAGGAGTCGGGTGCGACGCTGATGGGGCCGCTCCACCTCCGCGAACAGACGCGCCGGGGCGAGCGCGAGATCCACTGCCAGAAGGACGTCGGCGAGGGTGGCTATCAGATCCCGAACAACCCGGACACGATCGAGTTCCTGGATCACGACGCCGAGTTCATCCTCTGTGTCGAGACGGGTGGGATGCGCGACCGGCTCGTCGAGAACGGCTTCGACGACGACTACGGCACGATCGTCGTCCATCTGAAGGGCCAGCCCGCGCGTGCGACCCGGCGGATCACCAAACGTCTCCACGACGAGCTCGATCTCCCCGTCGTGGTGTTCACTGACGGCGACCCGTGGTCCTATCGGATCTACGGCTCGGTGGCCTACGGCTCGATCAAGTCGGCCCATCTCTCGGACTATCTCGCCACGCCCGAAGCGCAGTTCGTCGGAATCCAGCCCACGGACATCGTCGAGTACGATCTGCCGACCGATCCGCTGGCGGATTCGGACATCAACGCCCTCGAAAGCGAGCTCAGCGACCCCCGCTTCCAGACCGACTACTGGCGTGAGCAGATCGAACTCCAGCTCGACATCGAGAAGAAGGCCGAACAGCAGGCGCTCGCCTCCCGGGGACTCGACTTCGTCACGGACACCTATCTCCCCGAGCGGCTGACCGAGATGGGCGTGCTGTAGCGGACTGCTTCTCCGATACGTTTCCCACCGTAATCGTCGGGAACGGTTTCCCTCAGCCGCGAAGTTAAAGGCGTTCGCTCGCACACGGCGAGGCATGTCTGGATCGGATCTCGCAGGGCGGGTCGAGGACGTGCTCGCCGTCGATGGCGAGGAGTTCCACGCTCGCGCCGAGGACGAAGCCGAGGTGATCAAGCGCGAACTCGACGCCGGCACGTTCGACAACCCGCAGGCGATCATCGGGCTCGAATACGAGTTTTATGGGGTGAATCGCGAGACGAGCGCGCTGGCGCGGGTGCCGCGCCGCCTGCTCGAATATATCGGCTTCGAGAAGGAGCTCGGACTGCATAACGCCGAGATGCGTACGAGTCCGCAGCCGCTGAATCCACACGGGCTCGCCGCCCAGGAGGCCGAGGTCTGCGCCCGCCTCCGCACGGCGCTCGACTGCGTCGCATCGGCGGACCTGCGGCTCGTCAGCGACGGCATGTGGACGATCCCTTCGGAGGGCGAGCAGGCACGCGACTATCTCACCGGCTCGATCACCGACCGCGAGGTGCGCATCGCCTCGAACATGAGCGATTCGGTCCGCTATCACGCGATGGCCAACACCGCCGGCGCGGACGCTGTCGGGATGAACGTCGACGCGCCGCACGTCTCGCTGTCGGCGAACACGGTGATGCCCGAGAGCCTGATCACCTCGATCCAGCCCCACTATCAGGTCGCCCACGCCGCTGATCTGCCCGAGTATTTCACCTACGCGCTGCGGATCGCGGGACCGCTGCTTGCTCTCGGCGTCAACTCGCCGTTTTTCCCGCCGAGTCTCTACGACGACGCCTCACCCCAAGAGATCCTGGACGACGGCTGGATGAGCCATCGCATCCACGTCTTCGAGGCCATTCTCAACCCCGACGGCGGCACCGGGAAGGTCCGCTTCCCGCACGACCTCGATTCCACGGAACAGGCCGTCGATCGCATCGCGGCCGACGACACGATCGTGCCGATGCCGATCGAGGAGTCGAACCGGTTCGACGACGCCTTCGCCACCTTCCGCCAGAAACACGGCACCTACTGGCGCTGGGTGCGACCGGTCTTCGAGGGTGCGAGCAAATCCTCGGCGAACGCCCGCATCGAGTTCCGGCCGATCGGTGGCCAGCCCACGGTCAGAGACACCATCGCTTTCCAGGCGATCTTCGCGGGCCTGATGGAGAGTTTGACCCGGCGCGAACATCCGGTCGCGAACCTCGACTGGCAGGACGCCCACGGCAACTTCTACGCGGCGATGCACGACGGGCTCGACGCCGATCTCGTCTGGATCACCAACGACGGCCGCGAGACGCGATCGTACGACGACCTCTACTCGGATCTCTTCGCCCACGCGAAGGACGGGCTCGAATCGCGCGGCCTCTCCGAGAACGAGGCCGCCAAGTATCTCTGGCCGCTGCGCCAGCGCGCCCGTCACGAGGTGACACCGGCGCGCTGGAAACGCCACGAGGTCAGGGAACGCCTCGACGACGGCGACGATTTCGAGGAAGCTGTCCACGGCATGCAGCGGGCGTACATCGACCGCCAGTCCGAGACGATCATCGACGACAGCAGCTTCGCCGACTGGCTCGCCGACTGACGAACGACGGCGCAGTCCCGGATCGAAACCGAGTGAGGGTCAGCGGACGACCGTCACCGGCACCGGTGCGCGCCGGACGACGGTTTCGGCGACACTGCCGAGGACGATGCGCGAGACGCCGTCACGGCCGTGACTGCCCATCACGATCGCGTCGATAGGATTCCCTTCGGCGAACGCGGCGATGGCGCGGGCGGGCCGGCCGACGGTCGTCTCGGTCTCGATCTCGCGGTCGCCGACGCGTTCGCTGGTACGCTCGAACAGGGCCTCGGCGCGCTGTTCGGCGGCCTCGTACCACTCCTCGCCGTAGCCCACGTCGGCGATCTGCGCGCCTGCGCTCACGCCGGCGATGCCTCCGACGGGGTTGATGACGTAGAGCAGCGTGAGCGCTGCCTCGGGGTGCTCGGTCGTGGCGTGGTCGAGCGCGGTCCACGCCTGCTCGGAGCCGTCGATCGGGACGAGCAGCCGTTTCGTCATGTGAATAAATACCATGGGTGAGTTGTTAAGTGCTCCGCCGCGGGCGGCGAACACCGAGGTTTTGGTCGCCGGGCGGGTAGCGACGGTATGCTCCTGATTCGGGGCCGTGCCGGCGGGACGGCACTCACCGGCACGCTCTATGAGCGCGGGGAGACCGCCCCCTCCTTCAGCGGCGCACCCGACGAGGACGCGCCGTACGTTTGGGTCTGTGACTCCTTCTACGAGGTCGAATCCGGCGGCCAGCGCCAGCAGATCGACGGCGCGACCGTGAACGTCGCCTTCGAATCGCCCGTCGCCCACGGTTTCGAGACGCGCGAGCAGGCCATCGAAGGCGCGAAAGAGCACCTCCGGACACAGTTCGCTCGCGTCGGTGTCGCCGAATCGGACGTCGAGGTCGAGGTTGAGGAAGACTATTAATCGCTGAAATCTATCGTGTATGCTGCGACAGACGAAGTTGCACGGTCGAGTTCGTGAGCAAGAATTGAAAGCGACAAACCGTCGTAGTCTTCGTACAGCCCCAGTGTAACTGCCGGTGAGAACCGGACGACACTCAGCAGGACAGTTCCTTAGCTGTTTCCGAGATGATCAATAGCATGCGAAACGACGAGCATGCCGTTCAACCACGTCCACAGGACTATCGAATCCTGAGCGATCAGTCAACGGCGGACACTGAGTACTACGACGGCAACCAGCGCAACGAGCGCTGCCACGATACCGAAGCCCGGACCGGACGCTCCAGATCCGTCATCGCCGTCATCCGTTGTGGTTGCTGTCGTTTCATCGTCAGCGATGACTTCTCCAGAGGTGTTGTTCTGTGTCGCAGTCGACGTTTGGGTTGCTGTCGAAATCTGCGTTGAGGTTTGTGTGGCTGTTGCTGTCGGTGGCGATACGTCGTCCGGGGAGTGTATCGTGAACGAATACGGAACTTCGGAACCACCACTGGATGCGTGGACGTCGATGTAGTACGTTCCCGATTCCTCTACGGTAGTCGCTATCTGTCCACGGGTACTGGTTCTCCCGATATTCGTATCGTCGATGGTTTCTCCATCGGGGCCGATGAGATCGAAGAACAACATCGTGTCGGACGGATCTGCAGTGAACAGAATGGACACTTCCGTGTTCTCTTCAACCCTGAACTCGTACCAGTCTACATCACCCTCGTCACCGATTTCGCCGTCGACTTTTGTGCTGTTGAGGCCAGTTGCAGCATCTTGAGCATCGTTCGGTTCGATCTCTTCTCGTGATTGCTCCTGGACCGACGTTTCGTTCGGAGTTGTTGCTGATGACGTGTTTGTCGGGGCCGTTGAGGCCGGTGTTTCCGTTTCTGTTGGCGTCGGTGTTGACACATCATCCGGGGACTGTATATCGAAAGAGTACGGGACTTCGGAACCGCTGCTGGATGCGTGGACGTCGATGTAGTACGTTCCCGATTCCTCTACGGTAGTCGCTATCTGTCCACGAGTACTGGTTCTCCCGATATTCGTATCATCGATGGTTTCTCCATCGGGGCCGATGAGATCGAAGAACAACATCGTATCTGATGGATCCGCATTGAACAGAATGGATACTTCTGTGTTCTCTTCAACTCGGCTCTATTGAATCCGCCGACGGCGTCGGGGTGAGTCGTCAGAACGATTGAGACGAAGCGGAAGAGGAGTCTTTGTGCAGAAGATTCT
>NZ_AOMF01000169.1 GCF_000336715.1 Halococcus thailandensis JCM 13552
CGAGATCACGCTCACCGCTGCGGTCTACAACCTCGAACTGGCGCTCAAATCGTGAATCCCGCTGCCCTCTGCGGATTCAATAGAGCCCTTCAACTCTGAATTCGTACCAGTCTACATCACCCTCGTCACCGATCTCGCCGTTGACCTCCGAATCCTCAATGACAGTTGCAGCATCCTGAGCGTCGTTCGGTTCACTTTCGCTGGTCTGTGCGAGGACGCCCGTGGGGACAGTTCCAAGCGCACTGACGATAAGTAAGCCGAGAACAACGATCGTTATTCCTTGAGTCGGTGTGAATCTCGATCTGTTCATTGCTATACGAACCCGTCAGTGTGATATGTACCTTCCGATCAATCGATCTCAAACTTGTATGAGTGTTTTATAGAGTTGTAAAAACATTCTACCACGAGCATGGAATAGGTAGTTTCGTTCAGATTTCCCGAACAAACAGATCGTCGAGATGCAGAAATACCTCGTTATCAGCAGTAACAAGAAGACTGGTCAGACAGCGTATGAAACATTTGGCGGTCTAAGATAATCGTAGAGAGTAGCTAAAGACATCTTATTCAGTCGTTTTGGCAACGCATATATAGGCGTAAAATTCATGATACCCCATGAAGTTTCACTTCAGAAAAGCAACGAGCGTTTTTATAAAAACGCTGCCATTCGTTGCGTTGCGAGTCGTTGCCGGGGCATTGTTCGGTCTCATCACCGCACTGTACTTCGGGATCGTCGGATGGGTGTTGCTCTCGCTTTTGGATTCGGGGACGATCTCCGTGCTGATCGCCGGGGTCGGGCTATTGGTGGCGACGCTCATCTTCCTCGGTGTCGTGCGATTCGCTCGAAAGTACGTCCTTTATTTGGTCGATGCGGGTCACATTGCCGTCATCGCTCACACTATCGATACCGGGACGACCCCAGCGAACCAATGGAGTTTCGGAACGAACGCGGTGAAGGGGAATTTCACCGAGGCAAGCAGTCTGTTCGTCGTGGATCAGTTGATCAAGTCGGTCGTCAAACAGTTCAACAGATCGGTCATCTCGTTTTCGGGGCTCGTGGATTTCGTTCCGACGCTCGAAACCATCCTCACGTTCCTCCGACGAGGAATCGCTCTCGCGGCCTCTTATATCGACGAGGCGATACTCGCCCACACGTTTCTCAACCCTGAACAGAACAACTGGCGGGCGGCCCGAGATGGGGTCGTGCTCTACGGGAAGACGTGGAAGTCGGTGCTGGGGTCGACATTGCTCATCGTGGGCGGGATGTACGTGGTCACCTTCGCGCTGTTGTTCCTGTTGTCTCCACTTGCGGGTGTCCTCGGTGGGATGTCGAGCACGTTCGAAGTCCTTGGTTGGGTGGTCGTCTTCGGGATCGCGTTGACGATCTATCTCGGGGTGCTTCGGCCATGGGTCAAGACAGTCGTGATCACCACCTTCCTCATCGAATCACGGAACAAAACGCCGGACAGCAACATGATGGACTCTATCGCTGGCAGATCGAAGAAGTTCAAGGAGCTGATGGCCAACGCCGAGGCCGAATCCGACGATGAACGCCCTACTGATCCCACCGAAGACGGTGATTCTCCGGAGAAAAACCGGCGGAGTCCGGGATAACCTCAGTGGGGCTGCGGAGTCGGTCCGAGGAGGGTGCCATCCCGTTCTTCGTAGTACAGTGGAACCGCGAGACGTCGACTGGACGATCCTGATTCTCCAAGCCGAATTCGGTGGCTACCATCATTTGTCTGACTCGGCGGCCGAGTGAAACCGACGAGTGCGAAGGGTAGTTACGCATCGCTGGCGAAAATCGGGGTATGCAGGCGGCACTCGTCGTGCTCGACGGCTGGGGACTCGGCGACCACGACCGACTCGACGCGGTCTGTGAGGCCGACACGCCGACGATGGACGATCTCACCGACCGCGGCGCGAGCGGCACCCTCGATACCTCGGGGCGGGCGGTCGGCCTTCCGGCGGGCCAGATGGGCAACAGCGAGGTCGGCCACCTCACGATCGGCGCGGGCCGGGTCATCGACCAGAGCTACACCCGCATCACACGAGCGGTCGAGAACGGCGAACTCGTCGAGAACGAGGCCATCGAGGAGGCGTTCGCCCACGCGGAGGCGAACGACGGTCGCATCCATCTGATGGGACTGGTGAGCGACGGCGGCGTCCACTCCGACCAGCGCCATCTCCACGCGCTCGTCGAGATCGCCGCCGAGCGGGGCGTTAAGGCGGTCACGCACGCGTTCACCGACGGACGAGACACGCCCCCCAAAAGCGCCGTCGAGTATCTCACGGATCTGGAGGGTGTGATCGAACGGTGCGGGACGGGCGACGTGGCCACCGTCTCGGGGCGCTACTACGCGATGGATCGCGACGAGAACTGGGCGCGCACGAAGCGGGCCTACGACGCCATCGTCGAGCGCGAGGCCGATCACACGGCCCCGACGGCCGTCGAAGCGGTCGAAGAGTCCTACGAGCGTGGCGACACCGACGAGTTCGTCGAGCCGACGCTGATCGAGGGCGGAGCACAACGCATGGTTCGGGACGGTGACAGCGTCCTCTTCTTCAACTTCCGTGCCGACCGTGCGCGCCAGCTCGTCCGCATGCTCACCGATACGCGGCCGAAGTGGGACGACGGGACGACCCCGCCCGAAATCGAGCTCGTGACGATGACGGAGTACGACGAGACGTTTTCTTTCCCAGTCGCGTTCGCACCCCACGAGCCCGCCGACACGCTCGGTGAAACGCTCGCGGCACACGGGAGGACCCAACTACGAATCGCCGAATCCGAGAAGTACCCCCACGTGACCTACTTCCTGAACGGCGGGCGCGAAGTCGAGTTCGAGGGTGAGCACCGAGAGATCGTCGCGAGCCCAGACGTACCGACCTACGATCAGCAACCCGAGATGAGCGCCGTCGAAGTGACTGACACGGCCATCGGCGTCGTCGAATCGGAGGACCCGGACGTGCTCGTGCTCAACTACGCGAACGCGGACATGGTGGGTCATACGGGCGATTTCGCGGCGGCCGTCGAGGCCGTCGAGACCGTCGACACACAGTTGGCCAGACTGGTCGAAACTTGCCGCGAGGCGGGGGCTGACGTGCTCGTGACCGCCGATCACGGCAACGCCGACGACATGGGGACGCCCGACGATCCGGACACGACGCACACGAAAAACCCAGTGCCGATCGTCTTCCTCGCCGCCGATGGCAGCGATGGCACAAAACGCATCCGGGACGGCGGTGAGCTGTCCGATCTCGCACCGACCGTGCTCGAACGCTGCGGGATCGAGGTTCCCGAGGCGATGACCGGCCGATCACTGATCGACTGAGGCCTGCCCACCGCCTGCTTTGCGAAAACTCCCGGGATTCAGCCCGTCCGAAACGAGTAGTCGAGCGCCGGTGCCGAGTGGGTGAGCGAGCCCAGTGAGATGACGTCGACGCCGGTGGCGGCGTACTCGGGCACCGTCTCGATCGTGATGCCGCCGCTGGCCTCAGCAAGCGTGTCGTCGGGCAGTTCCGCGACACCCTTCGCGACCGCGTCCGGTGCGAGGTTGTCGAAGAGGACGATGTCCGCGCCGGCGTTGGCGGCCCGCCGACCGTCCGCGGGGCGTTCGACCTCGACCTCGATCTTCGTGGTGAACGACGCGCGCTCGCGGAAGTGTCCGATGGCGCTCTCGAACCCCATCTCGGCGATGTGGTTCTCCTTCACCATCACCATCTGCGAGCAGTCGAGGCGATGCGTGTCACCGCCGCCCGCGGCGATGGCGCGCTTTTCGATCCCTCTGAGGCCGGGCGTCGTCTTGCGTGTGCCGGCGATCCGAACCTCGTCGTCGGTTCCACGCCTGTTCGCCGTTCGATCAGCCGAAGCCCGTCGAGCCGTGCTCGCCTCGTGGGCAGCGTCGACGGCCGCACGCGTTCGGGTCGCGATCCCCGAGGCGTGGGCCGCGACGTTGACCGCGACGCGCTCGCCACGGAGGACGGCTCGCGCTGGCCCATCGACCGCCAACACTCGCTGGCCCGCCTCGACGCGCTCACCAGTGTCGACGAGCGCCTTTGCCTCGACGTCGAGGTGATCGAAAACGGCCGCGGCGGTTTCGATCCCCGCAGCAACGCCGTCCTCAGTGACCACCAATCTCCCCGTGGTCTCGCCCGGCACGTGGTTGGTCACGTCGTGATGGCCGAGATCCTCGCGCAGCCAGCGCTCGATGCGACTGCGATCAATCGGCATGAACCTCGGGCTCGTCGGTAGTGACGACGAGATGGTGGCAGCCACGGGAGTCGGTGTTCTCGCGTGCGGCCCGGGTAATTAAAAGCGCCGTCACCGTCGCAGCACGGAGTTCGTAGAGCTCCCGCGAGGTGCGGGTGCGGACGTAGGCATCGACCTCGCCCTTGAGTCGCCGGATGGCCGCGCTCGCTCGCCGGAGCCCTGACGGGCTCCGCGAGAGGCCGACGAACTCGTCCATCACTTCGCGAAGGCGGGTGAACTTCTCCGCCGCGAACGCCGCCGGGAGCGCGGGATCGCTGTCGCGCAGGTCGGGCACGTCGACGATCTCGGGGTCGGCCCCGCTCGCGGCAGCGGTCCGTCCGGCACGCAACCCCCAGACCAATCCTTCGAGCAGGCTCGTTGAGGCCAGCCGGTTCGCGCCGTGGACGCCCGTCCGGGAGCACTCGCCGACGGCGAACAGTCGGTCGAGGCTCGTCCGCCCACGGGAGTCGACCGCGATGCCGCCACAGAGGAAGTGCTCGGCCGGCGCGACCGGGATGCCCGTTCGATGATCGACGTCGCGCTCGTCACAGTTCGTCGCGAGATCCGGGAATTCGGTCGTGAAATCGAGCGACGAAACGTCCAGTAGAACGTCACCCGTCCGCTCGCGTTCGGCGGCGACGGCGCGGGCGACCACGTCACGCGGTGCGAGCTCGGCGTCGGGATGGTGCTCGGGCATGAACCGATCCCCGTCGTCGTTTCTCAGAATCGCACCCTCGCCGCGGAGCGCCTCGCTCAACAGGAACGGCGTCGCGACTTCGCCAGCATAGGCCGTCGGATGGAACTGGACGTACTCCATGTCCGCCACGTCCGCGCCGGCGAGCGCGGCCATCGCGATCCCGTCGCCCGTCGCACCGTCGGGATTGGTCGAGCGCCCGTAGAGCGCGCCGATGCCGCCCGTCGCGAGCACGGTCGATCCGGCGTATATCGGGTCAAGGTCGCCGTCGTGCTCGCAGAGCGCGCCATGGACGCGGCCCTCGCGCGTGAGGAGATCGAGCGCCGCGGTGTCCTCGCGGAGGGTGACGTTCGGGTGGTCGTCGAGATACGAGAGAAACGGGCCGAGGACGTGCCGGCCGGTGCTCGCGTTCACGTGGAGGATACGGCGCTCGCCGTGGGCGGCCTCCCGGCCATAGTCGAACGTGTCGGGATCGTCCGCCTCGGTGTCGAACGGCACGTCGAGCGTCTCGATCAGCACGTCGCGGACGGCCTCGTTCGCGTTCTCGACCAGCACGTCGACTGCGTCGGGATCGGCCGTGTCGTCGCTCGCCGCGACGATGTCCCGTTTGAACCCCTCGGCGTTGCTCCGCGAGACGGCGACACCGCCCTGTGCCCACCAGCTCGTCGCGTCCTTCGGCCGTTCGGCCTTCGTCGCCACCACCACGTCCTCGCCCGCACGTGCCGCCCCGAGCGCCGCCGCACAGCCCGCGACGCCGCTGCCGACCACCAGCACGTCGGCCGTCGTCGGATCGGATTCGTCAGCCATTTCAGATCTCCAGCATCCTGTCGAGCGCCACGGCGGCGCGCTCTTTCTCCCCGGGAGCGACCTCGATGACGTTTCGCTCTTGGCCCTCGCGGAGTCCGTCGAGCACCCACGTCAGATAGTTGGGGTCGATCTGGCGCATCGCGTTGCAGTCCATGCATGCGTCGCCACAGAGCGGGACGACCTCAACCTCGGGATGCCACCGTGCGAGGTGGTTCGCGAGGTGGATCTCGGTGCCGATGGCCCACGTCTCGCCCGCGTCGGCGTCGGCCACCGTGTCGGTGATCGTACTCGTCGAGCCCACGACGTCGGCGGCCTCGACGACCTCGCGCCGGCACTCGGGATGGACGACCACGTTCGCGTCGGGATGCTCGTCGCGGACCTGTGCGACGTGGTCTTCGCGGAATCGCTCGTGGACCTGGCAATAGCCCTCCCAGAGCACGATATCGGCGTCGGCCACCTCGTCGGCGTCCTTTCCTTCGGGATCCCAGGGGTCCCAGACGGCAGTGCTGTCTTCCATTCCCAACCGGTGAGCGGTGTTCTCGCCGAGGTGTTTGTCCGGGAGGAAGAGCACCTTGTCGCCGCGTTCGAAGGCCCACTCGAAGGCGCGGTGGGCGTTCGAGGAGGTACAGACCAGCCCGCCCTGATCGGCACAGAAGGCCTTCAGGTCGGCGTAGGAGTTCATGTATGTCACCGGCACGATCGTCTCGTCGGGTGCGGCCGCGGTGATCTCGGCCCACGCGGCATCGACCTGAAGCGCCTCGGCCATCCCGGCCATCGGGCACGACGCCTCCATCGACGGGAGCAACACCGTCTGGTCGTCGTCGGTGATGATGTCCGCGGACTCGGCCATGAACGTCACGCCACAGAAGACGACGTAGTCGGCGTCCGACTCGGCGGCGCGCTGCGAGAGCGCGTAGGAATCACCGATGAAGTCGGCGTGCTCGACGATCTCCCGGCGCTGGTAGTTGTGACCGAGCACCAGCACGTCGTCGCCGAGCTCGTCGCGTGCCGCGGCGATCCGCTTCGAGCGCTCAGATTCGGCGAGATCGCGGTACTGTGACGGCAGCCGCTCCAGATTGTCGTATTTGAAGAGGCTGAGTTCTGTTTCGAGGGGTGTGGTTTCGAGTTCTGGCATGGTTCCCGTTCTCCGTCAGCGCTAGCCACCAGTACCCGACTTTGAAAAGATTTTCACTTCAAACAGCGTTCAGCATACGTGCGACTGTCCAGTACGACACGTGATCAAAAAGGAGTTGGTCAATCGATAATCGATGGCCGACGACCGACGATCAGCGCGCGTCGTGGACGATCGTGCCATCGACGACCGTCATCGCCACGTCGATGGCCGCGATGTCGGTTGCCTCCCACGGCGAGCGATCGAGAACGGCGAAATCGGCCCTCTTGCCCGGTTCGATCGTTCCGAGTCGGTCCTCGTCGAACCCGGCGTACGCCGCACCCGCGGTGTACGCGCGCAGCGCCTCGGTCACGGTGAGGCGCTGGCGCTCGTCCGGTGCAGCGACGACCTGCCCGATGCCGAACAGCGGGTCGAGCGGCATGCAGTCGCTGCCGAAGGCGAGGGGAATGCCGGCGTCGAGCAGCTCTCGGATGGGATTCGAGCGCGCCCGCCGCTCGGTGCCGAGGCGGGCGTCGTAGAGCCCATCCTCGTCGGCCCACTTCAGGAAGTTCGGCTGGACCGACGCGACGGCACCCAGCTCGGCGAGGCGTTCGATCGCCGCCTCGGACGGGAGTTCGAGATGTTCGATGCGGTGGCGTGCGTCAGCGGCGTCGGTCCGCTCGTAGGCGTCGAGCACGGCGTCGATGGCCGCGTCGCCGATGGCGTGGGCGGTCATCTGGAGATCGGCGTCGTCGACGCGTTGGGTGAGATCGTCGAGATCGGCGGGCGGGACGACCCACTGGCCCGTCGCGTCGGGCGCGTCGGCGTACGGCTCGCTGAGCTTCGCCGTTCGCCCGCCGAGACTGCCGTCGGTGAACGTCTTGATCGCGCCCGTGCGGACGAACTCGCTGCCGTGATCGGTCGTCAGTCCGACCTCTCGGAGTGCGTCGAGGTGATCCGACCAGTAGTTGAGTCGCACGCGCACGGCCAGTTCGTCCGCCAGGTCGAGATCGCGGTAGGCCCGCGGTGCGTGTGACTGCCGAACCATGTCGTGGACGCCCGTGATGCCGCGTTCGGTGGCGTACTCCTGTGCCGCGAGCAGCAGTTCACGCGTCTCCGCTCGATCGGGGGCGATGGCGTCGCGGATCGGCCCGAGCGCGTCCTCGACGACCACGCCCGTGGGATCACCGTTCTCGGTTCGGACATCGTCGTCGGGTAGTTCCCTCCCGAGTCGATCCAGGACGACGCTGTTGACACTGGCGGTGTGCATGTCCTCGCGGAACGCCACGACCGGCCGATCGGTGCTCACGTCGTCCAGATCCGACCGATCGAGATAGCGTGAACTCCTCCAGTCGCTCTCGTCGTAGCCGTAGCCGAGGATCCACTCGCGGTCGGTCGCGTCGGCGCGCTCGACGAGCAGCGAGACTCCTTCAGCACGGCTGTCGGCGTCCGCGAGATTGGCGTGGACGAGGCGCTTGCCGACCGCCGTCATGTGCGTGTGGGCGTCGATGAACCCCGGGAGGAGAACGCGCCCGTCGAGATCGATCGTGGTCGTCTCGACGCCATCCAAGAAGTCGATCTCGTAGGCCGAGTCCACGCGGACGATCTCGCCGTTGCGCACCGCGAGTGCCTCGGCGGTCGTGTCGGGGGCGGCGAGCGTGTGGATCTCCGCGTTCGTGAGCACGAGATCGGCAGGGTCGGTCATGGTTTTGGGAGGTACGGCGGGCGCGAAAACGCTTCGGGATAGCGGAACTGGTTAGAACCGCCCCGCCGAGGGGTGAGCCATGAGCGACGCCGCGGAGCTCGTCGACCGCGTCGAGGACGGCGAGATCGCCCTGCACGAACTGGAAGCGCACGCCGACGCCGACACTGCCGCCACTGCACGCCGGCAACTCGTCGCGGACGACGCAGAAACGACCCTCGATACGGTCGGCGAGTACGCCATCGACGCCGCCGACGCCGAGCCGAACATCGAGAACATGATCGGCACGGTACAGATCCCGCTCGGCGTCGCCGGCCCGCTGCCGGTCGCCGGCGAGCGCGCGGATAGTGAGACATATCTGCCGCTCGCGACGACCGAGGGCGCACTCGTCGCCTCGGTCAACCGCGGCTGTGCGGTGCTCCGGGCGGCCGACGGTGCGAACGCCAGAGTCACCAAGCGGGCGATGACGCGCGCGCCGGTCTTTCGAGTGGCCGATATCGTCGAAGCCGAGGCGGTCGTCGAGTGGGTGCGCGACAACCGCGACGCGCTCGCCGACGCCGCCGAGGCGACGACGAGCCACGGCGAACTCGTCGACATCACGCCCTACGCGGTCGGGGATTCGGTCTTCCTCCGGTTCGGCTACGACACGAAGGACGCGATGGGGATGAACATGGCGACGATCGCCACCGGCGAGGCCTGTGAGGTCGTCGAGAGCGAGACGAGCGCCGAACTCGTCGCGCTCTCCGGCAACCTCTGTACCGACAAGAAACCCGCCGCGATCAACGCCGTCGAGGGGCGGGGCCGGAGCGTCACCGCCGACGTGCGGATCCCGAACGACGTCGTCGAGGAGCGCCTGCACGCCACTCCCGCGGCGATCGCGGAGCTCAACACCCGGAAGAATCTCATTGGGTCAGCTAAAGCGGGGAGTCTGGGATTCAACGCGCACGCAGCGAACGTCGTCGCCGCCGCATTTCTGGCGACCGGCCAGGACGCCGCGCAGGTCGTCGAGGGGGCGAACGCCATCACGACCGTCGAGGCCCGCGAGGACGAACTGTACGCGAGTGTCTCGCTCGCGAGTCTGGAGGTCGGCACCGTCGGCGGCGGGACGAAACTGCCCACCCAGTCCGAGGGGCTCTCGGTGCTCGGCCTGCGCGGCGGCGGCGACCCGCCGGGTGCGAACGCCGACCGGCTCGCCGAGGTGATCGCCGCAGGCGCGCTCGCGGGCGAACTGTCCCTTCTGGGGGCGCTCGCCTCCCGGCATCTCTCCAGCGCGCACGCCGAACTCGGTCGATAGGATGGTCTGGCCGCGGCCAGAGACGACATAAATCAGGAGCGAGAAACGGGGGACGCCATGACCGAGATCGAACGCGTCGTCCTCGACCCGGACCTGGTCGTCACGGCGCTTCAGCAGAAGTACGTCGAATCGATGCCCGGCGAGCCCGCGATCCGCGTCGACGGCGATGGACGGACCGAACTCCTTGCCAACGAAAACGGGTTCACGCAGCCCGAATCGGGCGTCGCGCTGCGGCCCGAACGGTTCGTCGGCGACCTCGATCTGCCCGATCCCGACGCGGAGCTCGACGACGAAGAAATCGAGAAACTCGCCGAACGCCTCGGCTCGGAGGTGCGTCCGGAGCTGAAGGAGGAAGTCGACCTGAACGCCGACCACGAGGGCGACGAACGCATCGTCCCGGTCGAGTACGACGACAGCGATCCCTGATCACTCGTAGCGAAGCGCGTCGATCGGATCGACGCGTGCCGCGCGCCACGCCGGGTAGAGCCCGGCGACGACGCCGACGAGGATGCCGACGGCGACGGCGATCACGAACCAGCCGTAGGCCGGCGTGAACGCCACCTCGGCGTAGACCGTCGCGCCGTAGCTCACCGCGATTCCAAGGGGGAGGCCGACGACGGCCCCCACAGCGCCCAGAACCGTGGCCTCCGCCAGAAAGAGCCCCATCACGTCGCGGTTGCGCGCGCCGACGGCCTTCATTATCCCGATCTCGCGGGTACGCTCGGCGACGCTGACGAGCATGATGTTGGCGATGCCGATGGCGGCGACGACGAGCGCGATCACTGCGATCGCCGTGACGAACCGCGTGACCTGGCCGACGATATCCTGGATCTCCTCGACGAAGTCACCGCTCGTCTGCGCCGTCAGCTCGACCGATTCGGGCTTCAGCTCGGCCGCGTCCGACCCGGCGAGATAGTTCTGGACGCTTCCCTTCACCGTGCTCACCCGCGCGGGGTCGGCGACGACCGTGAGCTGGGGGTAGGCACGCTGGCTCGCGCCGACGGCCGGGCTTTCGAGGGTGCGCTCGTAGAACGGGTCGGTCGGCACGTAGAACCGCGGCTGGCCGGCGAAGGAGGCAAAGGGCAACTGGCCGGCCGTCCGGTTGACGACACCGACGACGTCGACGGTCGTCGCGTTGCCGTCCTCCGTTTCGATCGAGAGCGTGTCGCCGACCGAGAGGTTGCTTTCGAAGGCCTGTCTCGCCGAGCGGCTGACGACGGCCTCTCTGGCACCCGAGCGAAAGGCTCGGCCGGCGACGATCGCGTCCTGGGGGAACGAGGCGGGCGTCGTGGCGGTGATCTGGTTTCTCGAAACCGTGTCGTTGGCGTGAGTGAGCGCGCTCACGCGGACGTTTCCACGTGGCAGGACCTGTCGCACACCCTTCGTTTTCTCCAACTGCTTGACGTCATGTTCGGTGAACACGGGCTGGCTGACTCCGCCGAACCCCGGTCCGTCGTCGCCCTCACCGGCGGGCGTCGGCAGCACGTAGACGTTGCTCGCGCTCGACGAGCCGACCTCGCTCACGATGTCGGCCTCGACGCTCGCGCCGACCGAGGCGAAGGTCACGACCGACGCGATCCCGATGACCACGCCGATCACCGTGAGCGCCGACCGGAGTTTGTGCGAGCGGATCGACCGCCCGGCCATCCGCAGCGTCTCGCGGGCGTCCATCTACGCGTCCCGTCCCGCCCCGTCGAGCGATTCGATCGACTCGATCGTCCCGTCGCGGATGTGGACGATCCGGTCGGCGTGTTCGGCGATCGCTCGCTCGTGGGTCACCAGGAGAACGGTGTTGCCGCGGGCGTTCACGTCGTCGAGCAGCCCCATGATCTCCGCCCCGGTCTCGGTGTCGATGTTGCCGGTCGGCTCGTCGGCGAGCACGACCGCGGGATCGGGGGCGAGCGCCCGGGCGATGGCGACGCGCTGGCGCTGTCCCCCTGAAAGTTCGTTCGGGCGGTGGTCGCGACGGTCGCCGAGTCCCACGAGCGAGAGCAGTTCGCGGGCGCGCTCGCGGCGGCGCTCGCGCGACCAGTCGTCGAACAGGAGAGGGAGGGCGACGTTCTCGGTCGCGTCCAGACGCGGCATGAGGTTGAACGTCTGGAAGACGAATCCGATCTCCGTGCCGCGGATCCCGGCGCGTTCGGCCTCCGAATCCGTCCCGACGTCGTGGTCGGCGACCGTGACCCGACCCTCGGTCGGCGTGTCGAGCGCGCCGACGAGGTTCAACAACGTGCTCTTGCCCGATCCGCTCGGTCCCATCACCGCCGTGTACGAGCCCGCAGCGAGCGCGAGTGAGACGCCGGCGAGCGCCTCGACCGTGCCGCCGAGGTCGTAGGTCTTCCGCACGTCCGCGAGGCGGACCACGCTATCGTCGGCCGACGACGTCCCGGCTGTGGAACTCACTGCGAGCGATAGCGGACTCGGCCCAATGAAGATGTCGTCGCTCGACACCGAACGGAGAGGGACGACGGGTGATTTGGGCCGCGACCGTGGGTATTTACTCGTCCAGTGCGAAGAATTGGCAATGGACGATTCCGGAACCCGTGGGCGCGTCTCACCCGCCATCGCCCTCGTGCTGCTCTGTGTCGTGGGGGTGGTCGTCGGCGGCGTGGCGTTCGCCCAGTCGACCGATGGTCCGTCCGGTGAAGCTATTCTCAACGATACTCACGAGACGTACGAGAGCGCCGAGACGCTCACCGGTAGCGCCGACGTTACGATGTCGAACGCGAGCGCGAACCACACCGGCACCGTCGAGTACGCCCTCGCCGACGACGAGGGCGCGCGCGTCGCGCTCACGACGGACGGTCGAACGGTGGCGATGGGCACGAACGGCAGCATCGCCTGGGTCGATTCGCCCACGCTCCAGCGTGCGTGGACCGTCGAGAACAGTTCGGAAAACGCGAGCGAGCTCTGTGAGGCGGCCAGCGAGCGCGCGGCGACGTTCGACGCCAACGACTCGGCACCCGGTGCCGACGAGATGGAGGCGGCTGCCGCGAACCTCTCGACCGTCGACTGCGAATCGCTGCCGGCGGAGTGGGACGAGGCGAAGAGCTCGCTGCCGACGAACCTCTCCGAGGCGAACCTCAGCGCGACCCGGACCGGCACCGAAACCGTCGACGGAACCGAGGCGTACGTCGTTTCACTCAGCCACGACAACGAGAGCGTCGATGTCGAGGGCACGATGTGGGTCGCAACGAACGACTCGCGACTGCTCGAGGCGCGCGTCACCGACGGGGTGAACACGACGACCGTGCGCTACGACGACCAGCGCTTCAACGCGAGCGTCCACGAGAGCACGTTCGCGCCGCCGGCCGACCGCACCGCGAGCACGACCGAGAGCTACGACGGGTTCGACGCCACGAACGAGGCCGTCGACGGTGACCTCCCGACACTGGCCGCCGACGGGTTCGAGTTCGAGGAGGCGACCGTCGCGGGGACCGGCGACGGGACGATCGTCGCCCAGCAGTACGCGGACGGCGCGACGAACGCCACGCTCGTCACGACCGACGGTGAGCAAGTCCCCTACGAACGGTTGAACGGAACGAGCGTCACCGTCGACGGAGCGGACGCGACCGCGGCGACGATGGACGATCGGACGGTGGTCGTCTGGACCGACGGGGAGAGCACCCGCGCGCTCGTCACCGACGGCTCGACCGACGAGGCGGTCGCGCTCGCCGAAGCGGTTCAGTGACCCAGAGCAAGCGGTAGCGACCGCAGTGTTCGCCCACCTCGCTCCGTCGGGCGGGTTTTCGAGCGCACGTTTATGAATCACGTTCGGCGCGACGACCGACTCACGAGGAACGCCGACCCGCCGACAAGCACCGCGACACCGAGCATCAGTACGCTACCGCTTCCGACGGCGGTGCCGCCGACCACCAGCCCGAACCCGCCGGCACCGACCGCGTGGGCGAGACCGAACAGGCGGTGACCGCGACGGTAATACACCACCGCGCCGAAACCGAACCCGACCGTGAGCACCGACGCCGAGAGCACGAACGCCGGCGTCGGCACGCCGAACACCGGAATCTGTCCAACCAGCGGTTCGAGGAGAAAGAGGATGCCCGCAAGCGCGACGAACCCGCCCACGACGACCGACGCGAGGTCGAACTCACGGTCGCTCACAGCAACCGGTACTCGCCGCGGTGTTCGCTCGCCGCACCCCGGCGGACGAGTTTTTCGAGCGCGCGCTCGGTGAACTCCGCGGGGACGTCACGCTCGCGCGCATACGTTGTGATCTCCTCTTCGGTCGGGCGATCGAGATCGGTGAGTGCCGCGCGGACGACGTCCATCCGGCTCTGACTTCCGCTTCCCTCGCCACCCTCGGTCGCGCGCTCGCCCGCCTCGCGCACCGTTTCGGCGTCGAGCCCCGACCGTTCGAGATACTCGTCGTCACTCATCCCGCCTCGTTCGGCCTGTGATTCGAGCGCGGTGAACGAGTCCAGATCGTCGGGCGCGTGTTCGCTGCGATCGGCCAACAGCGCGGTCCGGGCCTGGCGAGCGGCGTCGGCGGTGTCGGTCTCGGCGAACTTCGCGAGCTGCTCGAAGCGATGGCGCGTGCGACAGCCGGGACAGCTCGTCGTCTCCGGGCGACCCTCGACGACCCAGAAGCTCTCGCAGTCACTGCAGCCGACGACCGCGTACATACCCGAATTTGCAGATCGATCCTGTTGAACCTTTAGGTAGCCACGGAACGAGTAGCGGTCATGGAAATCATCGGCACCGAACGCGAATCGACCGAGGCGATCGACGGCGTTCACCTCGCGATGCTGGCCAGCGGTGAAGAGACGAGCGTTCAACGGTTCGCGGTCGAACCGGGTGCGAGCGTCCCGGCGCACAGCCACCCCCACGAGCAGGCCGGTTATCTCGTCGCGGGAACCCTGACTTTCCTCCTGGATGGCGAGGAGCGCGAACTCGTCCCGGGCGACAGCTACGTGCTCGCCAGCGGGGAGTCCCACGGCGTCGAAAACCGTGGCGAGGAAATCGTCCGCGGCATCGACGTGTTCAGCCCGCCCAGAGAGAACCCCGACTGGGCAAAGTAAAGGACGGCCCTACGAAACGATTATTCCACCTTCCCCCGAATAGAACGTATGAACCGAACGCTCAGACGCACCGGTACGACGGTCGGCCTCGCGCTCTACGCCATCTGGCTGCTCGCGGTCGTTGCGTTCGCTGTCACTCGTTTCACAGCTGGTCCGATTCCCACGTTGATCAATTGGCTCGTCACGGCTGGGGCAGCAGTGCTGTTCATCATTGGTCTCGGACGAATCGTCTCTCGAACGCCGCAGTACGTCGCAAAAATTCGGCGATGGCTGTCGTAGCGTCGATTTAGGCGTTGTCTTCGATGCTGTCGACGACGACGTCGGCGAACTCGCTGGTGGCGAGTTTCTCGCCGCCGTCGATCTGCCGGTGGATGTCGTAGGTGACTTTCTTCGAGGAGATGGCGTCCTCGACGCCGTCGTAGATCAGGCCGGCGGCGTCGCTCCAGCCGAGCTGGTCGAGCATGATGCGTCCCGAGAGGATCATCGCGGTCGGGTTGACCTTGTCCTGACCGGCGTATTTCGGCGCGCTGCCGTGGACGGGTTCGGCGAGCAGGCGGCCGTCGCCGATGTTCGCGCCGGGGGCGATGCCCAATCCGCCGATCTGTGCGCCGGCGGCGTCCGAGAGGTAGTCGCCGTTGAGGTTCGGCATCGCGAGGACGTCGTACTCACCCGTTCGGGTGAGGATCTGCTGGAGCATGTTGTCGGCGATGCGGTCGTTGACGACCACGTCGGCGTCGGGCGCTTCGCCGTCGCGCTCGTCCCAGAGGGTGTCCTCGGTGATCACGTTCTCGCCGTACTCCTCGCGGGCGACCTCGTAGCCCCAGTCGCGGAAGGTGCCCTCGGTGAACTTCATGATGTTACCCTTGTGGATCAACGTCACCGATTCGCGGTCGTTTTCGAGCGCGTAATCGATGGCCTGGCGGACGAGCCGTTTCGTGCCGAACTCGGAGATGGGTTTGATGCCGATGCCGACGGGCCCGTCGTGGATCGACTCGGTGAAGCCCATCTCCTCCTCGACGAACTCGCGGACCTGTTCGGCCTCGTCGGTGCCGGCCTCCCACTCGATACCGGCGTAGACGTCCTCGGTGTTCTCCCGGAAGTTGACCATGTCCATCGCGTCGGGATCCTTCACGGGGGAAGGGACGCCCTCGATGTGGTAGGTCGGCCGCATGTTCGTGTAGAGATCGAGTCGTTTGCGGAGCGCGACGTTGAGGCTTCGGTAGCCCGCGCCGACGGGCGTCGTCAGCGGGCCCTTGATGCCGACCTTGAACTCGCGCAGCGCGTCGAGCGTGTCGTCGGGGAGGTTTTCGTCGTACTGCTCGCGGGCGGATTCGCCGGCGTAGATGCGCATCCAGTGGATCTCACGGCCGGTGGCTTCGGCGGCCGCGCCGAGTACCCGCTGGGCGGCCGGAGCGACGTCGGTCCCGATGCCGTCGCCGTGGATGATGGGGACGATGGGATCGTCGGGTACGTTGAACTCGCTGTCGTCGCTGGTTATCTGCTCGCCCGCGCTCGGAACGTCGACCCGTTCATAAGACATACCGAAGATTCGCCCGGCCGTACCAAAAGGCCTGTCTTTCGCAAACGTCCGTTGAGGACGGCTTCGGGATCGTTATGCCGGTTGCTGTCGCATCACGAACCATGCAGCTCATCGTGCATGGCGGTGCGGGCGACGAACCCGACGACCCCGAACGGCGACAGTCGGTTCTCGACGAGGCCGCTTCCGTCGGTACGGACGCATCGACGCCGGTCGAGGCGGTCGTGCGCGCGATCGACGTCCTCGAATCGAACCCACGATTCAACGCCGGGATCGGCGGGGCGATCCAGGCCGACGGCGTCGTCAGAACCGATGCCGGGATCATGACCGACGAGCGGGAGGCGGGTGCGGCCTGTTCGATGGCCGGTGTTCGTCATGCGGTCGGCGTCGCTCGTCGTGTCATGGAGGAGACGCCGCACGTACTTCTCGCGGGCGAGCACGCCGTCGCGCTCGCCGAGGGGTTCGACATCGAACCGGACGAGCTCACGACCGACCACACGCGCGAACGGTTCGCGGCTGCCGACCCACCTGAGACGGACGAGATGGAGAAGCGGATCGAGTGGGTACGTGAGCGGTTCGGCGGGGCGGACACGGTCGGTGCGGTCGCGGTCGACGAGGGACGCGTCGCGGCCGCGACCTCGACCGGCGGGCGCTGGTTCGCCCTCGCCGGTCGGGTCGGCGACGTGCCGCAGATCGGCTGTGGTTTCTACGCCTCGCCGGCCGGCGGGGCGAGCGCGACCGGTGCCGGCGAGGACATCGCCCGGTCGACGCTCGCGCGGGAGGCGGTGCGACGGCTCGAAGACGGCGAACACCCTGCGGACGCCGCGGCGAACGCCATCGACGAGTTCGAAGCGTTGACCGGCTCNGGCAGACCTTTGGCCCGAACGCCCCATCGCACGGTATGAGCGACGTGGACCTCTCGGACGAGGAGCACGAGAAATGCCGCGAAGCGGGCGAGATCCTCGCGCAGGTGCGCGACGAGGCCGCAGAGCGCGTCGAGGTCGGCGTGAGCCATCTCGAAATCGCCCAGTGGGCCGAGGAGCGCACGCGGGAACTGGGTGGCGAGCCGGCCTTCCCGGTCAACATCTCGATCGACGAGGAGGCCGCCCACGCGACGCCGAGCATCGACGAGGAGACCACTTTCGGCGAGGAGATGGTGAACCTCGACATCGGCGTCCACGTCGATGGCTGGCTCGCCGACACCGCCGTCACGGTCGATCTCTCGGACAACCCCGACCTCGCCGAAGCGCCCGAAGCCGCGCTGGAGGCCGCACTCGAACTCGTCGAGGCGGGCGTCAGTACGGGCGAGATCGGCGCGCGCATCGAGGAGGTCATCGACGACTACGGCTACAACCCGGTCGTCAATCTCACCGGGCACGGGCTGGCCCACTGGGAACAGCACACGCCGCCGAACATCCCGAACCGCGCGGTGAGCCAGAGCGTCGAACTCGAAGCCGGCGACGTCGTCGCCATCGAACCGTTCGCCACCGACGGCAGCGGCAAGGTCGGCGAGGGCAACGAGGCCGAGATCTTCGCGCTCGAAAACGAGCGCTCGGTCAGGAACCGCGACGCGCGCGAGGCGCTCGATCAGATCACCGAGGAGTTCCGGACCCTCCCGTTCGCGACGCGCTGGCTCGACGTCGATCGGCCGGAGATGGCGTTGCGCCGGCTCGAACGCCAGAACGTCGTCCACAGCTATCCGGTGCTCAAGGAGAGCGCAGGCAATCTCGTCAGCCAGAAGGAGCACACCATCATCGTCACCGAGGACGGCTGCGAAGTGACGACCCAGCGCTGAAACGGTGGCCGACAGCCGTCGGCAGTTGCGGGGCGGTTTCGGTTGGCGGTGCGGTCCTGGCGGATGAAGGGCGAGGCGCGAGTAGCGAGGGACCGGAGGTCCCTCGTACCGTGCGAGCGGGCCTCCGGCCCGCGAGCAGACGACNCCTGGCGGATGAAGGGCGAGGCGCGAGTAGCGAGGGACCGGAGGTCCCTCGTACCGTGCGAGCGGGCCTCCGGCCCGCGAGCAGACGACCGAAGGGAGCGAGTAGCGAACGCAGTGAGCGTGCCGAGGGCTTCAGCGGTGCTGTGTGGTACGGTTTGCGGAGAACAAAGTGTCCGCGCGAGCGTAGCGAGCGCGGTTCGCCGTGAGCGACCGACGGGAGCGAGCGGGTGTTTTTAGCGTAGCTTTTTGCGAGTGGGGGTTGCCGTAGGCAACCCCCGCAGTAAAAAGGTACTACTTATTGGAACATCCGGATCGGTTCGGCCTGTGAGCTCTCGTCGTCGGCCTGGTGCATCCGTTCGGCGAGGCGTTCGCGGGCTTCCTGGATTTCTTCGGCCTGTTCGACGAGATCCGTGGTGTCGATCCCGATGCCGGTGAGCGGTTCGATGCCGTGTTCGAGCACCGCGCGGGCGGCTTCGGGATCGGGGAACTGTGGGTTGGTCTCGGCGATGAGACCGACGCTCGTGAGGTCGGCTCGATCGGCGTGATAGAGCAGTGCGCCGGTCGGGCCGCTCACGAGACCGCCCTCGGCGGGTGGGACGATGCCAGCCTCGTCGAGCAGGTCGTTGCCTGAACCGGTCGAAATTCCATACACTTCGGGTACCTCGTCGGACTGGTCGGGCAGGCCGCTGAGGTAGAGCGGCGTGACGTCGTTGTCGGCGAGCCAGCCGGTGACGCAGTCGGCGAACCCGGTCGCCTCGTTCGGCGAGACCGGGACGTCGCTCTGGAGGACGAGGAGGTCTCGTTCGGCATCGGCGTGGAGGCGCACGGGCGGTCTGAGGGCCGAGCGCTCGCCACGATAGACGCCGACCTCCGGGACGCCGCTGCAGTGGATGCCGGCGTAGTAGTCCATCTCGAAGGCATCGACGAGGTGGTCGGCGACGATCTTGCCCACCAACCCGACACCAGGCAGCCCCTCGACGAGCGTCGGGTCGTCGAGGTCGATATCGTCCGCCGCGACGTCGATATGTGCCATGCTGGCATCTTCGTCACGGGGCACCTTAAGGCTCCCCCGACTCCGAAATCGACAAGCGACCACGGACGGATTGGTTCCCAATGGACGTTCTCGAACGGTACGAACCGCTCGTTGACGATTTCCGGGCGTTCCGTGCGGCCTGTGAGCGCCCGCTTCCGTCGGTCGTCCGGGTGAACGAGATCAAGGCGACGCCCGAGCGGGCGATGGACGCACTCGACGACGAGGGTGTGGCGTACGAGCCCGTCGAGTGGCATCCGGGCCTTCTCAGACTCGATTCGACCAGCCCGGGCCGGACGTGGGGAGCCTATCACGGCTGGCTGCACGGCCAGGAGGAGGTCTCGACGCTGCCGGCGCTCGTCTGTGATCCCCAGCCCGACGAACGCGTCTGGGCGGCCTGTGCAGCCCCCGGCGGGAAGGCGACCCAGCTCGCTGCACTCGCCGACGACGAGGGAACGATCGTCGCGAACGATCGGAGTCTGGGCCGGCTCTCGGCGCTCCGATTCAACGCCGAACGTCTCGGCGTCACCTCGATGGCGGTGACGAACCGCGATGCACGGAACTATTCGCTCAAACCGTTCGAGTTCGACGAATTCGATTGCGCGCTCGTGGACGCGCCGTGTTCGTGCGAGGGGACGATCCGGAAGAACCCGGACGCGCTCGACGAGTGGTCGCTCGAATATATCGACTCCATCGCCGCAACGCAGGAGTCGATCCTCCGGCGGGCGGTGCAGGCGACCCGCTCTGGCGGGAGCGTGGTCTACTCGACCTGTACGTTCGCGCCCGAGGAGAACGAGGCCGTGCTCGACAGCGTTCTTTCGGCCGAGGACTGCCGACTCGTCGAGTTCTCCTGTGCGCTCGAAACACGTCCCGGCGTCACCGAGTGGCAGGGCGAAGCGTTCGATCGGAGTGTGCGGAAGGCCAAACGGATCTACCCCCATCTAAACGATACGGGCGGCTTTTTCTGCGCGAAAGTGGAGGTCGGCGGATGAGCGATCGAACGAACGACGGTTCGCAGCTCGATCGCCTGCCTGCCACCGCCGACGAGCGCGTCGTCGAGGGCCGAGCCACGCGCCAGGAGCTTCTCGATTTCTGGGACGAGCGCTACGCGATCGCCCCCGAGATCTTCGAGCACTACTCGTTCTGGGAGAAAGGTGGGGGGAAGCTCTGGGCGTTTCGTGGCGAGGCGGCGAGCCCGCTCGAAGCCGAGGCGCTCGGGATGACGTTTCTCCGCACGCGTCAGGAACACTGGAAACCGACCACGAACGCGGTCCAGCGGTTCGGACGGCACGCCGGGAAAAACGTCGTCGAGTTGGCCGATGCCGAAGCGCGACGGTTCGTCGCCGGCGAGGACCAGCCTATCGACTGGGACGGCGACTGGGGCTATCTGATCGCGGCGCACGACCTCGCTGGCGACGTCGAACCCCTTGGCGTCGGCCTCTTCATCGATGGCGAACTCCGCTCACAGGTGCCGAAGGGACGACGCCGTGAACTGATCGGTGGAGAATGACCGGACCGCCTCAGCAGGACCTCCACGGCTGTTGACGAGTGAGACGACGGTAAGCGGCTCGGAAGGTGTTTCGAGACTCACGGGTGTTCGAGGTCGATGGCTCAGCAGCGACTTTCTGTCTTCGCTCGGTGTCGGTAACAAAGTATTTGATGGCCCTCTACATTCGGTGCTGACATGGGTGCGATATCCGCAGGACGTCGGTCGATCGCCGCAGTGATCCGCAATCCGATCCTTGTCGTCGTCGCGTTGGTGCTCGGACTCGTCCAACTGCCACAGCTATTCATGCAGTCGGTCGATTCACCCACCATTGTGATCGTTTCCGGACTGCTCTCGTTGCTCTTGCTGGTGCTCTATCCGTTCTTCTTCGGCGGCATCATCGGCATGGGCAACGAAGCCGTCACGGGAACGACGAGCCTCGGGACGTTCGTGCGTGCCGGCAAGGCGAACTACGTCTCCATGCTCGGTGCCCTTCTCATCATGATGGGACTGGGAGTGGTGTACGTCATCGCGTTGTTCCTCATCGGCGCTATCGGCGGTTTTGCCGTCGTTTCCGCAAGCGGTGATGCGTCCGGCGGAGCCGCGATCCTCACCATCGCTGCCGTCGTTCTGGTGGCGTTCCTGCTGTACTTCGTGCTGTTCTTCTTCATCCAGTTCTTCGGCCAGGCGATCGTGATCGACGATCTCGGCGCTGTCGATGGGTTCAAGCGTAGCGTGGGGGCGGTCCGCGGCCACAAACTCAGCACGCTCGGCTACATGCTCGTCGTCATGCTCATCAGCGGTGTTTTCGGTGCGTTCGGGGCTGTGCTCGGTCTGGTCGGGGCGTTCCCGGCGACCGGGGGCGTACAGACATCTTCGCTCGGCGTCATCGCCGTGGCTGCAGTGGTGTTCCTCGTACTCACCGGCGTCGTCGGCGCGTTCTCGATGACCTACGGGGTCGCGTTCTATCGTGACATCCGTCCGACTGAGTCGAGCACGTCGCCGTAGCTGACACTCCTGACGATTGGAGCGATGATCCGATCGAGACGATCGTGATTCGAAGAAGCATCGCTCGCATCGGTGTCCCACTAGTGGTTCGATATCCGGCGTCGGGAAACTGCCGGCTACTCCTCGATGACGACCGGGCCGACCATCTTCGAACGTTTGTGCGGGATGCAGAAGTAGCCGTACTGACCCGTCTGCTCGAACGTGTGTTTGTACTGTTCATCGGAACGAATCAGCCCACCGTTGACGTTCTCCCGTGCTGCTTGCTCGGAGTCCGCTCCGCCGCTGGCGAAGTACGCAGCGTTGTCGGGAGCTTCGCCTCGTAAGCCGTCACGGTGTGACTCGCGTCGGTCGTGTTCTTCCAGACGACGGTCGTCCCGACCGAAACGTGTACCGTCCCCGGATCGAATTTCAGGTCGTCGGTCATCCCGACCGATTTCGTGTTCGAGTCGCCCTGACTGGAACTTCCGACACAACCGGCCATCGCGACGGCGAGGATTCCGCCACTGCTACGGAGGAACGCCCGTCGTGTGGAACTATACTGTCGGACGGAACTGATCGGAAATCGTGCGGTGAAACATCACTCGTTGCAGTAGATCTTCTCGATCTGAACTTCACGTACTTCCGTCCGACAGTATATCCTCGGCCATGGTGGATCAGCCTGCGATCAGACTCGTCCCGTACATGAACACGAGGCCGATGGCGAATCCCAGCATGTTCGGTGCGGAGCGGATCGATCCCGAACGACGGACCATGTCGACGATGTCGACGACGACCTGCAACAGCGCGCCGATCCCGATCGCGAGGAACAGCGTGCTCAACAGCGGCGACTGGGAGAGACTCCCGATCCAGCCGCCGAGGATGGCGGGTGCACCCGCGAGCAGGCCGAGCGCCACGAAGTGTCTCAGTGCCGGTCGTTCGCCGTCCGCAAGCGGTGCGACGACCACCGGGCCCTCCGAGACGTTGTGGATCATGAACCCGATGATGAGGAACACGCCCAGCGCGGAGCGGCCCGTGGCGAACGCGGTGCCGATGGCCAGCCCCTCCGCGAGGTTGTGCAGTCCGATCGCAAGCCCTGCCGAGTACGCGATCGAGAGCCGCGACTCCTCACCGTCGTTTCGCCAGTCCATGATCGCCTGCAGCACCAGCCACGACCCGGCGATCCCGAGCACGGCGATCATCGGTCCCGAAAAGACCGATGGCACGTCGCCGGCGCTTTCGAACACGTCGAATCCGGCGTCGAAGACGAGGAAGCCGAGAACGCCGGCCGAGAACGCGAGCACGGCGTTGAGCCACTTCTCACTCATCGACTGCATGAACGGGAACCACAACATCCCGAGCGCGATGGGGACGACGCCGATCAGGAACCCGACGAACGCGAGCGTCCCGACGACCTGTCCGGTCAGCCCGGTCGTCAACTGGGCCGCTTCGATGGTTACCGGGAACGTCGTCCCGTCAGCCGCTATCAGCCCCACGTCGTAGTCGTATCCCTCCATCCAGTTGTAGGGAATGTCGATCGTGGCGCTTTCGCGCGGGGCGAGCGTGTTGTCACCCCCGCTCATCGAGAAGCCCCAGTTCGCCTCGTCGATCCGAACCTGCGAGATCGTTATCGGTTCGGGGGCGTTGTTCGTCACCTGCAGACGGATCGTGTGGTCGTTCGGCAGCGACGTCTGGCTGATTCCCACGTCGGGCAGGGGCTCACCGGTCTGAAGCCCGGCCAGCGGTGTCGTCATCACGAACCCGCCGACGAGCAACACGAGCAACACGATCGGGACGACTCCCATGACCCACCGTGGAAGGCCGAAGGGCTGTTTCTGTCGCCGTGCAACGCCGCCGTCGGATTTCGGTGTGTCCGTCATTCGGTCACCTCGAAGAAACTCATCCAGCCCTGCTCGGCGAACTCCGACTGGTGGCCGTGGAACATGTACAGCCCCGGCTGGTGGTCGCTGTAGTCGATCTCGAACAGGCCGCGCTGGGCCTGACACATCATCACGGTGTCGATGGTGCTCCGGTTCGGGAACAGCGTCGTCCCGGCGTCGTAGTAGTCGAAGAACTGTGAGTGGGTGTGGAACGAGTTGATGAAATCGTATTCGAGCGTCTGAATCACGTGCACCCGCTGGAGGTTGTTCTTCTTGATCTCGATGGGGTGTTTCGTCTTGCCGCCTTCCCACTCGCCCTCGTATTTGTGGGTCTTCGCCGGTGCGTAGGCGAACGCGCGGGTGTTGGCCGCGTAGACTTCGTTGTCGGCATCGAAGTTGGTATCGAAGCCGTTCATCATCACCATCTCGTCGATATCGTCGTAGCCGTCGGGAACGTAGTCGGCGTGTGAGATCATGTTCCGGCTCTTCGCACGCTCGACGGCCATCTCACGCACCTCGTCGGTGATCGGTCCGTGATAATCGATGTAGTCCCGAGGGTTCTCACGGACTTTCTCGGGTTTCGGGTCGATGACGATCGTCCCGTACATGCCCCGGTGAATGTGCGCCTTCAGCGGGAGCATGTGGCAGTGGTAGAGATGAGTGCCGGCGGGCCGGGCCTGCCATTCGTAGGTGAACGTCTCGCCGGGTTTGATCGCCCCGGGTCCGTTCTGTGGCACCCCGTCCATCGCCGGGTTGAGGTTCTGGACGTGTGGATGGATCGTGTGCGCCATATCGGAGAACGCATTCGTGAAATTGATCCGAATGAGGTCCCCCTCCTCGACGCGGAGCGTTGGCGCAGGAACCTGCCCGTTGTACGTCCACGAGGGGAAGGTAACGCCGGGTGCGATCTCGATCTCCTGGGGGACGGCAATGAGGTTGAACTCACGAACGGTCTGTCCGTTCTCCTGTGAGACTCCGGCGTTCAGATCGTCCTTTTTGCCGAAGATCGCGTCACGCTCGTTCGTCGAGTCGCCGGTGTTGAACTCCCGGAGATAGCCGTGTGGGTCGAAGTTCTTCTCGGTGTATTTTCCGGGGGTGCCGAAGCTGGCATCGTGGCCGGTGGTCGCGTTGCCGCCGCTTTCGTTCCCCGATTGCGCGGCTCCGATGCCCGTGATGGCCGAGCCACCGGCGAGAGCGAGGCCGCCCAGCACCGAGCGGCGCGAGACGCCCTCGTGGTCCTTGATGGAATCGACCAGTCGATTTTCGAGCTGCTCGGTCATCGACGCCGCGTCGTCTTCGTTCATCGATGGCATGGTACCCCTCGCAGTGACGCCCACGCCGCAGTGTGGGCAGCCGATCGTTCGTCGACCATTTCGATTGGACACGTGCTATCCATCCATTTAGTTGTTTCTGTCTAAGTAGAGAATTAGCCTTATCTAATCAACGGCGAGGGAACGGGACAGCGCTATCGGAACGACCGACCCAGCGTGTTGACACGACCGAAACGAATAGTTCAGTCCTTCTCGCGCACCGTCCCGCCGCTCAACCCCTCCCACTCCACGCGATAGCCGAGCCGCGAGAGCACCGCGCTCGCGTCGTCGATCCCCGCCTCGCCGATCCGATCTTCGACCGTCGAGAACATCATCCCCGGTTCGATAGCGGCGTCGAGCGCCGAGAGCACGGACGGACGAACGAGCGTCCGGCCGACCAGTTCGTGCTTAGGAAACTCCTTGCCCTCGATGGCACTCTCGCTCACGGCGTGCTCGGCAGCAAGCGTCGCCAGCGAAACCACCTCGTCCTCCGGAACGAGTTCGTCCGGTAGCGCCGCCGCACTCTCCGCGTTCAGACGATTCTCGTACTCCCGAAGCGCATCGCGGACGTCACGCACCCGCACCGATCCCGAATACGGGATGGCACGCGCGTCACGGGCTTCGAGCTCCTCGCCGACGCCGAGCGACTCGTCGACCGCGACGACGAGCTCGACGTCCTCCAGCTCCTCGATCTGGGCAAGTTTCTTTTCGACGTAGTCGGGCGTCCAGAACCCCATGATCTCGAAGAAGACACGGAAATCACCGGAAGTCGTCGTCCCTGCTTTCGTGTCACCAGTCGCGTCGGCGGGAACTCCATGCTGCCACTCGAAGGCGAAGTCGGGGATCATCACTCGTGCGCCGGTTTCGAGCGGTTCGGGCTCGCGGGTGAGCTCCCAGTCGAGATCGAGCGCCTCGAACCGTGCGGCGAAGTCGGCCTCGACCCGGCTGTCGTAGTCGACTTCGACCACCGGCTCGGTTCCCGGCGGCTGGAGATCGGCCTGCGTGAGCCGGAGTTCGCGCTCGGTGCCGCGGTCGTCGATCGTCGCCGTGAGCTCCCACTCGCCCGCTTTCGTGACACTTCTGAGCAGTCGAGCGAATCGAGTGCCGTAGCGTCTGGTGCGGCGAAAGAGGCTGTCGGGGCCCGTCACGCGGACCTCGCGCTCGGAGAGCGCCGTTCCCGACTCGCCCGTCTTCCGGATCTCGTAGAGCAGTCGCAGCCGCTTGACCGCCGAGACGAGCGCCTTCGGGTCGGAACTCCGCACGCGCAGCTCGGTCGCGTCGAACAGGGCTGTCTGCGCCAGCGAGAGGTCGTACTGGGCGCAGAGCTCCTCGGGGTTCCAGGGGACGTCGAGGTCGACGAGGCGCTGCCGCTCGTCGAGATCGGCGTACAGCGACTCCGCGACCGTCTCCGACGTGGTATCGAACCGATCTGCGGCCCGCGACAGCGCGCGCTCGCGGTCGTCCTCGGTCACGATGCCGACGGATTCGGCAGCCGCGAACGCCGCGCCCCGAGCACGCTCGGGGGCCAGTTCGCTGCGCGTCTCGAAGGTCGCCTCGCGCTCCAGAAGTTTGGCGAACCCGCGAACGAGTTTGAAGTCGTCGGCCTCCCCTTCGAGAGCCGCGAGTGCGTCGTCGAGATCGGCGCGCGACCGGCCGACGTGTCCCTGATAGACCCCGATGACCCGTGCCGCGAGCGGGCGATCTTCCCTGACTGTGAACTGCGGGTGATAGCCACCGCCCGCCCGTGACACCCGGAGGAGGTCCTTCGTGAGCACAGAACTGTTCGAACCGCGACGGCCAAAACGCCCTCGCCCTCATACTGTCTGACGAAGTACGTAAAGGCCGGCTCGTGGCAATTAATCGCATGGTCGACGTTCCGGTTCGCGGGTTTCCGATCGGTTCCGTCCGACAGTATCAATGTCGGCGCTCGGCGACGCGCTCCTCGGCGGTCGCTTCGGTGACGACCTCGTAGAGCAGCGCGCGCCCGCCGTCCTCGGTCGGGCGTAACACCCGGCCGAGGCGCTGAGTGAACTCCCGTTCGGAGCCGCTGCCCGAGAGGACGATCGCGACGTTCGCGTCCGGTACGTCGACGCCTTCGTCCAGAACGTTCGCCGTGACGACCCGCGAGTAGCTTCCGTTTCGGAACTTCTCGAGAATTTCGCGGCGCTCGTTCGCCCCCGTCTGATGCGTGATCGCCGGCAGGAGGAAGCGCTCGGAGAGCCGATAGACCAGATCGTTGTGCGCTGTGAAGACGATGATTCGATCCTCCCGATGCCGATCGAGCAGATCGGCGAGCGTTGCGACCTTGGCATCGGCGTTCATCATCACCTCGCGAGCACGTTGGTTCGCGAGCAGCGCCTCGCGCGCTGCTGGGTCGTTGCCCGAGCGCATGACGAGCTTCCGGTAGTCACTGCCGCTTCGCATGTCGAGATTCGACTGTGCGAGGTAGTTCGTGAACGTCTCGCGATGCTCGTCGTACTCCGCCCGTTCCTCGTCGGAGAGCGCGACGTCGAGGCGCTTGATGTCGTAGGCCGCCAGGTGGTCGCCGGCGAGCTCGTCGGGCGTGATGCGGTGGACGAGCGGGCCACAGAGCTCCTCGATGACCTCGTGTGCCCCGTCGGGTCGCTCGAAGGTCGCCGTCAGACCCAGCCTGGCGGGTGCGGCGAGCAGGCGAGCGATGTCGCGATAGCCCGCGCCGCCGAGGTGGTGGACCTCGTCGAAGACGACGAGCCCGAACCGGTCGCCGATGTCCTCGGCACGCAGATACGCCGAATCGTAGGTCGCGACGGTGAGCGCCTCGACACGCTGCTCGCCACCCCCGAGCTGGCCGATCGGCACCGCGAACTCGGTCTCGAGCTCGCGCCGCCACTGCTCCAGGAGATCGATCGTTGGGACGACGACCAGCGCCCCGGTTCCCAGTTCCTCGATGGCTTCGATACCGATGACGGTCTTGCCGCTGCCCGTGGGGAGTTCGAGACAGCCCTGATCGTCGTTCGCGCGCCACGCGCCGAGCGCCGTCCGCTGGTACTCCCGGAGCTCGTAGGCCGAGGAGACATCGAGCGCCGGCGCGGCGAGAACGCGGTCGTCGTAGTCGACGTCGCGATCGTCGAGCGCCGCGACCAGCGCCGCGTAGCGCACGGCGGGCGCACGGCCGGTCTTCGATCGCGGATCGCGGTCGACGGGGAGATCGAGATCGGTACCACCCGCGACACGGATGGTGCCGTCCTCGAAGCTGAGCGTGACGTCCGCCACGGCCGCCGTACGGGTGCGCGTCGTTAATCGCTGTCCATCCGCTCGCCGCTGCGCAGCGGCTTTCTGAATCCTTTTGTCTATGTATCGACTCGGTTCGGACATGAGCGACAACGACGTCGGGGTCGACGAGTCGGCCGCCGAAGCGCCAGTGGACGAGGACGTGGACACCGACGGCGTGAGCGAGGACGAAGAGGAGTTCGAGAACCTCGAAGCGCGCATCGCGGACACGACGGCCGAGGAGCTCGCGGAGGAGGTACGCACGCTGCGCGAGCGCGCCGCGGACGCCGAGCGACGGGTCGAGGAGCGGGACGAGCAGATCGACGAGCTCGAATCGAAACTGAAGCGCAAACAGGCGGACTTCCAGAACTACAAGCAGCGCACCGAGCGCCAGCAGGAGAAGCTGCGCGAGCGCGCCACCGAGGACCTCGTCGAGCGCCTGCTCGACGTCCGCGACAACCTCTCGCGGGCGCTCTCGCAGGACGAAGACGCGGACATCCGCCCGGGCGTCGAGAGCACGCTGGAGGAGTTCGACCGAATTCTCGACGAGGAGAACGTCACGGCGATCGAACCCGAGGCCGGTGACGCGGTCGATCCGCAGCGCCACGAGGTCATGCTGCGCGTCGACAGCGACCAGCCCGAAGACACGATCGCCGAGCTCTACCGCCCGGGCTACGAGATGGGTGAGAAGGTGCTCCGTCCGGCACAGATCACCGTCAGCGAGTAGCGTTTTTTCGTACTCGACTCGGCGACGCGGTGATGTCGACGCCGGGGCTGTAGTAACAGACCGGCTCGCCGGGCGGGTCGGCGAAGCCGTTCGCGCGAAACAGCGTGTTCTCCTCGATCGTCACGTCGGCGGGATACAGCGGCCAGGGATCGTGGTTCACGTTCGAGTAGCGAACGCTTCCGTCCGGCGCTTCGGTGTAGAACCGGTAGCGTTCGGTGAGAAACGTCGCCAGCGAATCGGGAGTTGGATCGAGCCGTTCGCCGGCAGGCTCGTAGCTCGCCTGAAACCTGACGGGTCTGGCTCCGGGATGGAAGCGTCGGCTCTCGAAGCGGTTGCGGCCGTTCCCGTCGTCTCCGTGGCGCATGCGCGCGTAGTAATATGGTAGGTAATGAAAGAGGCGTGCACCGATCACGCCGAGCAGTCCCTCGGCGTCGAGGCTGAAGAAGTAGACGCTGGGCGTGCCGTCGACGGTGACGTAGGTTCGCAGATTGAGCTCGGGGAGATCGATCCCGAGTCGGCTCGGCAGCCGACGCGGGCGAACGGCGGCGTTGGTGAACGGCACAATCGAGAGCCAGGCGCTGCCGTCGTGGCTATCGACGGCGAGCGCGTCGGGGAGATGTGCCGAGACGACGTCGGGATCCACGGGCCAGTTGGCGAACAGGAGCTCCCGCCACTCCATCGCGAGCGCGACGACCATACCCGATCGAGGGCGGCGAGCGGTTTGGCCCTTTCCGCTGGGGCGGACGAGCGGTCGTGTTGCGGTCCGATTTATACGCCGTGGGTCGGCAGTGGGGATGGCCCGAAAACCGCAGCAGGGAAGACCAGCGCGCGGTGGGATGAGTCGGCGTATCTAGCAACTTTTAACCGGCCCAAAGCGATAGTTGGGGCCAACAATGGCGAGCAACAAGATCCTCGGTATCGACCTCGGGACGACGAACTCGGCGTTCGCAGTGATGGAAGGCAGCGATCCTGAGATCATCGTCAACGGCGAGGGCGACCGCACCACACCCTCCGTGGTGGCGTTCACCGACGACGAGCGCCTCGTCGGCAAACCCGCGAAGAACCAGGCCATCCAGAACCCCGATCGGACTGTCGAATCGATCAAACGGTTCATCGGCGAGGACCACACCGTCGAGATCGACGGCGAGGACTACACGCCCGAAGAGATCTCGGCGCTCATTCTCGGCAAGATCAAGCGCGACGCCGAGGAGTATCTCGGCGACGAAATCGAGAAAGCCGTGATCACTGTCCCTGCCTACTTCTCCGACAGTCAGCGCCAGGCGACGAAGGACGCCGGCGAGATCGCCGGCTTCGACGTCGAGCGCATCATCAACGAGCCGACCGCGGCGTCGATGGCCTACGGGCTCGACGACGACTCCGACCAGACCGTGATGGTCTACGATCTCGGTGGCGGGACCTTCGATGTCTCCGTGCTCGATCTCGGTGGTGGGGTCTACGAGGTCGTCGCCACGAACGGCGACAACGATCTCGGTGGCGACGACTGGGACGAGGCCATCATCGACCATCTCGCCGAGGAGTTCGAGTCCGAGCACGGCTTCGATCTCCGTGAGGACCGACAGGCGCTCCAGCGACTGAAGGACGCCGCCGAGGAGGCCAAGATCGAGCTCTCCAACAGAAAAGAGACGACGATCAACCTCCCGTTCATCACGGCGACGGATTCGGGACCGGTCCACCTGGAGGAGAAGCTCACCCGCGCGACGTTCGAGTCGCTCACCTCCGACCTGATCGAGCGAACTGTGGGCCCGACCCAGCAGGCGCTCGACGATGCGGGCTACGACGCCGACGATATCGACGAGGTGATTCTCGTCGGCGGGTCGACGCGGATGCCTCAGGTCCAGGAACAGGTCTCGGAGATCGTCGGTCAGGACCCCCAGAAGAACGTCAACCCCGACGAGGCCGTCGCCCTCGGTGCGGCGATCCAGGGTGGCGTGCTCGCGGGCGACGTCGACGACATCGTGCTGCTCGACGTGACGCCGCTCTCGCTGGGGATCGAGGTCAAGGGTGGCCTCTTCGAGCGCCTCATCGACAAGAACACGACGATCCCGACCGAGGAGTCGAAGGTGTTCACGACCGCGGCCGCGAACCAGACGCAGGTTCAGGTGCGTGTGTTCCAGGGCGAGCGCGAGATCGCCGACGAGAACGAGCTTCTGGGTGAGTTCCAGCTCTCGGGCATCCCGCCCGCGCCCGCCGGAACGCCCCAGATCGAGGTGACGTTCAACATCGACGAGAACGGCATCGTCAACGTCGAGGCCCACGATCAGGGCTCGGGCAACTCCGAGGAGATCACCATCGAGGGCGGTGCGGGGCTCTCGGACGACGAGATCGACCGCATGCAGGAGGAGGCCGAGCAGTACGCCGAGGAGGACGAGCAGCGCCGCGAGCGCATCGAGGCGCGCAACGAGGCCGAGAGTTCGGTCCAGCGCGCGAACACGCTCCTCGAAGAGAACGAAGAGGAAATCGAGGACGACCTCCGGGCCGACATCGAGGACGCAATCGAGGACGTCGAGGAAGTCCTGGAGGACGAGGACGCGACGACCGAGGAGCTCCAGAACGCCACCGAGGAGCTCTCGACGGAACTGCAGGAGATCGGCAAGCAGATGTACCAACAGCAGGAGGCCGCCCAGCAGGCCGCCGGCGGTGCGGGCGGTGCCGGTGGGGCAGGCGCAGCAGGTGCCGGTCCCGGCGGGATGGGCGACATGGGTGGCGCTGGCGGCGACGGTGACGACGAGGAGTACGTCGACGCCGACTTCGAGGACGTCGACATCGACGACGAAGACGAAGACGAGTCGTCGGCCTAAGTCGGTCCCGCCGTTCGTTCGACCCAACTGGATCGACGATCGTGACTGGCTAGCACGTTCGCAACCGACATACCAACACACCCTTACCGCCCTGCATCGTACGGATGCGGGATGGCCACCATTCGCCAACTCGTTATCGACGTTCTCAAGCCTCACGAGCCGACGATGCTCACGGTCGCCGACGAGATCGCCGATCTGGATGGCGTCGATGGCGTCAACGCCGTGCTGCTGGAGATGGACGAGGAGGTCCGCAACATCAAGTTCACCATCGAGGGCGAGGATATCGACTTCGAAACGGTGAGCGCGACGATCGAGGACACGGGTGCGCGGATCCACTCGATCGATCAGGTCGCCTGCGGCGAGTACATCGTCGAAGACGTCCCGACGGCACAGGACTGATGGCCGACGACGAAGCGTCGTTGACCGACCGGGTCGACACCGATATGGTGGGCCCGATCGCCCGCCGCTATTTCGTTTCGAACGGGTTCGACGGCGCACTCACCGGCGTCGGCGTCACCGTCGGGGCGTATCTCTCGGGCATCCCCGACGGGCTCACGGTGATCAGCCTCGGTCTCGCCGCGGCCGTCGGTCTCACCACCTCCGGAGTGTGGAGCGTCTGGGAGATCGAGCGCGCGGAGATGCGCGCCGAGATCCAGGAGACCGAGGAGGCGATGCTCGCCGATCTGAGCGACACGCGCATCGAGCGCGACAAGATGAGCAATCAGGTCGTCAACGCGCTCATGAGCGGGCTCGGCCCGCTGCTCGGGCTCATCGTCCCGCTCGTGCCGTTCCTGTTCGAGGGCACGGTCTTCTCGCTGTTGCAGGCGACGCTCGTCTCCGTCGCGATGGCCGTCGGCGTCCTCTTCACGTTCGGGGCGTACATGGCCTCGATCTCCCGCCAGCGCTGGTATATCGCTGGCATCCGGATGGGGCTCGCCGGCATCGTCGTCGCCGTTCTCAACGTCTTCCTCCCCGGCTGACCCGGGATCCTACTCGACGAGATCGCGGTAGAGCCGACCGAACGCCTGCCGACGCAGTGTTTCGACGGCCGCGCGTTCCTCGTTGGCGAACGTCGCCGCGACAGCTTGTTCCGAAAAGGGTGCGGCGTGCCAGGTGACCTGAGGGACGTTCTCGTTGCCGATGACGTGGATCTCGTACTCGGGCTGCTCTGCCTGCCAGTCGTCGAATTCCTCACGCTGGCCGACCGAAACCTCGAGTTCCGAAGCGAACAGCGCGTTGCGCGCCCGCTCGACGACCGTGCTCGTCACGCGCTCGTCGTATTCCGGTTTGTCGAACTCCATCGCGGTCGCGACCTCCCGGACGACGGTTTGAGCCGCCGGGCCGAGCGCCTCGTAGCGCTCGCGGGCGGCCTCCTCGGTGCTCGGCGCGAACCGTCCAACCGTGTGCATACGAGCGGTTCGCCCGGCGGACGGTTACTCGTTTTCGTCCGCGTCGCCATCGCTGTCGTCGCTGCTCCCGTCGCTCGCTGCAGTCCCGTCGTCCGTCTCGCTCTCGTCGCCCGTGTCCTCGGTCATCGCGCGCGCCTGTTCGACCGCGGCGGCGGTTTCGGCGTCGAGACTCCCTTCGTTCGACGGCCCGCGCGTCGGTTGCTCATCGAAGAGCTCGCCCGGCCGTGGCTCGTCGTCGTGGTGATGGTCGTGACCGGTCGTGTCTTCGAAAACCTGGGGGAACTCGACCTCGGCAGCGCCCTCCTCGACTCGCTTGGCGAGTTCGTCCTCGCCGGACTGCTCCCAGCCCGGTGCGTGCTCGTCGAGCCACGACTCGTGGTCGTCGTCGCCGAGCAGCGCGGTGAACGCGAGGTGGTTGGCGAGGTGGCGCGCGTCGGCCTGCGGCGTCTCACAGACGGGACAGGCATAGCCCATATCGGTTCTTGGCCCTCGACGCGCTTCTATCCCGCGCTCATTCGTCGGCCGCGAGCGGTTCGGTACACCACTGGCAGAACTCGAGATCGGCGTCGGTCTCGCGCCCACAGTTCGGGCAACGCTGCTTGCCGTCGGCGGCGGTCGATTGCTCGGTTCGGGAGCCCCGGGCGATGCGGTAGGCGTCGACCGTGTTGAGCACGAAGAGGACGAAGATCGCGATCTCGGCCTCCATCGGGAGCGCCTCGCTCGCCTGCATCACCGCGTCGAGGCTGAACCCCGCCCCGTTCTCGGGGATCGCCGAGGCCGGCAGCGCGATCGCGACGGTCGCGAACGTCAGCCCGAACCAGGTGAGCGCACGCAGCCACTCGCGCAGGTAGAGATGGCCGAGTCCCGGATAGAGAAGCGCCAGCGCGGCGGCGAGCAGCGGGCGTTTCCCCGAACGGTGTCCGTTCATCGCCCCCACGTAGCTCGTGCGGGCTCCTGAACGTTCGGGTCCACGACGCCGCCCGGATCGGAGCGCGTTTAGCCGCCGACACGATACCTCTGGCATGGCGTGGGTGAGCTTGTTCTCCGGCGGGAAGGACTCGGCGTGGGCGCTCCATCGCGCGCTCGACGACGGACTGCCCGTCGAGCGACTCGTCACCGTCCATCCCGACGAGGATTCCTTTCTCTACCACGTCCCGGCGACCGAGCTCGCTGGGCTGGCCGCCGAGAGTATCGGCATCGAGCTACTCGAAGTCGAGTCGAGCGGTCACGACGGAACCGACTCGAGTGCGCGCGGCGATGCCGAACTCGAACCGCTCGAACGCGCGCTCCGCGAGCTCGACGCCGACATGGACGACGGACTCACGGGCGTCGTCGCGGGCGCGATCGAGAGCGAGTTCCAGACCAGCCGGATCGAGGCGATGTGCGAACGGCTCGATATCGACCTGTTCGCCCCACTCTGGCAGCGCGATCCGCGGGCGCTCGCCGACGCGATGCTCGCCGCTGGCTTCGAGATCCGAGTGATCGCCGTGGCGGCCGCCGGCCTCGACGAGTCCTGGCTCGGGCGCACGCTCGATGCCGAGGCCTTCGACGAACTCGAAGCGCTCGGCGACGAGTACGGCGTCCACCTCCTCGGCGAGGGTGGCGGGTTCGAGACGCTCGTGACCGACAGTCCGCAGATGGAGCGGCCGCTACAACTCGACTACGAAACCGAATGGGACGGTGTGCGCGGGCGGTTGCGGATCGATGATGCGTGGCTCGGCGACTCCTGACCTTATTCGCCGTCGAGCAGCGCGGGCTTGCCGACCGGGAGCGATCCGAACAGCGCGTAGTGGACGGCGAACGAGACGGTGATCAGCAGTGCGATACCCGTGACGAGTTTCGTCGAACGTGATGCCATACCCGCGCGAGGGCGGCGGTACAAAAGAGGGCTGCGGTCGGCTGTGGGTGTTACCGCGAGCTCAGTCGCCGTCGGGCAGTTTCGTGTGTGCGCCGACGAGCGCACCCGTGAGATCGGTGCCGGCGACGTCGACCTCCTCGTCGAGAATCGAGTCGCGTACCGTACAGTCTTCGACGGTGGTGTTCGGGAAGACGACCGAGCGCTCGATCGTCGAGTTCCGCACGACCGCGCCGTCCATGACGTGGACGCCGCTGCCGATCTCGCTGTTCTCGACGGTGGCGTCGGCGTCGATCGCGGCGTCGCCGTCGAGCGCCCACGCGACGGTTTCGAGATAGCTCTCGGGCGTGCCGATGTCGAACCACGCACCGTCGAAGGTGTAGGCGTAGACCGCGCGAGTGGCTTGCAGCCACTGGACGAACCAGCCCGGCTCGTCGGGGTTGTTGTCGCCCGCGAGGTACTCCTCGAAGGCGAGCGCTTCGGCGGGGAAGGCGTAGCAGGCGATCGAGACGAGGGTGCTGTTCGGTTCGTCGGGTTTCTCCTGGAAGTCCACCACTCGATCACCGTCGAGCTCGACCAGGCCGTAGGAGGTCGCGCGCTCCTTCGAGCCGACGTCGTAGGCCGCGATCGTCGGCGCGCCGCGGGATTCGAACTCGTCGATGAAGTCGCTGAGCGGGAAGCTGATGAGGTTGTCGCCGGCGATCACCAGCAGGTCGTCGTCGATGTCTTCGCGTTCGACGAGCTGGGCGAGCGCGCCGACGACACCGAACTTCTCGTCCTCGTCGGAGGTTTCCTCGACGCTGAGGCGCGGTTTCGTGAACTCGCTCTCCGCGATGTGGCGCTCGAACTCCGGAGCGAAGCGCTCGTTCGTGCTCACGTAGACGTCCTCGATACGGTCGTCGGTCTCCAGTTCGTCGAAAATCCGGTCGATGACGTCGACGCCGCCGACCGGCAGGAACATCTTCGGCCGGTGTTTCGTAATCGGCCAGAGACGCGTCGCGTAGCCTCCGGCGAGTACGATTGCATCCATGCAAACTCGCTCTCGGCGGCCGGATAAGTCCCTTTCCATTGCTGACTTCGACGACGACCGTCTCAGACCGGCCCCGGCGTGCTCGGGAAGCGCGATTCGACGATGGCGAACGCGAGCGTGCTGACGAGCCCCAACAGCGTGCCGGCGGTGAGCGCGACCGCCATGTAGGTCAGTCCCACCTCGCCGAGGAGGAACGCGCTGACGGCGTAGAGCACGGCCGCGATGGCGAGCACGTAGAAGGGGGCGTTGAGATACCGCCAGCGAAAGCGCTCGGCGAGATAGGTGTCGGTGATGCGGCCGACGCTGCTGGTGATGCCCGCAGCCGCGAACCAGGGCGTCGCGCCGACGGTGAAGGCGGCGATCGTCTCGACGGGGCTGAGCGCTGCCGCGGCGCTGTGCGCGTCGAACGTCGTCATCCCGCGGACGCCGCCGATAGCGAGCAGCGCCGCCGCGACCACGGTCGTGATGAGCATCACCCGGCCGGCGTAGAGGCCGCGCCGCGCCCGCGCGACCGCCTCGTCGATGGCGCGCTCGAGACCGAGCCCACGAAAGAGTACGTAGAGCCCGAGCAGCGCCGAGATGAAGCCGAACACCGCCGCGCCGGGCACCCCGAGCTGGCTGGCGATCTCGGCGAGCGGGTAGATGAGCAGGAGAATGCCGAGCGGAACGAGGATCGTCCCCCTCGTCTCCGGATCGTCGAGCACCTGTTTCATCGTGTAGTACATCGACTCTAGGTTCTGGGCCTGGCGGACGACGACCCGCTGGACGCCGTCGATCGGCAGCCGCGAGCGGATCACCGGGATCACCGACTCGTCCTGTGCGCCGTCGGTGACTACCAGTGCGTGAACGTCCTCGCCGGTGGTCAGCCCCGCGAGGATGTGGTCGATCTCCTCGCCGACCTTCCTGTTGGCCGCGACCCCGCCGCTCTCGACACCGGTGACGGCCGCGACCTCGACCTGCTCGTCGGTGATGTCGTCGTGGATGTGCAACCCCTCGAAGAGCACGTTCGAGTCGGAGTCCTCCGGATCGGTCGTGGCGAGCGAAACGGCGGCGCTCTCGACCGCTTCCCGACCCACGACGGGCGTCTCGACGTCGGCCTTCCGCCCGAGGTCGTCGTCGAGATCGATACACAGCACCAGCAGCATACGGCCGGCTACGCGACCCGCCGTTAACTGCTTTCGGTGCTGGCCGCCATGTACCTAATATGTCCTAACCCACACAGGAGAGATATTACATGTTCTATCATTACATTTATTGGGGCCGGCCGGATCAGTGGCTTCTGTCGAACGATGGCGCACCTGTACCATCGTTCGCAGGACAACACATGTACACCGACATCGAGAACACCGGCGCGCCGATGGTGCCCGAGATCAGCCGCAACGACTCCGACGACCGAACCGACGCGCGACGTTTCCGTGAGGAGATGGTGTTGAGCCACCGACTGCCCGATCGGTATCAGGAGTAGCAGTCGTCCCGGGCGCTGTCTCGCTCGAACACTGAGGACGGCCGATCCAAGCCGTACGCCTTTTCAGGACTGCGCCCCCAGTCGTTTCAACGAATGATCTCGAAGGGCTGTGAACAGTGTGCCAAGGGCGGGAAGATGGTGCTGTTCGTCTACGGCTACTGCGACCAGCGCGACTGCTTTTACTGTCCGCTCGGCGAGAACCGGAAGAACGTTACTGATGTGTACGCCAACGAGCGCCTCGTCGAGGACGACAGCGACGTGATCGAGGAGGCCCACCGGATGGAGGCGCTCGGAACCTCGATCACCGGCGGCGAACCACAGGAGGCGATGGCCAAGACCTGTCGCTATCTCTCCATGCTCAAAGACGAATTCGGTTCCGATCACCACACCCACCTCTACACGGGTATCACCGGCGGGCGCGAGAACATGCGCCGGCTCTCCGAGGCCGGATTGGATGAAATCCGCTTCCATCCGCCCTACGAACTGTGGGGCGACATGCACGGCACCGAGTGGGAGGAAATCCTCTACATCGCGCGCGAGGAAGGCCTCACTCCGGCGTTCGAGATCCCCGGCATCCGCGCCGAGGAGGAGTTCATCGAGTTCCTCGACGAGGGCGCAGCCGACTTCTGTAACATCAACGAGTTCGAGATGAGCGACGGCAACTACGAGCGGATGCAGGAGCAGGGCTTCGAGCGCCGCGAGGGCCACATGAGCGCCGTCGAGGGCTCCCACGACATCCTCGACGCGATGGGCGATCACGAGAAGGTCTACTTCTGTACGAGCGTGTTCAAGGACGCCGCCCAGCACCGCAATCGGCTCAAGCGGATGGCGAAGGTCATCAGGCGCGAGTTCGACGAAGTGACCGACGACGGCACCCTCGTCTACGGCAAGGCCTGGGAGAGCGGCGATCGACTGGCGGAGCTCGGCGTTCCCGAGGAGTTCTACAGCCAGAAATCCGAACACGTCGAACTCGCCTGGTGGCTCCTCGAGGAGATGATCGACGAGGGCGACGTGAACAGGGGCGAGATCGTCGAGCAGTATCCGACCGCCGACGGCACGGTGGTCGAGCGAACGCCGCTGGCCTGATTTTCACGTCGTTTTCGCAATCGTGAGCCGCCGATAGGAGGGAATCGTAATCGTATCACTACGTTCATACGGCATTCTCTCCCAGTTGTGACTGAATGGAGGCGTCGTTCGAATCGCTCAGAAACCGCGTACGGCGGACGACTCGGGTGCTGCGCGGCGACGGGCGCGGCTGGACGCTCGCGGTCGTGGCCGCCGGCTGGCTGACGGTCCTCGGCGGGCGCTATCTCTTTCCGGCGATCCTCCCGCAAGTCAAGGAGTTCTTCGCGGTCTCGAACGCGACGGCGGGCGTGGCTGTCACGACCGTCTGGGCGGCCTACGCGCTGATGCAGTTCCCGGCCGGCATGCTGACCGACCGCTTCGGCGAGCGCGCGCTGCTCGGGACGAGTCTCGCGGTCTCGGCGGTCGCGGTCGTCGCGGTGAGTCTCGCGCCGACGTTCGTGCTGTTTCTCGGCGGCTGTGCGCTGTTCGGCCTCGGAACTGGACTGTACGGCCCGGCGCGCGGGACCGCCCTCTCGGCGACGTTCGGCGAGCACGACGGCACCGCCATCGGCCTCACGCTCGCGGCGGGTAGCGTCGGCTCGGCGCTGTTGCCGTTCGCCGCGAGCGTGCTCGTCGGCCCGCTCGGCTGGCAGACGACCGTCGTGTTGCTCGCGATCCCCTATCTCGCCGTCGCTATCGCCATCCGACGGGTGCTTTCGCGGCGTACGCCGACCGCCAGCCCGTCGGGTCGTCCCTCGATCCGAGGGCTGCTACGCGCGCTCCGGACCGCAGTCTCACGGCGCACGGTGACGGCGGTGAGCGCTGCCACGCTTTCGCTGTTCGTGATGCAGGGGCTGACCTCGTTTCTGCCGACCTATTTCATCGCGGTCAAGGGGTTCTCGCAGGAGCGCGCCGCCGCCCTGTTCGCGCTCCTCTTCGTCGGCGGGGCGCTCGCCCAGTCGGTCGCCGGCAACGCCGCCGACTACTACGGCGATCGCACGGTGTTGCTCGCGACCGCCGGCTTCGGCGTTCTCCCGCTACTTGCGCTGCCGTTCGTCCAGGGATTCGTCCCCGTCGCACTGCTGACGATCCTGCTCGGCTCGCGGCTCGCGATCAACCCCGTGAGCAACGCCTACATCATCGCCGTCGTCCCGAGCGCGGTTCAGGGCACGGCCTGGGGCTTCTTCCGCACGACGTTCTTCCTGATCGCCGCGACCGGCTCGACCGTGGTCGGGCTCTTCTTCGACGCCGGACTCGCCGACGAATCGTTCGTCGTGCTCGCGGCGCTCACGGCGCTCGCGGTCGTCTGCTACGTCTTTCTTCCGGAACGAACGCGCGCGTAGAAGAATCAAACGTGTGAAAAATCGACCGCTCAGACGCCGCGACCCTGGAGCTTCTCTTCCTCTGGCAGGTCGGCGTTCGCGTCGCCTTTCATACCCGAACCGGCGTTCGTCGCGATGGCCGCGAGCTTCTCGGGATCGTCCCAGCTGTTGGTCGCCTCGACGATCGCCTCGCCCATCGCCTCGGGGTTCTCGGCACCGAAGATGCCCGAGCCGACGAAGATCCCGTCACAGTCGTGGTGCATCATGAGCGCGGCGTCGGCGGGCGTCGCGATGCCGCCGGCGGCGAAGTTCACGACCGGGAGGCGGCCGGCGTCGGCGGTCTCGTGAACCAGTTCGGCGGGGGCCTCGATCTCACGGGCGTAGGCCTCGCGCTCCTCGTGGGTCATCCCCTCCAGTTTGCGGATCGCGCCGCGGATGTTGCGCTGGTGGAAGACGGCCTGATTGACGTCTCCCGTCCCGGCTTCGCCCTTCGTCCGGATCATCGCCGCGCCCTCGGCGATCCTTCTGAGAGCCTCGCCGAGATCGCGCGCGCCACAGACGAACGGCGCGGTGAATTCGCGCTTGTCGATGTGGTAGTCGTCGTCGGCGGGCGTCAATACTTCGGATTCGTCGATCATGTCGACGCCCGTGGCTTCGAGGATCTGGGCCTCCTTGGTGTGGCCGATCCGCGATTTGCCCATCACCGGGATCGAGACCTCCTCGATGATCTCGGTGATGTCCGCGGGGTCCGCCATCCGTGCGACGCCGCCGCGCTTTCTGATGTCGGCCGGCACGGCTTCGAGCGCCATCACGGCGACTGCACCCGCGTCCTCGGCGATGCGGGCTTGCTCGGCGTTGACGACGTCCATGATGACCCCGCCCTGCTGCATCCGTGCGAACCCGCGTTTGACGAGTTCGGTGCCACGTTTCAGCTCCTCCAAATCGGTCTCGTCGGCCATGTCACGGGTTGAACCCCCACTCACTTAACACCGTTCTTTGACATACTCTCACTGATGGTGGCGTTGATGGCTGAATAACTAGCTTGTTCTGTGAAAATCGATCTAAAAACAATTTCAACGATAATAGTCGAACGGACGCCGAACGTTTTCCCTTATTGTCACCGTACCGGTCTCCTTCCCTCGTCAGCCGACCAGCACCGTTTTGTCGCGGCTGGCCAACCTTCGGTCAATGGCTGAACGACGGGTCGGTCCCCTCCGTCGACTGCTCGACGGGGCGGTGCCCGACCGCGAGGCGCTGCCGCGGTACGTCGCGCCGGTGCCGAAAGCGATCGAGGATCTGGGGCTGCGGCTCGGCTGGCTCGTCGTCGCGATCAACCTCGCGGGCACGGCCTTCGGCTTCTGGTACTACCGGTTCCAGTTCGGCCTCGAACCCGCTCTCGCGTGGCCGTTCGTCCCCGACAGTCCGGTGGCGACGCTGTTCATCGCGCTGTCGATCGCGAGCTGGAAGCTCGGCCGCTCCAGGGAGTGGCTCGACGCGCTCGCCTTCTTCGGCTGTCTCAAGCTCGGGCTCTGGACGCCCTACACGCTGCTCGTCTTCCAGGACGCGTTCCTCGCGAGCACCCCGCTGTGGCTCTATCTCTTCCTCTTCTTCAGCCATCTCGCGATGGCGCTCGAAGGGTTCGTGATCCACCGCTACTCCGACTTTCCCGTGTGGGCGGTCGCCGTCGCGCTCGCGTGGTATGGGTTGAACGACCTCGTCGACTACTTCGTTCCCGTCGTCGGCACGTACCACCACACGACCCTCCCCATCCAGCCGATCGTCGACGGCGTCATCGAGCACGTCGTGCCCGCCCACCAGTACGTCGCGGCAGGCGCGCTCACGCTGACGCTGCTCGCGACTTTCCTCGCGCTGGCGACGCGGGTGAAGAAGCTCGAAGCACAGGCTTGAGTTCGTCGTCGCCGCTGGCAACCGGTCGGCTCGAGGCGGATTTAAATAGCGAGTGGGCGTACCGGGGACATGCTCTACGACCGGGTCGCCGATCTCGATCTCACCGTCGACGACTACGAACTGGCCCAGCGCGAACGGGACACGTCGAGCGGCTTCACCCGCACGACGACCGTCGTCTCGCTGCACGGCGACGGCGAGACCGGACGGGGCGAGGACGTCATCTACGACAACGACGCCCACTACGCGCTCCGTGATTCGACGGCGACGTTCCCCGTCGCGGGCGACTACACGCTCGATTCGTTCTCCGAGCGGCTGGACGGGATCGACCTCTTCCCCGCCGACGAACCCGACCAGCCGACCGCCCGCGACTACCGGCGGTGGGCGTTCGAGAGCGCGGCGCTCGATCTCGCGCTGAAACAGGCCGGGACGGACCTCGCCGAGCGCCTCGATCGTTCGTACGACCCCGTCCGGTTCGTCGTGAGCACGCGGTTGGCGGAGCCACCGACCGGCGAGCGCGTCGCCGACTGGCTCGACCGGTACCCGGCGCTCGAGTTCAAGCTCGATCCCACGTCGGACTGGTCGGCAGATATCGTCGAACGGCTGGCCGCGACCGATGCCGTTCGGATTCTCGATCTCAAGGGCCAGTACCACGGAACGATGGTCGATCAGCCACCCGATCCCGATCTCTACGAGCGGATCATCCAGGGGTTCCCCGAGACGCTCATCGAGGATCCGGCGCTGACCGACGAGACCCGGGAACTGTTCGCGGGTCACGAGGCGCGCGTGACGTGGGACTACCCGATCCAGGGCGTCGAAACGGTCGAGGACCTCCCGTGGGAACCGGACTGGCTCAACATCAAGCCCTCACGGTTCGGTTCGGTGGAATCCCTGCTCGACACGATCGACTACTGCCGGGAGCACGACATCCGGATGTACGGCGGCGGGCAGTTCGAACTCGGCGTCGGTCGCGAGCACATCCACGCGCTCGCGTCGTTGTTCTACCCCGACGGGCCGAACGACGTCGCCCCGCGGGCGTACAACGATCCGGAGCCGAGCGGCGATCTCCCGACGAGCCCGCTCGACCCGCCGTCGTCGCCGCGCGGGCTGGAGTGGGGCTGATCGGCGACAACCGATTCGTTGGCCCACGACTCTCTTCTTCCGTCCTCGAATCCGATTCTCGTCCCGCTCACGTCTCCCTGTCGGCATGCGAACGCACCCAGAGCTCGCCGATGCGCGAGAGGCGCGTCCGGTGGGACTTCCCGTGGGCGTCCTGCTCGACGTAGCCCTTGCCGCCGGGTCCCAGCCGATCGACGTTGTAGATGACCTTCGAGCGGAAACTGTCGGTGTACTCCTCGCTCAGTTCGCGCGCGAGCGCCTGGGCGAGTTCCGAGACGCTCTCGAAGGGGCCATCTTCGCCGAGTTTGAACAGGATGAGTTCCTCGAACGGTTTGACGTTCGAGAACGACGCCACGGGGATTTCGAGGATGTGTTCGCCGTCGATCGCCTTCGCGCCGATCGTCGTCCCGCGCTCGTCGAACTCCGCGAGCAGGTCCCGCGCGCTGCGGAGGCGTTCGTCGATGCGCTCGTCGTCATCGTCGAGATCGGCGAGTAGATCGATCTGCTGGCGGAGTTCCTCGGCGAGTTCGGTTTCGAGGTATTTCTCGGGGATCGTGTAGTAGGTGTGGATCCGTTCCCTGTCCTCGCTTCGCTCGACGCCGATCGAGTGGGCAGCGGTGGCGAAGGCGAAGCTCACGGTTCGTGGCATCGCGCTGACGTTCGCCCAGACCCCGTGGCCGGCGTCGAGTTCGTCGTTGATGAGCGCGTAGGCCTGCTCGAAGGCCCCGTCGTAGTCGTAGACGTCCTCGACGACGAACCGCTCGGTCTCCGCACCGAGCAGGTTCGTGAAGTCCTGTTCGAGCTTCGCCGCGAGCTTGCGCGAGTATTCGACGTTCGCCTCGCTGCCGACCGCGCCTTCGAGGAGAATTACTCGGTCGACGTCGCGCTTGTCCCGGACGAGCGGCGCGATGAGCCGGTCGTAATCGAAGCCGACCGGCACGATGTGGGTCTGCATACCCGATCTACCGGTGAACCACGAATAAGGGTTGTCGAGTCGCATCGCCATCCGCGACCCGCTTTGTCTCAGTAGACGCGCGTGCCGTTTTCGACCGGCTGCTCCGGCTGGAGGTGGACCACGCCCTCGTCGCCGTCGACACCGGTCACGAGACACTGGCTCTCGAAGCCCGCGATCGAGACCGTGCCGAGGTTCACGACCGCGACCACCTGTCGGCCGAGCAGTTCCTCGCGCTCGTACATCGTCAGTCCGGCGGCCGATCGGAGCATTTCGTCGCCAAAATCGACGTCGAGCTTGTAGACGTCCTTTCTGGCCTCGGGAAACTCCTCGACGGCGACGATTTCGCCGATGCGCATTTCGATATCGTCGAGAAAGCGCTCAGGATCGATGTCGGGTTCGTCGATGCCCATGTCATCGTTGGACGTGCAGCATGCATTACTTTAGCGAAACCGGCGTGCGGCTGGCGGCCACGGAGCGGGTGCGGTGCGGCCGCCGTGCGGGTGCGGCCGCGGTTTCCTGGTGGATGAAGGGCGAGGCGTGCGGAGCGCGGCGAGGGCTTCTACGGTGCTGTGTGTTGCGGGAGCAGTGCTCTCCGCGCGAGTGGAACGAGCGCGGTTCACTGCGAACGAGCGGAGCGAGTGAGCAGGAGTTTTTAGTCCAGGTTTTTGCGACGAGTGGTTCGCGCGGAGCGCGAACCCGAGTCGTAAAAAAGTGGAGGTTAGTCGTCGAGATGTTCGCGAACGGCCGAGGCGAGCGCGTACTGCGTCTCCTGGGGGACGTCGTTCGTGCCGAGGGTTGCTGGCGTGTCGTCGGCATCGAACGACGGGTCGAACAGCCGGAGCGCGCTGTTGATCGTCGCCCAGTCGTCGTCCTCGGCGGCGTCGCGGAGGCTCTTGGTGGGGGCGGCGAGCAGTTGGCTCACGAGCGTGTCGGTGAGCGACTCGACGATTGCGCGCTGGTCGTCGGTCATCCCATCGGTGTCGAGTTTCGAGAGCGCCCGCGAGAGCTCGCGCTCCTTCATCCGTTCGGCGTTCTCGTACATCGCGGCGATGACGGCGTCGGCGCGCTGGCGCTTGTAGCGGGCGAGCAGGTTGTCGAACTCGCGGTCGATCATCGCCTCGACGCGCTCGGCGGCCTCCTGTCGGCGCTCGCGCGTCGCCTCCGTGACGGATTCGAGCGCATCGAGATCGTAGTGGGTGACGGTCGGGAGTTCGGCGGCGGCCTCTGTCGCGTCGCGTGGCTGGGCGATGTCGATGAGCAGGGTTTCGCCGGCGGATGCGAGCGCTTCGCGGTCGAGCACGGGGACGGGGCTGCTCGTGGCCGAGACGACGACGTCGGCGAGCGAGAGCGCCTCGGGGAGCTCGTCGAGATCGAGCGCCGCGCCGTCGGCTTCGATCTGGTCGGCGACGTGAGCGGCCTTGTGTTCGGTGCGGTTGGCGACGAACAGCTGTTCGACCGAGCGGCCGAGCGACTGGGCGGCGAGCGTCCCCATCTCGCCCGCGCCGACGACTAGCCCCGTGGCGTCGGCGAGCGTTCGCTCCTCGTCGGCGAGCCGTGCGGCGGCGCTGCCGAGCGAGACCACGCCTTCGTCGATGGCGGTCTCGGTGCGTGCGCGCTCGCCGACGTGGATGGCCTTCTGGATCCCCTCCTCGAACATCGGACCGATGCCGCCGACCGCGCGGGCGTTCGTGTAGGCGTCCTGGAGCTGGCCGAGGATCTGGTCCTCGCCGAGCACGAGCGACTCCAGCCCGCAGGCGACCCGCATGAGATGGCGGAGACTCTCCTCGTGGCCGAGTTCGCGGACGATCTCGTCGGGGCTGTCGGCGACGATCGACGAGAGGCTCTCGCGGCCGTGATCGGGATCGTCGGCGACGATGTAGAGCTCCGCACGGTTGCACGTCTGGAGCGAGAACGCCTCGCGGATCCCGTCGTGATCGAGCAGCGCCTTGACGAGTTCGCGCTCGTCACGTGCGCAGGCGGTCTCGATCTGCTCGACGCTCGCACGCTGATGGGCGATGCTCACGCCGGAAATAATCCCCGTGGCGACAGTCATCGTTCGTTCATCCCCGAGAGCACGTCGCTGATCACCGATTGGGCCTCTTGCTCCGCGGTACGGGTTCCATCACCTAAAGCCTTCCAAACCCGATCGGAGCGCACGACCGCCCGGACGGCCGCCCGGCGCTGTGCGGCCGGCGTGTCCTCGCGCAACTGTTCGCGTAGCTCCCCCGTGAGCGTCGCCATCGCGCCCACACCGGTGAACTCCTCCTCGAAGCGCTCGCGCAGATACCGGCTGAGCGCCGGGCTCGTTCCTCCGGTGGCGATCGCCAGCAAAACAGGATCGTCGCGAACCGTCGCCGGCACGGTCACGTCGAGATGGCTCCGCTCGACAGTTCCGCCGCTCCGGTCGGCCCGGTTACGGAGGGTTCCGCGCTCGCGCGCCACTCGTTCTACGGCGTCGTTCACCGCCTCGTCGTCCGTCGCCGCGACCGCGAGCGCCGGCTCGATCCGTTCGAACCACTCGGAGACATCGTCGGGCGACGGCGCGGCACGCACGCGTTCCACATCGCCGAAGTCGGCGTCGGTGAACGCCGGACTCACCACCACGACCCGTGCCTCGCGCGCGAACCGGCGGGCCTTCCGCGCGCCGACCGGTCCGCCACCGAAGATCAGTATCCTTTCGCCGGCGAAATCGTGAAGAAGTGGTATCATCCACACCCACCTTTTTTACGCTCGGGTGCGCTGGCGCGCACCACTCGCGCAAAAAATCTGGACCAAAAAAACCGCTCACTCGCCGCTAGGCGGCTCGCTCGCGGTCGGAGTAGTTCGACTGCACCGCACACTGGACGGTGACGATTCACAATTCGTTTTCCTCGGACGCTGCGTCGGTGTTCGCCGCGGCGCGCTCGTCCATCCTGATACCCGTCTTCTTCAGGATGCGCGTCGAGAACAGCGTGTCCCAGTCATCGTCGCCGACGTCGAAGAAGTCGCCCATTCGCTCTCGCACCTGCTCGATGCGGCGCTCGCTTTCTTCTTCGGAGCGGCCGTGCGTCATCGCGAAGAAGTCGTACGGCCAGACGCCCTCGTGGCGCGGGCGCTCGTAGCAGTGGGTGACGAACTCCAGCTCGGCGATCGCCGGTCCGACTTCCGAAACGAGGTTGTCGGGCACGTCCCAGACGGTCATGCCGTTCTCGGTGTAACCGAGCGCGTAGTGGTTCGGCACGACGCCGACGCGCCGGAGTTTCCCCTCGGCGAGGAATCGGTTGATCGTCTCGACGACCCACTCGACGTCCTGATCGATCGCGTCGGCGACGTCCGCGTAGGGCGTTTCGGTGAGCGGCAGCCCGCCTTGGAGCTCGATGACGAGATCGCGCTCGGCCGGTGTCAGCGATCCCCGTCCACTGGGCTCGACGTCGGGGCCGAGCTCCGACAGGTCGAAATCACCGTCCGAAATCGGCCCGTCGAGCAGGAACTTCGCCTCGACGCGGAATTCGTGCTGTTTCGGGAGGTTGTAGGTCTCCTGTCCGGTCTCGTCCTCGATGGTCGCGAGCACCTTTTCGACGTCCTCGTCGTCGGCGACCGAGACGACGAACCACATGTTGAGATGCGGATGCTCGCGCTCGTAGTTGTGCGCGACCTCGCGGTGGGCGTTCACCTGCTCGGCGATCTTGTCGAAGCGCTCCTCGGGCGCGTGCATCGCCACCAGAGTCGCCGTCCCGCCGATCGCCTCGGCGTCGATGAGTGCGCCGAATCGTGAGAGCGTCCCCTCCTCGTCGAGTCGTCGGATCGTGTCGAGCAGTTCGTCGGCGGTGACGTCGATGCCGCGCTCGGCGAGGGCGCGTGCGGCCGGCTCGAACGGGCGTTCGACGACCGGGAATCCACCCTGAAAGGAGTTGATGATGGCACGCTCGCGTTCGTCGAGCGCGACCGTGGCGTCCGCGTTCGTCATGCTGACTCTCGGCTCGCGGCGGCCATAAACGCCCCGCTACTCGGGAACGCCGGTCACCGTGTAGCCCTCCGCCTGGAGGTCGTCGACGATTCCCTCGTGGTCGGCGCTCGCCTCGTAGTAGAACACGACATCGTAGGTTCCCTCGCGGAGCAGCTGCTGACACTCCCAGACGAACTCGTCGCCCTCGATGGTGAGTCCCTGATGCTGATTGAGGCCGAAATCGGGATCGTCGGTGCCCGAGTAGACGTAGGTGTCCCCGCAGTCGGCGTGTTCGGCGATCGCGTCGCCGACCTCGATGGTCGCGCGGTGGAGCATGCTCTCCTCGTTCGAATCGTACTCGGTGTGGACGATCAGTCCCTGTAACTCGATCTCGCCGGGTTCGAGCAGCGCTTCGGTTCGTCGTCTGAGCTCGTCGTCGAGCGTCTCGCTCATACCCGTCGCTCGCACCCGATAAAGATACGCTCCCCGGTCGCCGCTGCGCCGAGGAGTCGAAAAGTCGTCTGTCGTTTACAGTCGTTCGAGGTTCTCGGCGCGCGGGCCTTTGTCGGCCTGCACGATGTCGAACTCGACTTCCTGGCCCTCTTCGAGGTCGGGGCCGCCGACGTCTTCCATGTGGAAGAAGACGTCCTCGTCGGCTTCGTCGGTCTCGATGAAGCCGTAGCCGCCCGTGTCGTTGAAGAAGTCCACTTGTCCTTCGGCCATGTTTACAGCCGCTCCAGGTTCTCCGCCCGCGGTCCCTTGTCAGCCTGCACGATGTCGAACTCTACCTCCTGTCCTTCCTCCAAGTCGGGGCCGCCGACGTCTTCCATGTGGAAGAAGACGTCCTCGTCCGCGTCGTCGCTTTCGATGAACCCATAGCCGCCCGTGTCGTTGAAGAAGTCAACCGTACCTGACGCCATTGCACTCGATGGGATGCACCGGTAACATAAAAACCTGCGCAATGGTCGCCCGGCCTGTCCCGCCGTCACACGATCCGTCCGCGTGCCAGAAGATTCATTTTAGCCCCCCGGTTATGAGCCACGAATGGCTTCGCGCACGCACAGCCTGCTGAATCAAGCCTACGAGCGCCTTCTCGAACGCGAGATCGACGGCGCACCCACGCACGTCGCCGTCATTCAGGACGGCAACCGACGCTACGCGGACGAACACGGCCAGGACGCCGCCGACGGCCACCGTGCCGGTGCCGAAACCACCGAGGCGGTGCTCGACTGGTGTGCACAGATCGGCGTCGAGGAGCTCACTCTCTACACGTTCTCGACGGAGAACTTCGACCGCTCGGCCGACGAGCGCGACCACCTCTTCTCGCTGCTCGAAGAGAAACTCCGCGAGTTCGCCGACGCCGAGCGCGTCCACGAACGCGAAGTGCGGATCCGCGCCATCGGCGAGACCGACCGACTGCCCGACGATCTCCGTGACGCCATCGACTACGCCGAGACGAAGACCGCCGACTACGACGCGCTCCAGCTCAACATCGCGCTCGCCTACGGCGGCCGTGCCGAACTGCTGAGCGCGGCCCGCGACGTCGCACGCACAGTCGAAGCCGGTGATACTGCCCCGGGCGACATCGACGCCGAAACGATCGAGCGCCGTCTCTACGCCGGTCCCGCTCGCGACGTGGACCTCATCATCCGCACGGGGGGCGACGAGCGCACCTCGAACTTCCTGCCGTGGCACGCCAACGGCAACGAGGCGGCAGTCTTCTTCTGTACCCCCTACTGGCCCGCCTTCGCCAAAAAGGACTTCTTGCGCGCGATCCGTACCTATGAATCCCGCGAGCAGTCGTGGCGGCGCACCCGCGCGCGCCGCGCGCTCGCGCTGGTCCGTGCAGTGGGCGGTGCGGAACTCGACGAAGCGCGCGCCATCGTCGATCGCTTTCGGGAGTATCTCCCGCGCGGCGAACTCGACAGTGTCGAGAGCAACACGAACGACACCGAACCGACGACGGCCGACTGAATCGGCGACGAACCGAATTACTGTCCGTACCGGCGCTGTCGGCTCTGATAATCCCGCAGCGCCCGGAGATACTCGCGCTTGCGGAAATCGCGCCAGTTCACGTCGGTGAAATACCTGTCTCTTATACACATCTCTGATGGCGCGAGGGAGG
>NZ_AOMF01000170.1 GCF_000336715.1 Halococcus thailandensis JCM 13552
CCTCGCGCCATCAGAGATGTGTATAAGAGACAGATCGAGCACGCTCACGTAGACCAGCACGCAGTCGGCGTCGTACTCGAAGGCCCACTCGAAGAACTCCTCGACCGTCCGATAGGCACCGTCTTCGAGCAGATCGCGCTCGGCGATGACGACCGCGACACAGCCCGGTAGCGGGGCCTCGGTGCGGCGGATGCGAGCGGCGAGATAGCGGTCGTACAGTCCCACAGTGGGACCGAGCGGTTGATTCGCCTAAGCCTTCACGTTTCGTCGACGAACTATCGTTTATCGCTCTCAGGATTCATTCTCGGTTGGTGATTACAGCAGCGACGACGGAATGCAGACGATAATGAGAGACCGCACCGCCCCGCACAGCCCACATACCTCCCCAACCGATTCGCTCGCTGCGTTCGCTTCACTCACTTCGCTCGCTCATCCCTCGCGCGTTCTCCGGCCTCCGGCCGGATTCATCGCGCGCCACGGCGGTCGATTTCGGTTGGGAATGGCTGACGGGCGGTCGCTGGCGGCTTCGGGAGCGTTAAGTAGCTATCGGGGAAACGACGGGCAGTGACGTGGCCACTTCGGCGGGCGGGCGCGTTCGCGCTCGTCGGCGCGCTCTCGCTCGCCGCCCCGCTGTTGGGACCGGCCGCCGCCGCTCCCTTCGTGGTCGTCGCCGCACTCGCGGCGTTCGTCGTTGAGGACGGGCCGGCCTTCGAACTGTTCGCCCGGCCCGGCGATCACGAGGAGCGCAGGCTCTACGGGCTGGCGGGCTTCGCGCTCGCGGCGGCCGGCCTCGCGCTGTTCGCCCCCCTGTTTGGCATGCCGGTCTTCGTCTTCGTCGCCAGCGTGCTCGTGCTCTCCGGTGGCAACCTCGCCGAGGCGGCGGCTCGCCAGCGCCGACACGAACCCGTCGCCGCCACGGTCGCGTTCATCGTCGGCGGGACGCTCGCCGGCGTATTCGGTCAGCTCGCGGTCGGACTCGTCGCCCCGGCACCGACGCCCGCGCTGGCAGTCTTTTTCGCTGCGAGTGCCGCGCTGCTCGGCGCGCTGGTCCGCCTCGCGCTGTTCGTCCGCGACGATCCGCTCGTGCTGTTCTCGATGGGACTGTTGCTCTGGCTGCTGGCCGCGCTCGAACCGACGATCACCCCGATCAGTGTCGCGCTCGCGCTTCTCGTTACGGCCGGTTTCGGCGCGCTCGCCTACGCGCTCGACACCGCGTCGATCACCGGGATGGTGACGGGCGTGCTCGCGGGACTGTTGATGGTCGTTCTCGGCGGGTTCGGCTGGTTCGCGCTGCTCATCACTTTCTTCGGCGGTGGCGGACTCGCCGGCAAGTTCCGCTACGACCGGAAACGAAAGCGCGGACTCGCCGAGGGCAACGACGGCGCGCGCGGCAGCGCCAACGTGCTCGCGAACTCCGCGGTCGCGCTCGGTGCCGTCTTGGGCTACGCCGCGAGCCCGATGCTGCCGCTCACGGGCAGCCCCTTCGTGTTCGCCTTCGCTGGCTCGCTCGCCGCGGCGATGGCCGACACGCTGTCGAGCGAGATCGGTGGGCTGTTCGACACGCCCCGGCTCATCACGACGCTCGAACCAGTCCCACCGGGCACCGACGGCGGCGTGACGTGGCAGGGGGTCGTCGCGGGCCTGCTCGGTTCGCTGCTCATCGCCGTGCTCGGCTTTCTCTTCCTCCCGATCTCGCCGGCGGGCGCGATCGCCGTCGCACTCGCGGGCATCGCCGGCATGGTCGTCGACAGCCTGCTCGGTGCGCGCTTCGAAAATCGGGCGGTCGGCGAGCTGTTCGCCGGTGTGCTCGGTGGCCTCGCGTTCGCCGACCGCCGTATCGGCAATCAGACGGTGAACTTCCTCGCCACGCTCGCGGCCGCGCTGGTCTGTGCGGCGCTCGCCGCGGCTACCGGTCTCGCGGCGCTATGAGCCATCATATCAGATCGGCCACGCCCGCCGATCGCCCGCGCCTGCTCGCCATCCAGTCGGCATCGCTCGCATCGACCTGGCCGGAGCTGCTCGAAACGGCGATCACCGGACCCGGGCGCGTGCTCGTTTCGGGCCAGACGGCCGTCGGCTACGCGCTCGCGGTCGGTAGCGATCCGACGCATCTCGCCGAACTCGCCGTCGCGCCCGGCTATCGCAACGCGGGCCACGGCTCGGCGCTGCTGAAGGCCGTTCTCGACAACGATGACGACTGTCGGCTCACCGCACGCGCGGACGACGAGCGTGCGCGACGGTTTTACGAGCGCCACGGCTTCCGGCTCGATCGTTTCCTTCCGGATCACTACGAACACGGTGACGGCGTGGCGATGGTGTATCAGTCAGACGACCGGAGCTGATCGGCAGTCCGTACGCGCACGTCGGTCGGTCGTTTGACGAACTCGCCGGTCGAGCGCGCGACGATCTGCTCGACGCCGCGCTGGGCGGCCACGTCGAGCACGCGCTGGTCGAGTTCGCCGTCGATCACCACTGCTACGGGCACCGCCGACGCCTCCGCGACCGCGTCGAACGTCTCCGCGGCCGGGACGGTCCCAATGACGGAAAAATCGCCGTCGAGCAGCCGTGTTTGCTCGGTTTCGTCGTCGATGACGTTCCGGACGTGTGCGCCGAGCGTCGCCGGTTCGTCGGTTTCCTCGACCCCTTCCTCCGACGAGGGTTCGTCCCCGGCCGCCGATTCGTCCCCGGCCGCCGATTCGTCCTCGTCGACCGATTCGGTCGGGTCGGCCGTCGCTTCGCCGGTCGGTTCGACGGCCGACTCGACGGCTGCCCCGCTCCCGGCGTCCGTCGGGGGTGGGCGAGCGGGTGATGGCTCGCCCTCGGCGGTCGTCGTTTCTCCGGGTTCCGAAACCGCTGGCTCGGCCGTCGCGGGTGCGGCGCGGTCGGTCGCGGGCGCGGGTCGAGCGCTGCCGTCGGTCGCGGCGACGGCCTCGCGGGGGCTGCCCGCCTCGGCGACGAGCTCGTGGGCGACCTTTCCACGCAGCGCCTCGTGGACCTCCTCTCGCGAGAGGTCCTCGACGCTCTTGCCGGCGGGTGCGACCGCGACGTACTCCACCTCGCCGACCTGGGCGAGTTCCTTCAGGATGAGATCGCCACCGCGGTCGCCGTCGAGAAACGCCGTCGTCGTGCGCTCGGTCGTGAGCGTCGCGACCGCGTCGGGCACGTTGGTCCCCTCGACGGCGACGGCGTTCTTGATGCCGTATTCGAGGAGGACGACCACGTCGGCGCGCCCCTCGACGACGGTGATCGCGTCGCCGTCGGCCACCCGTGGCCCGGCCGGCAGTCCTTCGTACTCGACGACCTCGCCGGTGCGTGCACTCTCGCGGACCTGTTCGACGAGTTCGGCCGAGCTCATCGTGCTTTCCTCGAAGGCCCCGAGGAGCCCTTTGGCGCGCTCGACGACCTCGCGGCGTTTCGCGGCCCGGACGTCCTCGATGCGCTCGACGTCGACCGTCGAGCGACAGGGGCCGATGCGTTCGATCGTTTCGAGCGACGCCGCGAGAATGGCGGTCTCGACCCTGTCGAGCCCGCTGGCGATAGTGATGCGGCCGAACGACTGGCCGTTCTGTGAGTTGATGCTGACGTCGATGCGGCCGACCTTCGAGGATTGCTGGAGCGTCCGCAAGTCGAGATCGGTGCCCAGGAGTCCTTCCGTCTGGCCGAAGATCGCACCGACGACGTCGTTGCGCTCGACGACTCCGTCGGCGGTGACGTCCGCGTGAATCAGGTATTTGTCCGTATCCTCCATATCTGAGTGGTGTGCCCCTGTCGGGGTCGGTTTGTGATCGTGATGAACTGCGACACTGATACGTTTCGTACTCGCCCGCCTGAACGGATATACCTACCGCCATCCCCAGCTTTCCGTCCGACGCACGTCGGCTGTCGTGTCTCGACGGCCAACGTTTATTCCTCTCCTGTTCCATTTCCGGCCATGGCAGACGTCCTGTCCGACGAGGAGATCGACGACCGCGCGCCGGAAGGGTGGAACCAGGAGGGCGACGAGATCGTCCGCACCTACGAGTTCGACGAGTATCTCGACGGCGTCGAATTCGCGAGCGAGGCGGCCGAGATCGCCGACGAGGAATTCCACCATCCCGAGATCACGATCCGCTATGACGAGGTAGCGATCGCGCTGACGAGCCACGAGGAGGGTGGCGTCACCGATCAGGACATCCAGATGGCCGAGCATTTCGACGACGCACGGTGAGCGTGTACTGCCGGCAGAACAGCTATGAGGGTCGCGTGCGTATCCGATAAGTCCGATGGAGCTACCCCAGTACGACTTCTGGCTGTGCGACCTCGACGGCACGCTCGTCGACGTCGAGTGGACGTACGTCCGTCGGCTGTTCGACCGCGTGGGCGACCGCCTCGGCTACAGCTTCGACGACCGCGAGGCGCACACGCTCTGGAACGGCCTCGGCGGGTTCCGCGACGAACAGCTCCGTGCGTGGGGGATCGACGCCGAGCGCTTCTGGTCGACGCTCCACGCGATCGAGGATCCGAACGCCCGCGCGGCGGCGACCTTCGTCTACGACGATGCTGCCGCCTTCCTCGCGTCGCTCGACGTCCCGGTCGGGATCGTCACCCACTGCCAGCGCTATCTCACCGAGCCGGTTCTCTCCGAACTCGATCTGCACGGCCGGTTCGAGACGGTCGTCTGCTGTACGAGCGATCTCGGCTGGAAACCCGATCCCGAACCCGTCCGGCTGGCGGTCGAGGAGATGGGCGTCGCCGGCGACGAGGGCGTGCTCGTCGGCGACGGACCTCACGACGTCGGCGCGGCGTGGAACGCCGGTCTCGATGGCATCCATCTCGAACGCCACGGCCACGAGCGTCGCGGGCGCTGCGTCCGTGGTGATCACCGCATCTCACGGTTCCCGGTCTGATCCGGGTCGATCGGGAGTTTTAGGCGACTCGCTCGCCCGGTGTCGGTATGGTCCACAGCGACTGGGACGACTGGCTCGTTCGCGAGATCGACGCTGCCGACCCCGACGGTGTCGCGCTCTGGTATCTCGGTTGTAACGGTTTCGCGATCACGGACGGCGAGACGACGTTGTTCATCGACCCGTATCTCGGGACGGGCGACCCGCCGCGGACCGTGCGCATGATCCCCGTCCCGTTCGCACCGAGCGACGTTAGGGCAGCCGACGCGATCTTCGCCACGCACGAACACACCGATCACGTCCACGGCCCCTCGCAGGCCCCGATTCTCGAAGCCACCGACGCCACGTTCTACGGCCCCGCCGACAGCATCGCGGTCGCGCGCGAGGAAGAAACCTGGACCGACGAGTGGGACGTTGCAGCCGACCAGCTCGCCGAGCTGGCGGTCGAGGACACGGTCGAACTCGGCGAATTCACCGTCACGGTCGAGACGGCACACGATCCCGACGCCACCCAGCCGGTGAGCTACGTCGTCGATCACCCGGCGGGGACCTTCTTCCACGGCGGCGATACGAAACCCGACGCGAGCCTCGAAGCCGTCGGCGAACGCCACGAGATCGATCTCGGCGTGCTCGCGTTCGGCTCGACCGGACTGCTTCCCGACAAACAGACCGGCGAACTGACCGAAAAACGCTGGTACTGCGACGAAAACGAGATCGTCGAAGCCGCCGGACAGCTCCGGATCGATCGACTCGTGCCCACCCATTGGGACATGTGGAAGGGGCTGACGGCCGACCCGACGGCGCTGTCTCACCACGCTCGGAGCTACGACGACCCCGCGGATCTCGAAATCGTCGAGATCGGCGATCGCATCGAACTCTGAGGACCGGTGATACGGCGCTGAACGTTTAAGAGGATCGTGACCGACCGTTCGGTATGAGTGATTCTGACACGGATGAACGGACGATCACCGCGGACGGGATCACGCTCATGAAATCGTACGAAACCGAGGAGTTCCCCGTCCCGACGGTCGACTTCCGCCTCCGTTCGGAGCGCAACGACGAGGCGACGGTCCGGCTGGTCGATTCCATCCCCGAGGACGTTCCGGCGGCGGATCTCGGCTTCCATCCCGACTACGGCGGCGACGACTGGACCGTCGAGGGCGACAGCGCGGTCTTCGAGCACCGCCTCGCGGCCGACGAAGAGTATCGAACGGTCTACGGCGTGCGAACCGACGATCACGACCCCGAACGGTTCATGACCGATCCGACGGTCGAGATCGGCGATCCCGACGGCGAGAGATCGACTACCGAAGTGGCCGATGCCGAGAGTGGAGCTGATACCGACGACACCGCTGCCGACGGATCGGATACCGACGACACTTCGGCCGCCACGTCGGGTCGCGACAGCAGCCAGGCCGCCCGCGACGTCATCGCCGGCGATCGCGACGTTTCGGATCCCGATGGCGGCGACGCTATCGAGGAAGTCGACATCTCGGGAGCCGAAGCGGCTGCGGCGGACGGAGCCGGAGAGGCCGGTGGAACGAACACGGCAGGTGGACAGCCACGCGACGGCGAGGTCGATACGGGCGGCGTCGGCGTTGCCGAAGGCGACGTCGGGGCGGCGCTGGCGGCCGAACTCCGCGCTGGCGACCTCGCGGAAGCGGATCGCGAGCTACTCGCCGAGGAACTCGACGCCGACGACGCCGGCAGCGAAGTGCGTCTCACTCATCTCCAGTCGCGGATCAGCGATCTCGAAGCCTACACCGATGCGCTGGAGGAGTTCATCGACGAGAACGGGCCGGCCCGCCAGCTCATCGAGGATCTGACCGATCAGATCGCGACGATCGAGGACGGGCTCGCGGCGCTCGACGAGCGGACGAGCGAGACCGAAGCGGCCATCGAGCGCCTCGACGCGGCCGTCGAGACGAACGCCGACGACATCGCGGCGCTCGACGAGAACATCGACGACACCGAGGCTGCCGTCGATACGACCCAGGAGTCGGTCGCGGAGCTCCGGGCGGACGTCGAGGAGATCGAGGAGTGGCGCGAGCGGATTTCGAGCGTGCTCGGCGGCGTCTCCGAGGAGTCCTGACTCAGTCGTCGTCGGGATCGCCGCCGTCGGTGCCGTAGCGATCGGCGAGTTTCTCCTCGAACCACTGCCACTCTCGGGTGAAGGCGTCGTCGCGTTTGAGATTCCAGACGTCGGCGTCGCGGACGCGCGGGCCGACGCGATAGGACTGCACCATGTTCCACAGCCAGAGCAACACACCGATACCGATGATGAACGCACCGACGGAGGCGATCTGCTGGAGCAGGGCGAACTGGTCGGGGTAGTTGGCGTAGCGCCGTGGCAGGCCGAGCGCGCCCATGATGAGCATCGAGCCGAACGTTATCGGGACGCCGATGATGGTAAGCACTGCCTGCAGGCGAGCGAGGAGCTGATCGTACATCCGCCCCGTGATGATCGGATACCAGTAGTAGCTCGCGGCAAACATCATCATCGGGATGATCGCCATGAGGATGAAATGGAAGTGGCCGACGACGAAGTAGGTGTCGTGGACCACGAGATCGATGGGGATCGCCGCCAGAAAGACGCCCGTGACGCCACCGATGATGAACGTCCCGATCGAGCCGACGGCGAAGATCATCGGCGCGGTCAGACGGATCCGGCCGTCGTACATCGTCGAGATCCAGTTGAACACCTTGACGGCGCTCGGGACGGCGATCGCGAGCGAGACGAACATGAAACTCATGCGGATGCGGGGATCGATCCCGGTCGTGAACATGTGGTGTGCCCAGACGCCGAAGGAGAGCACGCCGATGGCCAGCGTCGAGTAGACGATGAACTTGAAGCCGAACAGTTTGCGCGAGGAGAACTTTGGAAGGATGAAACTGACCAGTCCGGTGGCCGGCAGGAAGATGATGTACACCTCCGGATGGCCGAAGAACCAGAACAGATGTTGCCAGAGGATCGGTCCGCCACCCTCGACGAGATAGAACGTCGTCCCGAGGTTCCGATCGAGCAGCATCATGATGACGGCGCTGCCCAGCAGCGGGAACGCGAACAGGATGATACCACTGGTCGAGAGCATCGTCCAGCTGAAAATATCGACATCCATCCAGCCGATATTCTCACCACGTTCGGAGACAATAGTGATGATGAAGTTGATCGCCCCGAGAGTGGTCGCGATACCGCTCAGATGCAGGCCCAACAGGAGCAGATCGACCTGTGGGTTTCCGCTCTGAATCGACAGCGGTGCGTACAGCGTCCAGCCGGTCTCGGGGGGATGGAGCGCTTCGAGAAACGGGATCTTCACGCCGACCGTCGAGAGGAGTTTACCGAGCGCGTCGGCGGGCAGCCCCGCCCGCGCGAGCAGCAGCGACGGCGGCAGCATCCAGAAGGCGATGGCGTTGATCCGCGGGAACGCCATGTCGTCGGCGTTGAGCAGGAGCGGCAGGAAGTAGTTGGCGATGCCGAAGAAGACGGGCGTGACGAAGAAAAACAGCATCGTGATGCCGTGGGTGGTGAAGAGGCCGTTGTAGGTGGCTGCGGTCCAGACGTCGGCCGTCGGCGTCAGCAGTTCGGTCCGAATCATCATCGCCTCCGTACCGCCCCACAGCGCCGCCACGGTGCCGAAGACGAGATAGAGAATACCGATATCCTTGTGATCGACGGTCGTCAGCCAGCGCAGCAGACCCGACTGTTTCTCGGCGTGTTCGGTGTCGGTTTCACCGCCGGAGAGATAGCCGCCGTCGGGGCGCGGGATCGGCGCGGACCAGCCTTTGGTTTGCAGGAACCGTGTCCCGCCTGCAACCAGCAGGACGGCGATGACCGTCAGCACGATACCACCTCCGATCATGGCCGTTCCTCCACGGCTGCCGGTCGTCGATCCGGAACCATGGCTCGCCTACTCGCCCCCCGTGTATAAACGTGAGTCCACCCGTTGGTTTGACCGGTTCCATCGATGACCGTTCAGCCAGCGAGCCGGCCGTAGATGCTGCCGAACGCGAAGCCGTAGGCGAGATGGGCGAGCACGGAAAAGCCGACGTAGATGACGAGGATCGGACCCGTGATCGAGCCGCGGCCGACGACGACGAACACGATCCCGATGACGGCGGCGAAGGCCACCGCCCGGGTTGCGGGATCGGGACCGAACGGGAGATACCCCTCGACGGCGACGAACAGCGCCGGCCAGAGGACGACGGTGACGATCGCGAACAGCGCGATGGCGATCAGCGGCCGGCCATCGATGCCGAGAAACCGGCCGACGACGGCCGCGACCGACAGTGTGCCGCGTGCCTGCGTGTCGAGAACGAGCAGGAATCCACTCAACACCACCGTCCCGACGAGGCCGCCGGTGACCGCACGCAGCGCCCTGTGCATGGCCGGCCTTCGGTCGAGGGGAGGAAAAAGTCCGGTCATCCGTGCCGGCGCACCTCTCCATCGATCACCTCGTCCATCGCCTCCCCCATGCTACCATCCGACATTTATATCCGCTAGATGCCTTCCGCATCGCAAAACCATCTAATGAATATTATCATAAAAGATCATAACAGTTTTTACCCTCCTCGCTGTCGGTGCCGATGCGGTCGGCGAGCGGGTCGCGCCGTCCCCGTCTGGGGTCCGTTCGCCGCCACGAGACCAACCATGCCAACGCCGAAAGAACTCATCGGAGACACGGACGTCTTCACGAAGGACGTCGACAACCCCGCAGCCCGCGAGCTGCGCGCAATGCTCGACGAACAGGACTACGTCTTCGCGCCGGGGATGTACCACGCCCTCGACGCCCGACTCGCCGAGATGGCCGGCCACGACGCCGCCTACATGAGCGGTTACTCGACCGTTCTGGGCCAGTTCGGCTTCCCCGACCTGGAGATGGTGACGATGACCGAGATGGTCGAGAACGCCAAGCGAATGGTCGAGGCCACCAACCTCCCCGTGATCGCCGACTGCGATACGGGCTACGGTGGCATCCACAACGTCCAGCGCGCCGTCCGCGAGTACGAGAAGGCCGGCGTCGCGGCGATCCACATCGAGGATCAGGTGACGCCGAAGCGCTGTGGCCACATCGCGGGCAAGCAGATCGTCTCGCGCGAGGACGCACAGGCGCGCTTCGAGGCCGCCGTCGACGCCAAGCAGAGCGAGGATACGGTGATCATCGCGCGCACGGACGCCTACGGCTCCGCGAACGGTGACTGGGAGGAACATCTCGAACGCGGGCGGCTGTACGCCGACGCCGGCGTCGACATCGTCTGGCCCGAGATGCCCGATCCGAGCCGTGAGGACGCCGTCGACTACGCCGAGACGATCCACGAGACCCATCCGGAGCTCGATCTGGCGTTCAACTACTCCAGTTCGTTCGCGTGGTCCGAGCAGGACGACCCGCTCACGTTCCAGGAACTGGGTGATCTGGGCTACAGCTACCTGTTCATCACGCTGTTCGCGCTGCACTCGGGGGCGCACGCCGCCTACGAGGACATGAAGAACCTCGCGGAGAACGCCGAACAGGGCCAGTTCGATCTGGAGGAGAAGTATCTCGGCCATGAGACCGAGAGCCACCACGAACTCTCCTTCGTCGACAAGTTCCAGGACATCGAGATGGAGTTCGATCCCGAGGCGCGCTCGCGCATCGAGGGGTCGGAGGGGTTCTCGGAGGACGAGCGTGATCCGCTGACGGCCGAGGCCGACGGCGACGACGACTGAACGCCACGAACGGCGTTCGCGTCGTCGGATCGAAACAGACAGTACCCCGTCGGTCCATTGGGCGAGTGTCCATGCGACGTGGCAGCGAATGCACGTATAGCCAGCCAGCGACGCCCGGCGGCGATACAGCCATCTACTGATATGAAAGAAAAAGAACACGACAAGCGACTCCACGAGCGGAAGTTCGTGCGGACGTTTTTCACCTCGCCGACGGCGGTCGAGGGCGAGGAGGACTCGGCGAAGATGATCCGCAGCGCGAG
>NZ_AOMF01000171.1 GCF_000336715.1 Halococcus thailandensis JCM 13552
ACCGTCGGGAGCGACGAGCGCCACCTCGACGAGGAGGAACTCAGCGAGGAGCTGCTCGACATGGTCGAGTACGTCCCGAGCATGGACGATATCGTCGACTCGATGGAGCAGTTCGAAGAAGCCCGTGATGCCGGCACCGGTGCGATCGCGATGGAGCGCGCCGCGACCATCGAGATCGACGGCATCTCGGTGGACGTCTCGAACGATCGGATGTGGGACGAGGCGACCTATCAGGCGTCGATGACGCCCGTCAGCCTCTTCCAGGACGTCTACGAGCACCGTCCGGACCAGCACGACGACCTCGAGGAGCTCTACAGTCCCGACGTCGTCGAGCGTGCCACCGACGTCGGCAACTGATCGGCCCGATCCGAACCGAACACCGTTTTTATCGGTAGCGAGTAACGCCGTCATGCCAGCATACGGTAAAGTCGACGGTGCCTTCTTCGACGAACACATCTACCCGCATCTCGGTGCCGAGCGCGAGGAAGTCGTGCTCGGCCCGCAGCACGGCGTCGACTTCGGGGTCGTCGATCTTGACGACAGATCGCTGGTCGTCGCCACCGATCCGATCTCCGTTCTCCCGGAACTCGGCTTCGAGCGCGCGGGCCGGTTCGCCTTCGAGGTCGTCTGTGCCGACGTCGCGGTCTCGGGGCTCCCGCCGGCCTATCTCTCGCTCGATTTCACGCTCCCGCCGTCGATGACCGACGCCGAATTTGCTACTTTCTGGCAGGCGTTCGACCGTGAGGCCAGTGATCTGGGTGCGAGTGTCGTCGCGGGCCACACCGCCCGCTACGAGGGCTGTTCGTTCCCCTGGGTCGGCGGCGCGACGGTGATGGCCGTCGGCGATCGGGACGAGATCGTTCGCCCGGACGGCGCGCGTCCCGGCGACACGCTCCTGTTGACGACCGGTCCCGCGGTCGAGGCGGTCGGTCTGCTGACGACGCTGTTCGGTGACGAGATGGATCTGCCCGAGTCGACGCTCGATACGGCCCGCGAGCGCCTCGACGATGCGCAGGCCGTGCGCGACGCGCTCGCGGCCGCGGCCGCCGGTCCGGTGACGGCGATGCACGACGTGACCGAAGGCGGACTCCGCGGCGCGCTCTGCGAGATGACCGAAAGCACCGGCGTACGCTTCGACATCGATCGCGAGCGCGTGCCGATGCGCCCCGGCGTCGAACCCGTTTGCGAGTTCCTCGACATCGACCCGTGGGCGGCGACCAGCGCCGGCTCGCTCCTGCTCGCGGTCGATTCTTCGGGCGTCGACCCCGTTCTCGACGCGCTTGCATCCCGCGGGACGACCGCGGCCGTCGTCGGCGAGGTTTCGGAGGGAACTGGGGCGTACGTCGACGACGAGCGGATCGAACCGCCCGCCGCGGACCCGTCGTGGGACGTCTACGCCGACTACGTTTAGTGACCCAGACGGGCCGACGAATGCAGGCGATAGTTCTATACTCTCGTGCTGTGAGGTGATTGACGAACGGCACGCGATCCAGCGATCGTGGCGATCGAACGACAGCGGCTCAGCAGGATCCATTCATGTCAGACACTGATCTCGAACTCGGCATCGTCGGATTGGGAAAGATCGGCGGCAACCTCGCGAAACAGGCCGTCGAGAAGGACGTTCGGGTGGTCGGTTTCGATACGGCCGACCGTCCGGAGCTCGAAGAGGAAGGCGTCGAAGTCCACGACGCGGGCGCGTACGACACGCTCGTCGACGAACTCGACGCGCCACGGGTGATCTACCTCTCGCTGCCCGCCGGCCCGATGATCGACGACGAACTCGACGACCTGCTCGACCAGCTGGCGGAGGGCGACGTCGTGATGGACGGCGGCAACTCCTTCTGGCGCGACTCGATCCGCCGCGAGGAGCGCGCGTGGGACCAGGGGATCTACTACCTCGACACGGGCACCAGCGGTGGCCCACCGCGCGCGAGCGAGGGAGCCTGCTTCATGGTTGGCGGCAAGGAGGACGGGTTCGAGATCGCCGAACCGTATCTCGATCTGCTCTCGGTCGACGGGGGACTGCTCCACGTCGGTCCGCCGGGTAGCGGCCACTTCGTCAAACTCGTCCACAACGGTATCGAGTTCGGCATGCTCCAGTCGATCGCCGAGGGCGTCGAGCTGCTGGAGGCGGGCCAGTTCGATCTCGACATGGCCGACGTCTTCCACAACTGGTCGAACGGCGCGGTCATCGAGAGCTGGCTGGTCGAACTGATGGAGAAGGGGCTGCGCAAGGAGAACCAGCAGTCCGACGCACCCGATTTCGACGACGTTCCGAACTACATCGAGGACACCGGCGAGGTCAACTGGCTCGTGAGCGAGGCGTACAAGGGCGAGACGCCGATCCCCGTCATCAGCCAGTCGGTCACCGAACTGTTCAAATCACGCGGCAACCAACGCCACGCCTACCGAGCCATCGCGATGATGCGCCACGGCTTCGGCGAACACCCCTTCGGCGAGGACGAGGGTATCAGGAGCGAACGCCTGCACGGGCGGGTCGACAACGAGGCGCGTCACGATCTCCGCGACGACGAGGACGTCGACCCGGTCGGACCGCTCGCCGACGAGGAGGAGTAACCATGGCAAAGGAATTCACCGACGACGAGAACGATATCCACGTTTGGGCCGCAACCGAAGACGAAGTGGTCGAAGACGCCCGCGAGCAACTCGATGCGGCGGGCGTCGAGATGGACGAATCGGCAATCCGCGAGCGGATCGCCATCATCCCGTCGCCGCGGCGCATCAAGAGCGGCACCGACGGCGTCTTCGACGAGCGCCGGCGGCGGGGTGGCGAGCGCACAGCACAGGACGTCGTCGAGAGCGGGATGGACGTCGGTCTCGGCACCGGCAGCACGACCGCGTGGGCGGTCGCCGAGATCGGGCGGCTGCTCCGCGAGGGCGAACTGGAGGACGTCCGCGGCGTCGCCACGTCGCTCCAGAGTCACGAACTCGCCAAGGAGACGGGCATCCCACTCGTCAATCTCGACGAAGTGACCGAACTCGACGTGACGATCGACGGTGCGGATCAGTATTCCGAGGAGGAACCCACGGTGATCAAGGGTGGCGGCGGCGCGCACGCCCGCGAGAAGATCATCGACGCGATGGCAGATCGACTCGTCATCGCCACCGACGAGGAGAAGGCCACCGACCCGCTCGACTATCCCGTGCCTGTGGAGGTGATGCCCGACGCACGCGAAGTCGTCGCCGAGGACCTCAGAGATGTTGGCGGCGACCCCGAACTCCGAATGGCCGAGCGCAAGGACGGGCCCCTGTTCACCGCCAACGGCAATCTCGTCATCGACTGCGACTTCGGCGGGCTCGACGATACCAGCGGGACCGCCCGCGACATCGAGCAGATCCCCGGCGTACTCGAACACGGGATCTTCCTCGATATGGTCGACGACGTCTATCTCGGAACCGAAGACGACGTCGAGACGGTCTCGTTCTGAACTAAACCGTCGTTACCCCGTTTTCGAGCCGACCGACGTTTTCGATCCCGATGGCGATCTCGTCGTCGGCTTCGAGCGTGAACTCTTCGGGCACCAGCGACGTGCCCGTAAGGAGGACGGCGAGCTCGGGGACCTGGTTGTGGCGATTCAGATAGGAGACGAGTTCCTCGGGCGAGCGTACGAGCTGGGAGGTCGAGGTGCTGTCGTCGAACATGACCTCCTCGCCGCGTTCGATCCGCATCGAGAGTTCGAGATCCTGTGGATCACCGACGGTTTCGGGCGAGGCGATCGCGGGCCCGATGGCACAGCAGCGGTCGTAGATCTTGGCCTGCGGGAGATAGAGCGGGTTGTCGCCCTCGATCGAGCGGCTGCTCATGTCGTTACCGACGGTGTAGCCGACGATGTCGCCGCGGTGGACGACTACGGCGAGTTCGGGTTCGGGCACGTCCCAGTCTGAATCCCCGCGGATCCCCACTTTCTCGCCCGGCCCCACCGTCCGGGATGCGGTGGCTTTGAAGAACAGTTCCGGTCGATCACCCTCGAAGACGCCCTGATAGATCTCGCCACGGCCGCTCTCCTCCTCGCGGGCGTCGCTGCTGACCTGATAGGTGACGCCGGCAGCCCACACTTCGTCGGGGACGGCGGGCACCGTCGCGCGCGAGGCGACCGAATCGGCGTCGAGCAGCGGCGCGTCCGCGGTCAACCCCTCCACGACGCCGTCGATGCCCGTGCCGAGCACGTCGGCGACGCTCGCCAGCGCGGCGAACGAGTCGAGCCCCTCGCGTGCGGCCGTGAGATCGTAGGCCTTCTCGCCGTCGCGGGCGACGAGCCGTGCCGCCCCGTCCTGGATCGTGCGGTAGTAGCGCATAGTAGGTCGTGGTGGGCCGTCCACAAAGTTTCACGGGGTGGGGCTTGCTATCGAAGCCGAAAGAGGGGTATGCCCTGGTCCCGTAGCCATCTGGAGATGGCAGATACTTACGAGAACTACGTCGACGGTGAGTGGCGCGCGAGCGAAACCGGTGACACCTTCGAGGTGCGCAACCCATCGGACACGACCCAGGTCGTCGCCGAAGTCCAGCAATCGAGCGAGGCTGACGCCAACGGGGCCGTCGAGGCGGCCGCGGCCGCACAGGACGAGTGGGCCGACACGCCCGGTCCCGCGCGCGGGAAGTTCCTGCGCGAGACGGCAAAGCGGATGGATCAGCGCCGCGACGAACTCGCCGAGACGCTCGCGAGCGAGGAGGGGAAGACGCTCTCGGAGGCGTCCGGCGAGGTGGGTCGTGCGGTCAACATCTTCTACTACTACGCCGAGCGCGCGATGGACTACGCCGGCGAGAGCTACAACCCGAGCGCGCAGGGACAGAACCTCTACACCGTGCGCGAGCCGGTGGGCGTCGCCGGGCTGATCACGCCCTGGAACTACCCCATCGCGATCCCCGCCTGGAAGATGGCCCCGGCGCTCGCGACGGGCAACACCGTCGTCTGTAAGCTCTCGGGCGACGCACCGACGGTCTATCTGAAGGTTGTCGAGTGCATGGACGAGGCCACCGACGCGGCTGGCGTGCCCGACGGCGTCGTCAACGTGCTCACCGGGAGCGGCGAGGAGGTCGGCCAGCCGATCATCCAGCACGAGGACGTCGACGCGGTCTCGTTCACCGGCAGTCGGCAGGTCGGCGATATGATCTACGAGCAGGCCACCGACGCCCACAAGCGCATCCAGACCGAGCTCGGCTCGAAGAACCCGACGATCGTGACCGAGAGCGCCGACATCGAGGAGGCCGCACGGATCGTCGGCGGCGGTGCCTTCGGTGTCACGGGGCAGGCCTGTACCGCGACCGAGCGCGTGCTCGTCCACGAATCGGTCGAAGAGGAGTTCGTCGACGCGCTCGTCGACTACGCCGAGGGTGTCGAGATCGGCCATTCGGTCGAGGATCCCGGGATGGGACCGAAAGTCTCCGAGAGCGAGCTCGAAACCACACTCGACTACATCGAGACCGCACAGGACGAGGGCGCGACGATCGAGTACGGCGGTGGCCAGCCCGAGGGCAGCGAGTACGAGGACGGCCACTTCGTCGAGCCGACGGTCGTCACGGGGCTCGACTCCGACGCGACCGTGATGCAGGAGGAGGTCTTCGGCCCGTTCGCCGGGATCATGACGTTCTCCGATCTGGACGAGGCGATCGAACTCGCCAACGATGTCGAATACGGGCTCGCCGCAGGGATCGTCACCGAGGATCACAACGAAGCCAACCGGTTCGTCGACGAGATCGACTTCGGCATCGTGAAGGTCAACGAAGCCACCACGGGATTGGAACTCCACGTGCCCTTCGGCGGGATGAACGCCTCCTCCAGCGAGACCTACCGCGAGCAGGGCGAGGAGGGGATGGACTACTTCACCATCATCAAAACCGTCTACGACAGTTACTGAAACGACTCCCTCTTTCCGAACGAACTGCGTGCGACTATCGACTTATTTCGCTCGTCGGATAAGTGGGCGCTGCAGGATTTGAACCCGCGACAGCTTGGTCCGAAGCCAAGTACTCTGTCCAAACTGAGCTAAGCGCCCGTACTCCTCGATTGCGCCGAGTCGTAGTTAAATCCCCCGGTCGTCGCGTTTCGCGCCATTTATGCGGATACCGCCGGGAGAAGGGCCATGTCCGGCGAGCGTGCTCGCGGCCTGCTCGAACTCACCAGACCCGTCAACGCCGTCGCCGCGGGGATGCTCACGTTCATCGGTGCGTTCGTCGCCGGTGGTCTCGACGCGTCGATCGCGGTCGGGGCGGCCGTCGGTGCGACGGTTCTCGCCACCGCCGCGGGCAACGCGATGAACGACTACTTCGACCGCGAGATCGACCGGATCAACGAGCCCGACCGCCCGATCCCTCGGGGTGCGGTCACGCCCCGGGCGGCGCTGTGGTTCAGCGTGCTGCTGTTTGGCGGCGCAGTCGTGCTCGCGCTCGCGCTCCCGCTCGTCGCCATCGCCATCGCCGTCGTCAACCTCGTCGCGCTCGTCGCCTACACGGAACTGTTCAAGGGACTGCCCGGCGTCGGCAACCTCGTCGTCGGCTATCTCGGCGGGAGCACGTTCCTGTTCGGTGCGGCGGCCGTCGGGCGGATCACCGAGGCGGTCGTCGTGCTGTTCGCGCTCGCGGCGCTGTCGACGGTCGCCCGCGAGATCGTCAAGGACATCGAGGACGTCGCGGGCGACCGTCGCGAGGGGCTCCATACCTTACCGATCGCCATCGGCGAGCGCCCAGCGCTCTGGCTCGCGATCGCGCTGCTCGCGATCGCGCTGCTCGCCAGCCCCTTGCCCTATCTCCAGGAGACGTTCGGCTGGCCGTATCTCGCCGTCGTCGCGATCGCCGATCTGGTCATGGCCGTCGCGGCCGTCGAGAGCTTCGGCGACCCCACTGCAGGGCAGGAACACCTGAGCTACGCGATGTTCCTCGCGGGCGGCGCGTTCGTCGTCGGCCGGCTCGCGGTCGCCGTGTAGGCCGGTGTTCTTATCCTCGCCGGCGGCCTATCTCTACTATGCCAGTCACTGACGACGACGAGCTCCGCGCGATCCTCGATCACGAGACGGTGGCGGTCGTCGGCTGTTCGTCGACGCCGGGCAAGGACGCCCACGAGATCCCGCGCTACCTCCGCGAGCACGGCTACGAGGTGATCCCGGTGAACCCCCACGCCGACGAGATCTTCGACCGCGAGGCCGACGACTCGCTCGCCGACGTGGACGAAGAGATCGACATCGTCGACGTGTTTCGGCCGAGCGACGAGGTGAGTGGGATCGTCGACGCGGCGCTCGACCGCGAAGATTCGCCCGTCATCTGGACGCAGCTCGGCATTCGTGACGAGGAGGCGACCGAACGCGCCGAAGCGGATGGCCGGCAGGTCGTCGTGGATCGCTGTATGAAGGTCGAACACCAGCGACTCTGCTGAACGGATCGGTTAGAAGAACCGAAATAGCGGCGAACGTGTGGTTATTCTCCAGTCGCAGTCGTTCCGTCGGCGTCGTCGGTCGTCGATCCGGCGTCGCTCGCGTGGCCGGGTTCGGCCTCCTCGATGGCCGCTCCGGCGAGCAGTGAATCGACGTCGATGTCCTGCTCGCGCGCTAGCGCATCCAGGATGGCGCGCTGGTCGTCGAGATCGCGTTCGATACGCTCGACGCGTTCGCTCGTCGTCTCGACGTGTGCCTTGACCTCGTTGACTCGTGTACGGAGTTCGTCGACCTTCTCGTAGAGCGTTTCGGCCATGTCGGCCACCCGCTGGAGCTTCTTCGCCGTGTTGCCGAGTCCCATGTCGGTCGGTTGGCGCGAAGCCACGTGGCTCTTTGGTTCGCGCTCGAACGGGGCGATTAAGACGCCGCCGGTCGAAACGTGGGTATGGACGGGTCGCGGGTCGCCCCGCTTGTCGGCATCGTCGGCTGTGGTCTCGTTTTGCTGGCGCTTCTCGCGCCGTATCTCGGTGCCGACGCCGGCGCGATCGGCATCTACTACGGCGACGGGGCGGTCAACCCGCTTGTCGCCGGACTGTTCGCCGCGGTGACGGTGATCGTCCTCGCCGCCGGGCGCTCGGGCCGGACCGATCCCGCGACCGCCGCCGGCGTCGCGCTCGTGTTCGGTCTCGTGATCGTCGGCGTCTCGCTCGTCTGGAGCCTGACAGTGCCCGAGAGCACCGTCTTCCAGCTGTCGACCACCTCGCTCATCGAGTTCCATCGCTGGCTGCTGACCCTCGTCTCGCTCGTGGTTCCGGCCAGCGGTGCCTGGTACGCTCGCGCACTCGCGCTCGTGTAGAGGTTCCCGCCATCGTTGGCGGGGCACAACTGAAGACATGACCACTTCTGGTGTCTGTGCACGTGGCTGCTGGCCGAGAGAACGCGTCCTGGTGGATGAAGGGCGAGCATCCCGTAGGGATGCGAGGGCTTCGGCGGTGTGGTTGCGGAGCGGCTTGCGGAACGTGTCGTGATTTTGTACCGCGAACGAGCAGCGCGAGTGAGCGGGCCGAGGAGTGACCGAAGCGAGGCGCGGAGCGCCTCGGGCCATTCACGCGGCGGAGCCGCGCGAAGACAGCGACGGAGCGACCGACGGGAGCGACTGAGTGCAGCAAAAGGTGGAACGAAAAGTCCTTATGCGGGAGTTAGCTATTTCGAACCGGACTAGGTCGGGCAGTTAGGCCCTGCTCTCAACCCGCACCACGGTCTTCAGCGGGGACCGAACCCTGGGCGCGTCCGGACAGACCGGCACGGGCCCCGCAAGCCAACGTCGAAGCCTCGTCCGTCGGGGGCGGCGGTCCGTGGGCGTTCGTCCGCAGGGACGACCGGCCGCGGTTAGTCGGCGGCAGTCCGTCAGGCGCGGAAGCGAGCAGCGGACCGCCGGACAGCCATCGCTCGACGGGTCGCGGGGTGGAGGAGGCACGCGGGCTTCCCCGTGCCGGAACGCCGGGCAACCCCGGGCGTCCGTCTCTGTTTCATATCCATCAGTACGGCGTATCGAACGGTCTTCAACTCAAAAACAGCACTCGCCGTCGCTACTCCGAATCGACGTCGATCTCCTCACCGTCGACGTACACCTCGACGTTGTCCCCGCCCTCGAAGTCCGTAATCTCGCCGGTGATCCGGTAGGCGTCACCGCCGCCGCCGAGCCGCCCGGCGACGGTCGAGCCGGAGATGATGTCGAGATCGGGGTCCTGCGTCACGCCGCTGTCGTCGATCGGCGCGCCGTAGCTCTGTCCGCGACGCTCGATCGAGCCCGTGACCGTCATCCGGTAGTTCACCTTCTCGTCGGGCTCGCCGCCGATGATGACGACGTGTTTCGCCTCACCGGTCGTCGTCTGCGTCTCGGTCGCAGTCGGTGTCGCTGTGGCGGTTGCGGTCGGTGTCGCCGTGGCTGTCGGCGATGGCGTGGCCGTCGCGGTCGGCGTCGACGACGCCGTCGTGGTCGCCACCTGTCCCTGGATCGTCGGCGTCGGCGCTTGGGTCGCCGTCTGCGTCGTCTCGGCCACGTCGGTCGTGGTCGCGTTCGATTCGACGGTGGTCGTCTCGCCGGCCTCGTTCGGAGCCGTCGCGAGCTGTGAACAGCCCGCGAGCAACAGCATGGCTGCGAGCACCACGCTCAGTGCGACGCGTCTGGTCATACCTCAATCAGCCGGCGTGCCGCCTATAATACCCTCGATAATCGTCGTCAGTCGCTCGCCAGCTCCTCGCGAACGAGATCGGCGGCGTTCGCGATCGCGCCGACCGAGGAGAGATAGCCCGCGCCGACGGTGGTCTTCATCGCTTTCGCCGCCGTTCCGCGGAAGACGGTCGGTCCGACCTGTGCCACTGCGCCGTCGCCGACGCTGACGAGCCAGCCCGGCGCGTCGAACCTGAACCGCTCCGGCCGCGGATCGAATATCTCGTCAGTCCCATCGTGTTCGACGATATCGACGATGCTCCCGGCGACGCTGTGTGCCTCGCGCACGGCCGCCGCGGCGCTCGCGGGCACTGCTGCCCCATCGGCGTCCGTGACCCGCCCGGCATCGCCGACGACGAACGTATCCCCACCGAGTTCGAGCGTGTCGGACACGATCGGTCGCTCGCCGGAGAGTGCGCCCGGTCCGCGGATGCCGCCGGTCCAGAGGAACTGGTCGTAGTCGATCGTCTCGTGCTCGCACTCGATCGTCTCGTCGGTGGCGCGCTCGACGGCCCGTCCGGTCCGGACGACCACGCCACGGCTTTCGAGTTCCTCGCGGACCGCCTCCTGGAACGCCGCCGGGAAGTTGGGGGCGACGCTGTCGAGGCGTTCGAGCAGGAGTACCTCGCGGTCGATTTCCTCCTCGCGCGCGAGTGCGGTCAACTCGCCCGCCACCTGCACGCCCGAGAGCCCCGCACCGCCGACGACGACCCGGCCGCCGGCATCGAGATCGAGGAACTCCTCACGGATGCGGGCAGCGTCGGGCAGCCGCTTCAGGGGCGTGGCCTGCTCCTCGACGCCGGGTAGGTCGTGAAAGGCCGTCTCGGCACCGAGACAGACTGCAGCGACGTCGTACTCTAGTTGGTCGTCGTCGAGCTCGGCGACACCCTGTTCGTGGTCGACGTCCGTGACGCGCGCGACGCGGACGGTCGCACGGTCGAGGGCGTCGTCGAGCGCGACCGTGATCTCGTCGGCGAGCGCCGGCCGGCGAACCACTCTGTGGAGTTCGTGCTGGACGAGATGGTCCGGCCGGTCGTTGACGACGACCAGCTCGGCCGATTCGGGCAGCTCCTTCTCCAGCTGGCGGGCGAGCGTGAGACCGGCGTAGCCGGCCCCGAGAACGGCAATTCGCATCGTTGACCGTAGGAGCTAGTCGGTTATATGGCTTGAGAATGCGGTTCTTCAGATATTCCTCTCCCCGAGTCGTGTTCTCATTCTTAGTATGGGTATTTTGATAATGCGCTATCGCGGAGTTCCGCACTCGCACGTTACAACTGAGGACCGCAAGCCACACCCTCCCCAGCCGACTCACCTCCCACTTTTTTACTTCACCCGCTCGCTCCGCTCGCGGGTTCGCAAAAACCTGGACTAAAAACTCCCGCTCGCTCGGCTTCGCCTCGCTCGCGGTTCAACACCTGACCTTCCACCACCGAATCGTACCGCACCACATCCTCCCCAGCCGATTCGCTCACTTCCCCCGGTCGTTCGCTCATCCCTCGCGCGAGTCGCGCCTACGGCGCTCCCGCGCGCCACCGCAATCGCGTAGTTGTAATCGTTGATTTAAAACAAGGCTTCCGACTCGTCGAGGACGCGCGCGGGGCCACCGACCTCCCACGTTCGGGTTTCGACGCCACAGTCGGCGACGGCGCTCTCGACGCGATCGACGTGTTCGGCCGTCGTGTTGACGTAGACGCTCGCGCCGGTGTCGGTCGAGAAGTAGACCGGAACGCCCGATTCGCGGAGATCGCGCACCACGTCGAAGATTTCGAGCGTCGTGGGCTGCCAGTAGACCCAGCCGGAGGGACCGGTCATCGTCGTCGCGGCGAGCGAGAGCGAGTCGTGCTCGGCGAGTTCGAACGTCCGCTCGAAATCGTCGCTACGGAGCGCGTCGCGCATCTCAGCGAGCTGGCCGTGGATGTGGGCGAGGCGTGCCTCGAACATGTGGCTATCGGCGGCCTCGCGGTGGGCTTCCTCGGTTTCCTTGTACGCGGGCACGAGCGCGCTCACGATCCGGAGATCGTCTTCGAGGCCGCTCTCGATGCGTTCCGAGCGACAGTCGGTATCGTTCAGCCCGGCGTGGAGATCGGAAAACCCACCCGTCACCGCGCGTGCAGCCGAGGCAGACCCGCGCCGCGCGACCGTCGAGATCTCCGGCAGCGAGAGATCGAGTTCCGCCGCCGCACAGAGCGCCCGCGCCGCCGCCGCGAAGCCCGACGACGAGGAGCCAAAGCCCACGTTCGTCGGGAAGTCGTTCTCGCTCTCGAAGCGTACGTGGCTGCTGATTCCCGCGCGCTCGCGAACGTGCGAGACGACCGCTTCGATGCGCTCGCGACCCCGCCCGTCGACCGTTTCGCCGTCGATGACGTACCGATCCTCGTCGAGCGATTCGTCGAACGCCACGGTCGTCGTGGTGCTGCTCGGCGCGGTGCAGACGCTGATCGAGTCGTGATAGGGGAGTCTGAGTTCGTCGTCGCGCATTCCGTGGTACTTCACGAGCCCCTGGATCGGGTGTGCCCGCGCAGTGGCTTTCATACCCGTGTGGCGGGCGACGCGCGAATAAACGTCCCGGAACGGACAGGCGAACGTGCCATCCGTGGAACCGAACGCCTCAAACCGCGCTCGATCGGACGCGGCACATGGGCACGCCGCTCGATTCGCGTGAGGCACAGGCCACTGCCGTTATCGACCGTCTCGACGCGGAGTATCCGGACACGACCATCTCGCTCGATTTCTCGAATCGGTTCGAACTGCTCGTCGCGGTGATCCTCTCCGCACAGTGTACCGATGCGCGGGTCAACGAGACCACCGACGAGCTCTTCGAGAGCTACCCCTCGCCGGAAGCGTTCGCGAACGCACCTCAGGAGGAACTCGCCGAGGCGCTGAACTCGATCACCTACTACAACAACAAGGCGAGCTACATCCGTGAGTCGGCTCAGATCGTCGTCGAGGAGTACGACGGAGACGTTCCCGACACGATGGGCGAACTCACCGAACTGCCAGGTGTCGGCCGGAAGACGGCGAACGTCGTCCTCCAGCACGGCTACGACGTGGTCGAGGGAATCGTCGTCGACACGCACGTCCAGCGGCTGACGCGACGGCTCGGACTCACCGAGGAGCAGCGACCCGAGCGCATCGAGGAAGACCTGATGGAGTTCGTCCCCGCCGAACGCTGGCAGGCGTTCACGCATCTGTTCATCGACCACGGACGGGCGACCTGCACGGCGCGCAACCCGGAGTGTGGGGACTGTGTGCTCGAAGACATCTGTCCGTCGTCGAAGGTGGATTCGTCGACCGACCTCGCCAGCGGCGAGGAGTGGGCCTGAGTCGTTTCGGACGGTTCCGTGTCGTTTCGTCGCAAAACGAACGAACGATCGACGGTGGTTTTTGTGTGGGGGTCGAGCGACGAGACGCAGCCGGCGGGGCTGCACGTGGCATCCACCGTCCGACCTCCGTCGGGCGGTGTACCGTTCATCAGAAAAAATAGGCGAACGCGAAGCGAGCGATGCCGACGAGATAGGCCAGCAGCCAGAAGATCACGTAGCCGAAGACGCCGATGCGCAGCCGGTTTCGCCAGTGATCCATCCGGTCGGAGCCGATCTCCGAGAGCAGCACGTCCTCGTCGTAGTCGTGATAGAGGTTGTACTTCCGTTTCGCCCGGAAGATGCGGACAATCCCCGTGAAGGCGAACGCGAGCAGCGCGTAGGCTTGCAGCCCGAGAAAGGCGTGCAGGGCGGACGCGCCACCGAGCTGGCCGAACAGGCGGGGGAGCATCCAGACCAGCAGCGGCACGGTCGTGAGCGTCAGTCCGGTGACGATGAACTTGAGATGGTAGACGAGCACGCCCCACGTCACCTTCTCGGTGTCGATCATGATCCACGCGCCGTAGAGAAAGCAGGGAAAGCTCGCCGTGACCAGTATCGCGACGATCGTCGCCACCGTCGCGTCGGTCAGCCCGAACATGGGGAATATCGCCGTCGCGGGCGCTAAAGGCTGCCGAAACCCGTGCGCTGGCGGTCGGAAAGCCTAACCCGATCGGTGGCGTACGAAAGACGATGGCCGACTCCCGACCCACGGCGGACGAGGGAGACGAGCGGGCAGGTGAGAGCGGCACCGACGCCGACAGCGACGCGGCTGTCGGCGAGAAAGCCGACACCGGGAACAAGGATGCATCCGCAGCGACCGACGCGGACGCGGCTGACTCGACCGATCAGCTCCGCCAGCGGGTCGAGGAGACGTACGATTTCGACGATTTCGGGCCGACCGACATGGCCCAGATGAGCGCCGACGAGTGGGACGCGGCCTTCGACGCCGACTCGTGGATCACCGGCGACGAACTCCTCGCGCGCGTCGAGGCCGATCTCAGAAATCGCATCGCCGAGCGGGACGTCTTCGCCAGGCTCGAAGGCGTCGAGGACGGGCTGCTCGCCTACTCCGACGAGGGCTATGCCGTCGTCTACCCCGACGGGAGCGTCGAGGGGCGGGGCACGGTGTTGCGGGACGTCAAACCGACCGTCGCGCTCTGCTCGATGGACGACTACGACGTCGCCGAGCCGCCGGAGGGCGAACTGCTGCCGGAACCGTCGGCGGTTCCGGAGGGCGGTGGCGAGCTCGGTAACTGGATGCTCCAGCTCGTCGCCGCCGCCCAGCTGCTGGCCGGGCTCGGACTCATCGTCGCGTGGGTCTTTTTCCCCGTCGAGACGCTGTTCGCGCCGGTCGCCGGGATCGTGTTCGCCCTCGTCGCAATTTTGTTGTTCGTCCAGGTGGCGAACGCGCGGCTCTCCGACAAGTTCCGTTCGGAGGAGTACCGCGACCGACTGCGTGCGGTCGGGATCGGCTCCGACGAGCGCCCCGAGTTCCTCCCCGAGCGCTATCGCGAGCCGGCCGACGCTTCCGCCGTCGAGGGTGCCGACGACGACCCACAGACGGACGAACTGGACGACTCGGCCTCCTCCGTCTGAGGTGCGATACCCGCATCCGGTGGACTTATGCGAAGCCAGTCCAGAGTGTGGATACACATGAACAGGCGGGATTTTCTGCTGGCAGCAAGCGCCGCGGCAGGTGGTTCGGCCGCCGCCAGCGGGACCGCCGCCGCACAGCAGGGCAATGCGTCCGGCGGTGGCGGCGGGAACGCGTCCGGCGGGGGTGGCAACGCCTCCGGCGGTGGCAACCAGAGCGGTGGCGGCAATCAGAGCGCCGGCGGCGGTGGGGGCGGCGGTGGCCCGACGAAGACGGTGAAGGTCGGCCCCGGCGGCTCGCTGAAATTCGAACCCGAGACGCTCTCGCTCCCGACGGGCGGGAAGGTGAAGTTCGTCTGGGAGTCGAGCGGTCACAACGTGAGCCCGAGCAACGGCGACTGGGGCCACGAGCCGATCGAGGACAAAGGGTTCAGCTACACCACGCCGGCCTTCCAGGAAGCCGGCGCTCAGGAGTACGTCTGCACGCCACACGAGTCGGCGGGCATGGTCGGCACCATCGAGGTCGGATCGAGCGGTGGCGGCAGCGGTGGTGGCGGTGGGGAGGAAGAACCGAGCCCCGAGGAGATGGGCGTGCCGTTCCAGGCGCACTTCGTCGGGATCGCCACCATCCTGATGATGGTGCTGTCGCTGGTCTACACGTTTTTCGTCGTGAAATACGGCGAATCACCGAACGCGAAGGGAGGTGACTGAAAATGTCAACGTCAGGTAGTACCTACGGCGATATTCACCGCTACGAGCCGGCCAGAGAGAGCACCGCCGCGGCCGTCGCCATCGTGTTGCTCACCATCGTCGAGGTGGTGTTCGTCGGTCTGTTCGCCTACGGACTGATCAACGGCTGGGGGACCAGAGAGGTCGGCAACATGTATCTCGGCGCGGTGTTGGCGGTCGTCTTCGTCGATCTCGCGTTCGTCCTCCTCCTCTACCGTAAGGAGTTCCTCCCGGACGTGATGATCGTCAAGAAACGCCGGCGCAAGTGGGAAGACCTCTACATCCGCGAGGAGCAGATGGAGGGGACGAGCATGGCCGGTGGCGGGATGTGGGACAGTGTGAAACGAGCGGTCTATCCGTACTACAAGAAATAACAATGCCAGAAGACGAAGACAGCTATCCGGCTGAATCGGGACGCAGACGGTTCGTGAAGGGCGTCGTCGGTGCATCGGCGCTCGGCGCGACCGGCATCACCGGTGCGACCGGGATCAAATACGCCACCACCTCCTCGGGCTCCGGTGGTGGGGCGACGCAGTATTTCGGTATCGAGAACACTGCCGGCCCGGCACCGCGCGGGATGCCACAGATACCGGTCGAGATCGACTCGGACGGCTATCTGAAGGGCGTCTGGCCGGAGGTAGAGACGAAGACGGTCGACAACGAGGAGGTGAAGGTCGCAGAGACACAACTCGGCGGCATCACCTACTCCAGCGAGTGGTTCCAGTACTGTGGCGTCCAGACGTACGCCGGCATCGCGCCCGACGCCGATCAGGACAACTTCTTCCGCGTCTCCGAGTCGGCCTCGACGAGCTACGACTGGATGAGCGATCTGAGCGCCGGTGACAAGCTCAAGGTCAGCGATTTCGACGATTACGAGTCGTGGGGCAACGACATCGGCAAGGACGGGCTCGGCAAGCCGGCGATGGGTCGCTGGCGATCGGAGGATCTCCCGCCCCAGGAGACGGCCCCGATACAGATCCTCAGGAGCACGCGCATCGAGGATCTCGCGAAGGAGAGCGACCACCCCGAGTGGATCAAGGCGAGTACCGAGAAGGGGTTCATCGCGTGGCTGAACAAGTGTACCCACTTCTGCTGTGTGCCGGGGTTCAAGTCCTCGGCTCAGAGCGCGAAGTTCGGGGGCGCGAACGACGTCTACTGTCCCTGCCACCAGTCGGTGTACGACCCGTTCAACCCCGTGAAGCTTCAGTTCACCTCGCTCCCGCGGCCGGAGGATAGCGGCGAGAGCAGCGGGAGTAGTAGCGGCGGGGAGAGCAGCGCATGAGTCTCGAACGCCCCGACGAACACGATCACGCGGGCTGGATGGAGCAGAAGGAGCTGACACCGATCGAGAGCACGTATCTCACGGTGTTGATGTGGCTCGACAAGCGCCTGCGCATCGTCGACTATCTCGAAGTGCTGGAGAACCTCTACTACAAGGTCAACCTCCAGATGCCGAAGAGCCACACCGAGCAGTACAACCTCGACAACAAGTTCTGGTACTGGTACCCGCTCTACGCGCTCGGGAGTTTCTCGACGATCGCGTACGTCGTCGCCGCGCTCTCGGGCGCGCTGCTCGGGTTCTACTACGCCCCATCGACCGCCGGCGATCCGTCGGCGGCCTACAACGCGCTGACGATGATCATGACCGATCTCAACTTCGGGTTCTTCCTCCGGAGTCTCCACCGGTGGGCGGCGCAGGTGATGACCGCCGCCGTCTTCCTGCACATGCTGCGGGTGTATTTCACCGGCGCGTACAAGGAGCCGCGCGAACTCAACTGGATCCTCGGCATCGTCCTGATCAGCCTGACGATGGTGTTCGGCTACACGGGCTACCTGCTGACGTGGGACCAGCTCGCCTACTGGGCCGGCCAGATCGGCGTCGAGATGAGCCTCTCGATTCCGCTGATCGGCGAGTGGGTCGCCCAGCTGATCTTCGGCGGGTTCGCGCTCGGACAGGCGACGCTCATGCGGATGTATCTGTTACACGTCTTCCTGTTGCCGTTCGTCGTGACGTCGCTGATCGCCGTCCACATCGGGATCGTTTGGATGCAGGGGATCGCGGAGCCACACTAGTACAATGACAGACACTACCAACACCGAGGACACGACAGACGCCACCGAGGAGGTCGCCGCCGACGGCGCGGGTATCGTCGCGCCGGACGATGAGACACCGACGTGGCGCGAACGCAAGGAGCGCCGCCAGGGGCTCTCGCGACTCACCTACGAGTATTTCGAGCGCTCCCGGCGCGAGGATCAGGATCTGCGAACGGAGTCGAGCTACGTCGAGCGTGACGTGCTCGCGTTCCCGACGTGGCCCCACGAGATGATCCGCAACCTCTCGCTGACGAGTTTCTTCGTCGGCCTGATCCTCTTTCTGGCGGCCGCGCTGCCGCCGCATCTCGGCGCGCCGGCCGATCCGTCGACGACGCCGGCGATCATCCTGCCCGACTGGTATCTCTACTGGTCGTTCGGCCTGCTGAAACTCGGGCCGCTGAACCCCGATCTCGCCATCCTCGGCGGCCAGAAGCTGATGAAAGACGCCACCTACGGCGTGCTCGCCAACCTGGTCGTCGTCGGGTTCATCGCCCTCGTGCCGTTCCTGAACAAGGGGAGCGCGCGCCGGCCCGTCGAGCAGCCGTTCTGGTCGGCCGTCGGCGTCTTCGGCGTCGTCTTCGCCGTGATGATCAGCGGGCTGTCGATCAAGAACCTCTGGCCGGCGTGGGTGAACGTCCACCTGCTGTTCGACATGACGTTCCTCCTGCCGTTCGTGGCCGGGTTCATCACCTACGCGATCCTGAAGGCGATGCGTGAGGGCTACATGTTCGAGCTCAACCGGCGGTACTACCGGCTGCGGCCACCGCGGTGAGCGACGACAGCGAGGGCGCGAGCGAGTCGCGCGAGATCGTCGTCCCGCTGCGCGCCTACAAGGCGGTGACGGTGTTCTCGACGCTGCTGGCGATCGTCTGCGTCATTCTGGGGTTCGGCTTTCTCGACGCCGCCACCGGCGGTGCCGGACCGCTCTCGGTGCTGTTCGAGACGATCGGGCTCGCGGACGCCGGCGGGAGTCTGTTCACGCTCGTGAGCGCGCTCGTCGGCATCGGCTTCATCGCGCTCGGAGCCGGCATCTACGTCCTCGGCACGCGCTTTCGCACCGAGGGGATGGGAAAGGCTCAAGACGACAGCGGTGGAGAATCGGACAATGAGTGACGAATTCATCAAGGGGCTCGCTACTCTCTGTGGCGGGCTGTTCGGCTGGATGGTCTTCTCCGGCTGGTACACGACCGAGGGGTTCGAGAGCACGCAGCTCATCGCGGAGGTCCCAACCGATCCCGCGATCTACGGCAACATCGCACTCACCCTGCGCGAGGCGCTGTTCTGGTTCGCCATCTTCGGCGCGATCACCTTCTGGGTGCTCATCCCGGCCGGCCGGCAGGCCCGTGCCGCGCTGCGCGACCGTCGCTCGTCGAACTGATTCGATCTGCATTTTCTGTCGACCGTCACATCCACGAGCAGCGATTGCAGCTGTCTCTCACTGCTCTCGATGGTTCGACGACGTACTGCTGTTCGGTACTGAGATAGTTCTGTATGGTATCCAGTTTACAGGCTCATTCCGATTCGTCGAGAGCGCAGTATGTTCGGCTATACCGGTCTGTCGCCAACTGCACCGTGACAGCCACAGACCACTCGGCCGAATCACTCATTCGCTGCGCTCGCGTAGCCCTGCACGCCGATCCACACTGGTGCCCGTCAGTTGAGAAACTCACTCTGTTCGTGCCTCGCTTGACTCGCGGACGAGCGCGCGCTGATCATGGCCCACCGAACGAAGTAAAAACAGTCCCATTCCAACGCGTCGCAAAACCGTTCTCGACAGCGTGGTTCGATCGCTCGCGTCGTCTCAGACGACGGCGTTCCACAGCGGGGCGATGACGAAGAAGACGCTGAGGTAGGCCGCATAGAGCACGACGAGCACGGAGGCGGCGACGGCCGCCTTCGGCTGGCCGATCTCGCGATCGTTGCGCACCTCGACGCGTCTGGCTTCGAGTTCGAAGAAGTCGGTGACGAACATCCCGACGACGAGCACCGACAGCACCATCCCCGAGTGGAGTTCGACGGTACCGAGGTAGAACGAGCCGAGGATGAGCAGGATGGTGCTGGCGATGTGGGCGGGATGCTGTTCGATGGCGTCGGCATCGCCTTCGTCCGCCTGCGAGACGTTCGAGCGGTGCGAGAGCGCACGCGTCGCGAGGTTCACCACGGCGAGCACGACGAGCACGTAGACGATCAGCGGTGGCTCGCCGCTACCGAGCACGGCATCGACCGGGCCGAACAGCGAGAGCGGATTCATAGGGTATCGTCCAACGCGACTCCATTAGAAGGTTTCTCATTCCCGGTCGCCATCGGGCAACGAGACGACCGGCAGCGTTCCGGCACGCGCAAGCTTCACCGGCGCTCCCGGATCGACCGTCTCGACCGTCCGCCCGTCGACCAGCAGCTCCACGTCGGCGTCGTCGCGCTCGACGGTGAGCGAGAGATCGGTTAGCGGCACGACCCAGTGGTCGGGATCGGTCGCAAAGGGTGAGATCGGGACGGCGGTCAGCACGTCGCTCCCGTGGGCGACGATCGGCCCGCCAGCGGCGTGGGCGTAGCCACGACTGCCCGCCGGCGTCGTGACGACCACGCCGTCGGCGCGAAATCGGGCGATCGGTGTGCTCCGGTCCGGCCGGTCGAGTGAGAACTCGGAGATCGTCGCCGCGGCCGCCGTCGCGAGGGTGACGTCGGAAAGCGCGTGAGCGATCCCGCCGTCGGTCTCGACGGCCACGAGCGGCCGCTCCGTGACGGTGTATTGCCCGTCGAGAAGCCGCTCGGCGGTTTCGGGACGGAGACCGTCGGTGATCGGCAAGATAGGTGTGGCGACGTCCGCCGTGGCGAGGGCGGCGATCGCATCGCCGGCGGGCGCTATCACGAGATCGGTTCCGGCGACCGTCTCCGCGGTGGCGGTTCCGGCGACGCCGCCGGCGGCTCGTACCGTCTCGACGACGTCGGCCGCCCCGTCGGCGGACGCGAGCACCGCGATATTCGGTCGTCCCGTTTCGTCGACCGCCTCGCCGTCACTCATCGGGATGGGTTGTAGCCGGCCAGTCAAAAGACTGCGGGCTCGTGGCAACGTTCGCGCGACGGCGACGGGAAACGCTTTATCAGCGCCGGCCGCCATCGCTCCGTATGAGCCTCGCCGTCGAGACGCCACCACCGCCGACGCTCGAAGCGGGCGTCGACGCCGACGCCTACGAGGACGCCGACGTCGGCGGCGACGAATATCGCCGCGACGAACTCGAATCCTTCCTCCACGCCGGCGCGTGGGACGAGGCGTTCGAGCACTGGGCGGCGGACACCGAGATGGACGAACGCGAGTTCGCCATCGTCCGCGATCTCGGGCTCGTCAATCGCTTCGATTTCTTCTGGGACGACTTCGCCGATCGCGTGGGCTACCACGCCCCCGGCCTGCCCGAGGACTGGAAGGAACGCGATCTCCATCCGGATCTCGACTCGTGGGGCGAAGTCTCCTCGATCAACGCAGGTCTCACCGAACTCGGCCAGCTCGTCTGTGAGGTGCTCAAGGAGGAGTATATCGACTGGGAGGCAGATTACGACGCGCCGGACGATCTTCCCGATTTCTGATGGGCGCTCGTCGCCGTCCGTGGGGTTGATGTGCATGGCCGCGAACGGCCCGCATGAACGAGACGGCCATCCCGCCCGACGAGCGCGAATGCGAACGCTGCGGTCGTCGTGACGTCTGGGACGAGGCGACCGACAACTGGCGGATCGTCGAGAGCGGTCGCAGCCACTGCATCCACGAGTGGGATATCAACGGCGCGTACAACCCCTTCGCCGAGTCGTAGCCGGTCGAACTCGCCAACAGTTAAGTCCCCGTCGGCGTACGTTCGCGTATGGATGCGACGGAAGCCGAAATCGACTCGCTCGTCGGCCGTGAGGTCTACTCGAACAACGGTCTGTTCGTCGGCGAGGTCGAGGACGTCCGCCTCGATCTCGATCGCGAGATCGTCACCGGCCTGGCGGTCGGCGGACTGAACCGCGAACTGCTCACCGGGCGTGCGCGTACTGCCAGCGGCGTCGTCGTCCCGTTCCGGTGGGTGCGGTCGGTTGGCGACATCGTTCTCGTCACCGAGGCGATCGAGCGGCTGCGCGAACCGAGCGAGGAGACAGAGGCCGAAGCCACCGTTTAATTTCCGTTGTCGTCGACGCCGAGTGCGTCGAAGAGCTTGCGCCGGACGGCCTGTTTGGTGAGCGCCAGCAGCGTTTCGCGGTTGTCGTCGGTCGTCTCGATGCCGGTGAAGATGCCGAGCGGGATCGACACCGTCGCGTCCGTCGAGTGGCCGACCGTCTCGCCGTGTTCCTCGAAGGCGCTTTCGAGCACGTTCCGGATGTTGATGCGGATGTCTTTCGAGCGCGCCGAAAGGGTAATACGCTCGTCGTCGATGGCGAAGACGGCGGTCGTGCTCACCCCCTCCAGGTTCAGGAGCTGCTGGGCGGCCTGTGCGAGCGCGTCGCGATCGTGGATGTAGCCGGCGTTCGAGACGAGATACGAGCCGTTGACCTCGCGGTTGCCGATCGCCTCGGCGAGCACGTCGAGCGTCTCGGGCGACATCGACGGCGATTCGACCTGTTCGAGGGTGTCGTGGTCGGCGAACGGGTAGAGATAGGAGGCGGCGGTCAGATCGGCCGGCGTCGTATCGCGCTTGAAGTCGAGCGTTTCGGCGCGAATGCCGTAGAGCAGCGCGGTCGCGACGGTATCGTCGAGGCCGAGATCGAACTCCTGGACGTATTTCGTCATGATCGTCGACGTCGAGGAGACGTTCGCGCGCACGTCGGAGAAGGCCGCCTCGTAGTCGCCGTCGGGTTCGTGGTGGTCGATGAGGACGTCGATCGGCCGGTCGATCGTCTCCTCCATCGACTGGGCGTGATCGACGAGCGCGAGCGTGTCGTACTCCCCGAAGTCGACGTCGGCGCGCGCCTGTAGATCGACACCGATGAGGTTGACGAACGCGCGGTCCTCTTGGTGACCGATCTCGCCCTCGTAGAGGATGTCCGCGTCGATGCCGCGCGCTTCGGCGATCGCCCGGAGTGCGACTGCGCTGGCGATCGAGTCCGGGCCAGGGTTGTCGTTGGCGAGGATGGCCAGGCGCTGTTCGGTGTCGTCGAGTACGTCGGCGAGCAGCCCCGCCTTGTGTTCGAGTTCGCCGGTTTCGAGCGCGCGCAGCGCGGCGTCGGCGATCACCGACGAGGGGTTGATGACGGCGTCGGCACCCGCCTCGCGGAGCTCGTCGGCGGTCACCGGGTCCGAGGCGCGCGCGATGACGAACTGTTCGTCGCCCCGTTCGCGGACGTTCGCAATGGCCGCCTCGTTGGCGTCGATGTCCGTCGACAGCACGAGCAGCACGTCCCGATCGGCGACCGCCTCGGGCACCCCCTCGTCGGCGATGTCGGCGGTCCTGGCGTTCATGTCCTGGTCACGCAGGGCCTCGACGCGGCTCTCGTCGACGTCGACGATGAGGACGTCCTTGCCCTCGTCGACGAGCTCCTCGGCGACGGCGTAGCCCACGCTGCCACAGCCCAGAATCGCATAGGAGGACATCGAGGCCATCGTGATGCCGGTGCTCATTCCGTCCACTCTGGGGGAGCCATGTTTATAATCTGCCCGTTCTCGGGGACCGTGGCGCTGCGCTCACGCAAACTATTTGTCGCTGTCGGTGGACACTTCGGATATGCTCTCGCTCGAAGACTCACCGCTCGCGCGCGACGGCAAGATCCTGATCCTCGCCTACGATCACGGCCTCGAACACGGCCCGTCGGACTTCACCGAGCATCCCGAACGGATGGCTCCCGAGACCGTCTTCGACGTGGCGACCCACGACGCCGTCACCTCGGTCGCCGTCCAGAAGGGACTCGCCGAGGGCTACTACCCCTCCTACGAGGACGACGTCTCGCTGCTGACGAAACTGAATGGCACCTCGAACCTCTGGATGGGCGAACCCGACAGCGCCGTGAACTGCACGGTCGACTACGCCGCCGACATCGGTGCCGACGCCGTGGGGTTCACTCTATATGGAGGGTCGAACAGCGAGATCGAGATGGCCGAGGAGTTCCGCGACGCCCAGGAGGCCGCCCGTGCACACGATCTCCCGATGGTGATGTGGTCGTACCCCCGTGGCCAGGGGCTCAGAAACGCCTCCGACGCCGACACCATCTCCTACGCCGCCCGCGAGGCGCTCGAACTCGGTGCCGACGTGGCGAAGGTCAAGTATCCCGGTAGCCGCGAGGCGATGGAACACACCGTCCAGGCCGCCGGCGGGGAGAACGGCGCGAAGGTCGTCATGTCCGGCGGCTCCAAGGTCTCCGACGAGGCGTTCCTCAAGAACGTCAAGGCCGTGATGGACGCCGGTGGTGCGGGGCTCGCCGTCGGCCGGAACGTCTGGCAGCGCGAGAACCCGACCCAACTGCTCGATGCGCTCGAAGCGGTCATTCACGAGGGCAAGTCCGTCGACGCCGCGCTCTCGTAATGGACACCATCGAGTCGGTCTTCACGACGATCGCCGAGACGGCCCCCGAGATCCGCGAGGGACTGGTCGGCCGGCGCGAGTATCAGGAGGGTGAGAACCCGAGCGGGGAGGAGCAGCTCGCGGCGGACGTCCACGCCGACCAGCTCCTGGAGGAGCGCCTGCTCGCGATCGACGGCGTCGGCAGCTACGCGAGCGAGGAGCGCGAGGAGATCGTCGGCGACGGCTCCGGGCTCTCGGTCGCGGTCGACCCGCTCGACGGCTCCTCGAACATCAAGCCGAACAACACGATGGGGACGATCGTCGGGATCTACGACGCCCAGCTCCCGGCCGGCGGCCACGATCTCATCGGGGCGGCCTACACGCTCTACGGCCCGATCACGACGATGATGACCGCCGTCGACGACACCGCGACCGAGTCCGTCGTCGAGGACGGCGAGCGCCACACGGTGCGCGAGGACGTCTCGCTCCCTGACGAACCGACCGTCTACGGCTTCGGCGGACGCGTGCCCGACTGGACGGACGAGTTCACCGACTACGCCCGCGAGATCGAGTCGGACTCGTCGCTCAAACTCCGCTACGGCGGCGCGATGATCGGCGACGTGAACCAGGTGCTCACCTACGGCGGGGTCTTCGCCTACCCGGCGCTCGACTCGGCTTCCGAGGGCAAACTCCGCCTTCAGTTCGAGGGCAACCCGATCGCGTATATCGTCGAGTCGGCCGGCGGTCGCTCCTCGGATGGCAACGAATCGCTGCTCGACGTCGACCCCGACGGACTTCACGGACGGGTTCCGGTTCACGTCGGCAACGAGGGACTGATCGACCGGCTCGAAGCGGCGCTCGACGACTAATCCTCGCTATTTTCGGCGAACAGCACTTCGAACGTACTGTTCTCGATCGACCGCGTTTCGTGGATCTCGAACCCGACATCGGCGAACTGGCGCGCGCTCGTCTCGGTGTCGGGGAAGCTCCAGCGCATCTCGACGCCCGTCTCCAGCCAGTCGGGGTTGTTGCCGTCCCACCCTTCGTTGCCGCCGACGGTGAGCACGGCCAATCCGCCGGGCCGCAGCACGCGATGGAACGCCGCCGCGACGCAGGCATGTTCGTCGAGCGGAACGTGGATCAGCGAGAAGAACGCACAGATCGCGTCGAAACTGTCGTCAGCGAATCCGAGCGCGTTCATGTCACCCTGGACGAACCCCGCCTGCGTGACGTCCTCGCGGGCGCGGCGGAGCTGTTCGCGTGAGAAGTCGATGCCGACGACGTCGTGATCGGCGGCTAGGCGTTCGGCGACCGGCACGCCCGCGCCGCAGCCGGCGTCGAGCACCCGTGCGCCGTCGGCGAGTCGGTCGCACAGCCAGTCGAGATGGGGTCGATCGGCGTGTTCGTTCGTGCGATGGGCCAGATACTCGTCGACGATCGCGTCGTAGCCGTCCCTGATGGCGCGCTTGTCGCCCGTCATTCATCGGCATCGACACGGCCGACGGACAAACCGTTTCGCCGTCCGCGTTCGATCCGGTCGGGTCGACGACATGGAAAAGTCTTTCCGCAATTATTGCACAGTATCGGTATGGAGATCCGCATCGGCGAGGGGGCGAGCGACGAGGAGGCACGCGTCATCGGCAGCGCGCTGGCCGAACACACCGGCACGGCGATCGAGGTGTACGTCGGCGACGGCGACGCGCCCGCGACGACCGCCGAACCGCCGGCGAGCGACGATCGATCCGCAACCAACGGGGCGGGCGGATCGCGGGCATCGACCACGGGCGGGCCGACCGAGCGCGAGCAACTGCTCCGCGAGGAGATCGCCGACATCGAACAAGGGGGACCGGAGAAGTACAAGAACCGCCTGGACGACCAGGGCAAACTGTTCGTCCGCGACCGTCTCGATCTCTGGTTCGACGACGGGTTTTCGTTCGAGGACGGCAAGTTCGCCAACTTCGACAGCGAGGATCAACTGCCGGCCGACGGGCTGCTCACGGGGGCCGCCGAGTTCGAGGGGCGAACGCTCCACGCGATGGCCAACGACTTCACCGTGAAGGCCGGTTCGATGGCCGAGAAGGGCGTCGAGAAGTTCCTCCGTATGCAGCAGCGCGCGCTCAAGACCGGCAAGCCGGTTCTCTATCTGATGGATTCGTCGGGTGGCCGGATCGATCAGCAGACCGGATTCTTCGCCAACAGGGAAGGGATCGGGAAGTACTACTACAACCACTCGATGCTCTCGGGGCGTGTCCCTCAGATCTGCGTGCTCTACGGCCCCTGTATCGCCGGCGCAGCCTACACGCCCGTGTTCGCCGACTTCACGGTGATGGTCGAGGGGATGAGCGCGATGGCCATCGCCTCCCCGCGGATGGTGGAGATGGTCACCGGCGAGGAGATCGATCTCCAGGAGTTGGGTGGCGCGCAGGTCCACGCCGCCGAATCCGGCAGTGCGGACCTCGTGGCCGAGGACGAAGAGCACGCCCGCGAACTCGTCGCTCAACTCGTCACCTACCTCCCCGACAACTCCGACGAGAAACCCCCACGATCCGACTCGCGTCCGCCATCCCGCTCGCCAGCGGGCATCGATTCGGTGGTGCCCGAGCGGCCGAACCGCGGCTACGACATGCACGAGCTCATCGATCGCGTCGCCGATCAGGGGTCGGTGCTCGAACTCCGCGAACAGTACGGCCCGGAGATCATCACGGCGTTCTCGCGGATCGACGGCCGACCGGTGGGGATCGTCGCGAACCAGCCATCCCAGCGCGCGGGCGCGATCTTCCCCGACGCGGCCGAGAAGGCCGCCGAGTTCATCTGGACCTGTGACGCTTACAACATCCCGCTGCTCTATCTCTGCGATACACCGGGGTTCATGGCCGGCTCGGGAGTCGAGAAGGAGGGGATCCTCGAACAGGGCAAGAAGATGATCTACGCGACCTCCTCGGCGACGGTTCCCAAACAATGTGTCGTCGTCCGGAAGGCCTACGGCGCGGGCATCTATGCCATGTCCGGGCCGGCCTACGACCCCGAATCGACGCTCGCGCTCCCGTCGGGCGAGATCGCCATCATGGGCCCCGAAGCGGCGATCAACGCCGTCTATCGGAACCGCCTCGACGATATCGAGGACGACGAGGAGCGCGCAGCGCGCGAGGCGGAACTCCGCGAGGAGTATCGCGAGGACATCGACGCCCACCGGATGGCCAGCGAGGTCGTCATCGACGACATCGTGCCGCCGAGCGAACTCCGCGAGGAACTCGCCGCACGATTCGACTTCTACGAGGGGATCGACAAATCGCTGCCCGACAAGAAACACGGCACGATTCTCTGAACCGCCGGTATCGAGCGCCGTCGCTCACTCGTAGCCGATGTCGGCGGTGAGTTCGCTGTTGCTTCGCTGGAAGACACCGGAACCACGCGCGAGTTCGTTGCCGGCGTCGTCGTGGGCGACCGCCTCGGCGATCAACTGATTCGGGTTGTCGTTGACGACGCGCCCCTCGGCGTGGATCGTCCCGTCCGAGACCGGGCGTTCGAGATGGATCGTGAAGTTCGTCGTGAGAACGAAGACGTCCTCGACGAGCGAGTTGGCCGCGAAGAACGCCGCATCGTCGAGCGCTTTGAAATACACTGCACCGTGGACCGCACCGAGCGGATGATGACTCTCCGAGGAGATCGGGACGTCGAGCGTCGCCGTGCCCTCGGCGACGGTAAGACTCGTCCCCTCGTCGGCGTTGACGGGCGCACGCTGATACATCCGCTCTAACTTCCGAAAATGCGTCTCGTTCACGGTCGGGAACGGTCCCGACTGTGGATACCGGTTTCGATGGTTACGGCGCGCCGGTGATGACGAACTGGCTTTCGGTGTCCCCGTTCGTCACCTGTCGCGTCGCGCCGGGTGCGACCCGAACCGCGTCACCGCTTTCGAGCGACAGCTCCTCGCCCTCCACGGTCATGGTCGCCTCGCCCTCGACGAGGAGATACACTTCCTCGTGGTCCTCGTCGCCGTGTTCGTGTTCCGGGCCCTCCCAGCCCGGCTCGGCGTCGACGACGGTGACGCCGTGATCCTCGCAGTCGAGCGGCTCCCGGAGGAAATGCATTCCGTACGTGGTCTCGGTCTCGTCGTAGTTTACCTTCGTGTGTGACATCACTCCCGGTTGGCGGGCCGGACGGAAATGCGCACTGCCGGCTGGTCGCCGCTCGACGCGCGCTCGCACGCTCCATGAGCAACGCTTAGGCGTCAGCGTCGCCTCGTATCCTCGTGCGCATCGAGAACAGCTTCGTGCCCGTGCGCGGCGTCGGCGAGAAGACCGAGCGCCGGCTCTGGCGCGAGGGGATCACCCACTGGGACGACTTCGAACCGTCGACCGTCGGCGACGTGCAGGGCGACAACATCACCGACTACATCGACCGCGCCCGCGATCGCCTCGCGGCCGGCGATGCGGCGTTTTTCGACCGCGCCTTCCCGTCGGGCAGTCGCTGGCGGCTCTACGAGAACTTCCGCGGGAACGCCTGCTTTTTCGATATCGAGACCACCGGTCTGGACGCCCGCCACAACGACGTGACGACCGTCAGTTTCCATCGTGCCGGCGAGACGACCACGCTCGTCCGCGGCAAGGATCTCACACAGGAGGCCGTCCGCCGCGAACTCGACGCGGCCGATCTACTGGTGTCGTTCAACGGCAAGCGCTTCGACGTCCCCTTCCTCGAACGCTCGTTCGACCTCGACGTCACGCAGCCACATCTCGACGTGATGTACCCCTGTCGGCAGCTCGATCTCACTGGCGGACTGAAGGCGATCGAGGAGGAGATCGGCATCGAGCGCGACCGACCGGATATCTCCGGGCGGGATGCAGTCCGGCTCTGGCACGCATACGAACGCGGCGACGAGGACGCCCTCGATACGCTGGTTGCATACAATCGCGCCGACACGGTGAATCTCAAATCATTGCTCGACACCGTTACGCGCCGCCTTCACGAGTCGGTGTTCGTCGGTGATACCGAACGGCGCTGATCTCGTAATCGATCTCGTCTCCGATCCGTTTTCGCCGAAAAACCGTTCGTCGAAAAGTCGTCGATCAGCTGCGTCGCGTTGCGAGCAGCGCCGCACCGAGCAGCGCGACGATCGCAACGGCGATGCCGAAGCCCGGACCGCCCGCCTCGGTCGCCTGTCCGCCGCCCGTTTCATCGGCGGTGCCGGCTGCGGTCTCGCCGCCAGTCGCCGTCGTCGCTCCGCCGTCGGTCGCTGCAGTGTCGGCTCCGCCGCTGGCGGTCGTGGCGGGCGCGGTCGATTCGGTGATTTCGAGCGTCGCGTTCCGGACGCTGCCGTTGTTGAGCGTCATCGAGACCGTGTAGTTGCCCGCCTCGGGCGGGTTCGTGACGCCGCCGTAGGTCATGTTGAGTCGGTCGCCCTCGCTCACGTCGACCGTGCCGTCGAAGCCGACGGTGAGATTTCGGCCCTGGGCACCGATCGTCGGTGCGGTCGTGTTGTTGACGACGCTCTGGCCGCCGAGCGTGGCGGTCGAGATGCTACCGCCGACGAGGCCGATCGAGGCGTTGCTCTCGCCGTAGTCGATCGTGAGTTCGCTCAGATTGCCCGTCGCGTTCGGTCCCGCGACGATCGATGCCGTATGGTTGGTGCTCTCGTTGCCGGCTGCCGAGGGGTCGGCCGTGATCGAGGCGTTGCCGTTCGTCGCGGCCGCCGATCCGCTACCCATCTCGGTCTCGGTCGCTGCGCCCGCCGTCGCGTTCTCGCCGATGGTCAACGTCGTGTTCTGGCTGCTCCCGTTGTTGACCGCGACGCCGACCGTGTAGTCGCCCGCCTCGGGCGGGTTGGTGACGCCGCCGAAGGTGACGTTCAGCCGGTCGCCCTCGCTCGCGTCGACCGTGCCGTCGAAGCCGATGGTGAGGTTCTGACCCTGGGCACCGATCGTCGGTGCGGTCGTGTTGTTGACGACGCTCTGGTCGCCGAGCGTGGCAGTAGTGATGCTGCCGCCGACGAGACCGATCGAGGCGTTGCTCTCGCCGTAGTCGATCGTGAGCTCGCTCAGATTGCCCGCCGCATCCGCGCCGACGACCGTCGAGACCGTGTGGTTGGCGCTGGTGTTCGGCGCGCTCGGGACGGCCGTGATCGTGGTGTTGGTGTCAGCTCCGGCCGCCGTCGCAGTGCCGATCTCGGTCTCGGCCGTCGCATTGGCCGTCGTCGCGTTCGACGTGTTCGCCGACGCGTTCGCGGTCGTCTCGTTCGTCGCGTTAGTCGTCGTTTCGTTTGCCGACGCGTTCGCTTCGTCGGCCGACTCGTTTGCCGTCTCGGTCGTTTCGTTCGCTGATGCGTTCGCCCCGTCGGCCGATTCGTTCGCCACTGCGCCGTCGTCGCCGGTGACTTCGAGAGGCACCGTCTGCTCGGCCTCACCGTCGGTGACGCTCACGGTGAACTCGTAGTTGCCGGCCGGCAGACCGGTGATATCCATCCCGACGATATCCGTTCGTTCGAGGTCCTGCGTGTCGTATCCCGACTCGTCGAAGGTCGCCTCCTCGATCTGCTCGTCGCTGAGACCGGGCGCGCTGATCTCGACGTCGTAGGGGCCGTCGAACAGCCCGTAGACGATGTTGAGATTGAGCACGCCCTCGGCGATCGATTCGACGGTGTTCGCCGCGCCGTCCCTGAAGCGGACGTTCAGCGGTTCATCGTCGGATGGGCTGTAGAACTCCTCTTCACTCGCGCTGTCGTTGGTGGCGTTATCGCCGTCCTGGGCGGCGACCGTCCCCGCGGTGGCGATGCCGCCGACGACCGCGGCGAGCACCACCAGCGCGACGAGAGCCACGCTTCGATATGGCTTGTCCTGTGTCATGATTTCGTGTGTATTGTCGGCGAGGACGGCCGGTAAATTCGGTCATCGAATCGCCCGCCGTCGCTCCGTTCACGTCGATGGGTATGATACACCACCGTACTATATTCTTTTCGGTGGTGCCGATTCCGAACTCATTCGGTCGGGCGTTTCAGCGAGAGCACGGTTCGATCGAACGCACAGACGAGCTCGTCGTCCTGATTGAACGCCTCGACGTGCATCGTGACGACCCCACGCTCGCCGTCGCTGGTCTCGCGCTTCTCGACGACCGTCGAGCGCGCGTGGATCGTGTCGCCGTGAAAGACCGGACGGGGGTGCTCGACGTCGTCGTACGAGAGGTTGGCGACGATGGTGCCGTCGGAGGTATCGGGGATCGTCAGCCCCACGGCCAGCGAGAGCGTGTACAGCCCGTTGACGAGCCGCTCGCCGAACTCCGTCTCGGCGGCGAACTCACTGTCGAGGTGGAGCGGCTGTTGGTTCATCGTCATGTCGCAGAACCGCTGATTGTCGCTCTCGGTTACCGTCCGCCGCTTGTCGTGCTCGATCGTTTCGCCCTCGGTGAATTCCTCGTAGTAGCGCCCCGTCATGGACGGACGCTCGCGCGCCGGGGGCAAAAGCCATCGGTCGCCGCCCGCAAATGATGGCGCTGCCGATGCAGTTATACCAATATCTATAGGTCCGGGCGTCCAACGGCTACAGCACGGTCGCCGGCACCGCCCCGATCGGCCGGCGTCGAACACCCATTCCATCATGACGACGACAGCTCCAACCGAGTCCGAGGACCCGCCCGAAACCGCCGCCGAGACCGCCCGCCACCAGCTCGACCGTGCGGCGTCACACATCGACGTCGATCCCGGCATCGTCGAGCGGCTCAAGCACCCGAAATCCGTCCATCAGGTCTCCGTACCGGTCGAGATGGACAGCGGTGAGACACGGATCTTCACGGGCTATCGCGCCCATCACGACAGCGCACGCGGACCGTTCAAGGGTGGACTGCGCTACCATCCCGACGTGACCGCCGAGGAGTGCGTCGGGCTCTCGATGTGGATGACCTGGAAGTGTGCGGTGATGGACATCCCCTTCGGCGGCGGCAAGGGTGGCGTCGTCGCCAACCCGAAGACGCTGAGCGAGCGGGAAAACGAGCGGCTCACGCGCCGCCTCGCCGAGGAACTCCGCGATATCGTCGGCCCCATGCGGGACATTCCGGCCCCCGACATGGGCACCAACGCCCAGACGATGGCGTGGTTCATGGACTCTTACTCGATGCAGGAGGGCGAGAGCCATCCCGGCGTCGTCACCGGCAAACCGCCCGTGATCGGGGGGAGCTACGGCCGTGAGGAGGCTCCCGGCCGGAGCGTCGCCGTGATCGCCCGCGAAGCCATCGACCACTACGGCCACGATATCGAGGAGGCGACGGTCGCGATTCAGGGCTTCGGGAGCGTCGGCGCGAACGCCGCCCGCCTGCTCGACGAGTTCGGCGCGAACGTCGTCGCGCTCGCCGACGTCAACGGGGCCATCCGCGATCCGGACGGGTTCGACACGCACGACGTCATCTCCCACGAGGAACAGCCGGGGATGGTCTCGGGCTACGATGCGCCCGAGAGCCTCGCGAACGACGAACTGCTCGAACTCGACGTCGACGTCGTGATTCCCGCCGCCCTCGGCAACGTCCTCACCGTCGACAATGCCGACGACGTCCAGGCCGACCTCATCGTCGAGGGAGCGAACGGCCCGACGACGACGCGCGCCGACGAGATCTTCGCCGAGCGCGGGATCCCCCTCATTCCCGATATCCTCGCCAACGCCGGCGGCGTCACCGTCTCGTATTTCGAGTGGCTCCAGGATATCAACCGCCGCGCGTGGACGCTCGAAGAGGTCAACGAGGAGCTGGAAAGCGAGATGCTGACGGCATGGAACGACGTCCGTGGAGCGTACACGGCCCACGACGATGTGACGTGGCGCGAGGCAGCCTACATCGTCGGTCTCCGGCGCGTCGCCGCGGCTCACGAGGTCCGCGGTCTCTGGCCGTAGATTCAAGCCACGCGCCCGTCTCCGTCCGGCATGGCCAGACGAAGCGTTCTCTTCACGCCGGCCGATCGCCCGGACATGTGCAGCAAAGCCCCCGACAGCGGGGCCGATGTCGTCGTCTTCGATCTCGAAGACGCGGTTGCGCCCGCTCGAAAAGACGAGGCGCGCGACGCTCTCGCCGACCTGCTCACGAGCGGGTTCGATCCCGACTGTGAAGTCTGCGTTCGCGTTACGCGGGAGTACGACGCCGATCTCGATGTCATTCTCGACGGCGACCCACGCCTCGACGCGCTGATGCTCCCGAAAGTCGAGAGCGGTGAGGACGTCACGGCGCTCGCCGACGCGATCGCTACACGCGACGCCACCTACCCCGTGTTCGCGCTGATCGAGACCGCTGCCGGCGTGCTCGCCGCCGACGCCATCGCCGGGGCCGACGCCACGACGGCGGTCTGTTTCGGGGCCGAAGACCTCGCTGCGGATCTCGGCGCTCGGCGCACCGACGCGGGAACGGAAGTGCTCTACGCGCGCGAACGGACCGTGCTCGCGGCGAGCGCGGCCGGCGTCGACGCCATCGATACGCTCGTGACCGACATCGACGCGACCGAGCGCCTCCGCGAGGACGCCGAGTTCGCGCTCGACCTCGGCTACGACGGCAAACTCGCCATCCATCCCGCGCAGGTAACGGTCATCAACGACGCCTACACGCCGACCGACGACCGCATCGCGTGGGCCGAACGCGTCCTCGACGCGAAAGCGGATGCCGACGCCGAGGGACGTGGCGTCTTCCGCGTCGACGGCGAGATGATCGACGCGCCGCTGATCGCCCAGGCCGAGCGCGTCCTCGACCGCGCCCGCACCGACGATCCATAACGATAGTTGGACCGACAACTCCGGGGGAATGCGACGCTCTTAACAGCTATCTCTGCAAGGCGGATGTATGACAGAGACAATCAACCCCTTCGAGAGCTTCCGGACGCAGCTCGACGAGGCTGCGGGCTTTCTCGATCTCTCTGATGGCGAACTCGAACGGCTCAAACAGCCCGAGCGCATGCTCGAAACCACCCTCTCGGTCGAACGCGACGACGGCTCGCTCACGACGCTCACCGCTTTTCGCTCACAGTTCAACGGCGATCGCGGCCCGTACAAGGGTGGGATCCGCTACCATCCGAACGTCTCACGCGACGAGGTGAAGGCGCTCTCGGGTTGGATGGCCTACAAATGTGCGCTCGTCGACGTCCCGTTCGGCGGCGGCAAGGGTGGCATCGTCATCGACCCACACGACTACTCCGAGACGGAGCTCGAAAGCATCACGCGCGCGTTCGCCACCGAACTCCGCCCGCTGGTCGGCCCGGATCGCGATATCCCCGCACCGGACGTCAACACTGGCCAGCGCGAGATGAACTGGTTCAAGGACACCTACGAACAGCTCGAAGACGTCACCGCTCCCGGCGTCGTCACCGGCAAATCGCTCGACGCCGGCGGCAGCGAGGGCCGCGTCGAGGCGACGGGCCGCTCGGTGATGCTCACCGCCCGCGAGGCCTTCGACTACCTCGACATCGAGATGGATGGCGCGTCGGTCGCCGTCCAGGGCTACGGCAACGCCGGCGCGATCGCCGCCAGCCTGCTCGAAGACCGCGGCGCGAACATCGTCTCGGTCTCCGACTCCAGCGGCGCGATCTACGACCCGAACGGGCTCGACGCCGACGCGGTCAGCGATCACAAAACCGAAACCGGCTGCGTCGCCGACTACCCGAGCACCAAGGAACTCACGAACGAGGAACTGCTGACGCTCGACGTCGATCTCCTCATTCCGGCAGCGCTCGAAAACGCCATCGACGAAGCGACCGCCGAGGAACTCGCCGCCGACATCGTCATCGAGGCCGCCAACGGCCCGCTCACACCCGCCGCCGACGACGTACTCGCCGACCGCGACGTCTACGTCCTCCCCGATATCCTCGCCAACGCCGGCGGCGTCACCGTCTCCTACTTCGAATGGGTCCAGAACCGCCAGCGCTTCCACTGGACCGAAGAGCGCGTCAACGACGAGCTCGAAGCCGTCATCGAGAACGCCTTCGCGGCGCTCGTCGACGCCTACGAGGAGCGCGACCTCCCCAGCCTGCGCACCGCCGCCTACGTCATCGCCATCCAGCGCGTGCTTGACGCCGCCGAGAAGAACGGACGCTTCCCCTGAAAGCCCTCGCGGGCGCTCGGCGCGCCCGCTCGCCCTTTTCATGTGCTCAAAAACGCCGCAGCGCGGCGTTTTTGGCATGCGAAAAATCTCCGATTTTTCAGCACCACCAGGCCGCAACCGCAACGCATTGCGCGTGCCGGGCGCGTGGCCCGGCCCGCGCTCAAGCCCCCGTCCCTCCCCGTGCGGCTGCGATGAACGCCATCGCAGCCGCGTGGCACTCCTCCCGCAACCGTACCGCACAGCTACCGCTAACCGCACCCCTACCGCACCACACCCACACCGCCCGCCACCGCACTGCCATAGCACCCCAAACCGCCAACAGCACCGCTCAGATCCCCAGCATCAGCGGCCCCATCAACACACCCATCAGATGCACGCGGCGCGCGCCGAGCATCGCGGGCACCAATCCAACTAGCGCGCTCGCACAGAACGCACCCACACCAACGAACCCCGAAAAGAGGTACGCGAGCACGACCAGCAGACAGAGCACGCCGACCGAGAGATAGGTGTAATCGACCCGCCCGACCGTCCGCAGATATCGATCGCCGACGAGCGGCACGAGCACGAACCCGACACCGGCGGCGAGCCCGACCCCCGCCAGCAAGAGCGGGAGATCGAGCGGCACGCCGGTCGAATCGAGCGCGACCAACACTCCCGTGCGGGGCGATCCGAGCGCGACGAGCGCGAACAGAGCGAAGATCGTGTTGCTGGTGTTGACGCCGCTCGTCGCGACCAGAAAGCCACGTGCGCCGTCGTCGTTCGGAACCGCGGGCAGCGTCACTGTTGCCGCGACGGCCGCCGACACGCCCGGGAGATAGCCCACGATCGCACCCGACACCGTCCCGACGAGCGCCGTCAGCCCGATCGTCCGCCGGGGCGTCGTCACCGCCGCATCGGCCTGCTCTGGCACCCCGGCCCCGTCGATCGCCTCGATCAACACCGGCGCACCGAACAACCCGGCGAACAGCGGCATCAACATCCCACCGCTCGCGAGCGGCGCGCTCGGCTCGATATCGAGCGTCAGCCAGCCCAGTCCGGCACTCAGGAGAAATGAGAGCAACCCTCCGACGCGCGCCGAATTCGATCGCTCGGTAACGATCAGAAAGAGCACGATCCCGGCCAGTACGAGCGGCAGCCGCGCCCGCACCATCGGATATACGGCCACCATCAGCTCCGTCATCGGCAGCGCGAGCGGCACGGCGAGAACGACCGCGAGCGCACTCCCGAGCGCCGACAGCCGCAACGCCTCGCGCCCGCGTCCCGCGATCACGAGCCGATGACCCGGCAGCGCCGACGCAGCCATCGCCGCATCGGGAACGCCGAGCGCGAGCGTCGGCACCACGTCGAGAAAGGTGTGCGTGACGCCGGCAGCCAACATCGCCGCCCCGACGAACAGCGCGGGCCCCGGCACCTGCGGCGCGGCCGCCGCCAACAGCAGCGCGAAGTTGTTCGCGTGCAGCCCGGGCACGAGACCGCTTACCGTCCCGAGCGCGATCCCGCCGGCGACGAACCCGAGCGCCGGGAGTGCGGATTCGGGGGCGAACACCACGCTCTCGGCCAGCGATACCATCCGCTACGGGATGGCTGCGTCATCCGCCGTAAACGCTCGCATCGCTATCCGCGACGAATAAATCGAGAATTGAGTGGGTTGGGAGGTGTCTGCTCAGCCGAACAGCTCGCCGAGGCCCTCGCCGCCAGCGTCGTCGTCTTCGTCGTCGTCCGCTTCGGCTTCCTCTTCGGCCTCGTCGGCTTCCTCCTCGGCCTCGTCGGTGTCGGCCTCGCCGCCGGCCGCTGCGCCACCGGCACCGCCAGCGCCGCCCGCGGGCACTGCGGCGGCCTGCTCGACGGCGTCCTCGATGTCGACGTCTTCGAGGGCGGCCACGAGCGCCTTCACGCGCGACTCCTCGACGTCCGCACCGGCCGCTTCGAGGATGTCCGTGACGTTTGCTTCGTTGATCTCTTCGTCCGTCTCGTTCAGGATGAGTGCTGCGTAAACGTATTCCATTGTTGTATCAGTAGTGTTTTCAGCCGAACATTTCGCCGAGACCCTCGCCCGCGTCGCCACCATCGTCATCGTCGTCTTCGTCGTCGGCGTCAGCGTCGGGTTCGGACTCGGTGTCGGCCGATTGGTCGTCGCTCGATTCGTCGTCGCCCGTCTCGGCAGGGGCCGTGACACCGCGGAGCTCCTCGGGCAGGGCCTCCTCGTCGTCGATGTTGGCCGCGAGCGCGCGCATCTGTGCGTCCGCGCGGCTCACGAGATCGTCGGCGAGGGCCGGGCTGGCGATCGCTGCCTCCAGACCGAGGCTCTTGGCCTCGGTGCTGCCCTTGCCGAGCAGCGTCCCGGCGGTCTCTGCGGTCGGGTAGGCTGCGTTGACCGAGAGGTTCCGCCCGGCGGCGGCGGCCGCCTCGACGTCCGCCCGGTACTCGTCGATGTCGATGGCCAGCTCGTCGGGTTCGAACAGGATGCCGTCGGCGTAGACGCTTCTGAGATCGAGGCCCACTTCCTTGGGCTCGATCTCGAGCTCGCCGAGCACGTTCGCGAGGGTCTGCGAGACCTCCTCGCCCTCCTCCAGTACTGTGGAGTCCTCGGTGACCTGAATCGAACCGTCCATGATTCGCGCGGCTGCGCCGACCTGCTGGAGTTCGCCGACGAACGGCCCCGGGTCGATCCCGGTGTCGCCCTCGGGGATCTCGATTGGGTTGGGTGCGACCTCGCCGGCGTTGATCGGTGCCGGCGTCTTCGAGGCCTCGAGCTCCCGGTAGAGACCGAACGGGTTTGCGTCGGCACCGATCAGTCCGACCTGTCCGTCGACCTCGTCGATCAGCTCCTCGACGCCGTCGTCGGCGTCGTCGAGCGCGCGCACCAACAGCGTGTTGCGCGCGACGCGAAGCTCGGCCGAGCCGTGGAGATCGCGGCGCATCGCCTGAAGCTGTCGGCTCGGGATCCCCGCGATGGAGACGATGCCGACGCTCTCGTACGTCTCGATGAGCTCGGCGAGATCGGCGACTTCCTCGCGCTTCCAGTCGGGAACCGTCTCGGTCTGGTGGTCGCCCTCGGCGGACATCAGGCCACCTCCACGGACGGCCCCATCGTCGTTTTCACGTACATCGTATCGATGTTGAGGGGACCCTTCTCGAGGTTGGCTTCGAGCCGCCGGACGATGACGTCGATGTTGTCGGCGATCTCGTCGGCGCTCATGTCGGCCGCGCCCACTCGTGTGTGGAACGTTCGCCGATCGCGGCTTCTGAGCTGCACGGTGTTTTTCATCCGATTGATCGTCTCGACGACGTCGTCGTCGGGCTGGAGCGGCGTGGGCATCTTCCCGCGGGGGCCCAGCACCGTCCCGAGATACCGACCGATGTCCTGCATCATGTCGGCCTCGGCGATGAAGAAGTTCGTCTCGCCGGCGAGGTCTTTGGCCTCGTCGTCGTCATCCCCGAGCTCTTCGAGCTCGTCACCGTCGAGGACGTCGTCGGCGACCTCCTCGGCGCGGAGGGCAGTCTCGCCCTCGGCGAAGACGACGATGCGGGTCTCCTGGCCAGTGCCTTCTGGAAGAACGATGCTCTCGTCGACGCGGTTCGATGGATCGTCGAGGTCGAGATCGCGCAGGTTGACGGCGAGATCCACCGTCTCACCGAAGTTCCGCGGTGGGGCCTCGTCGAGTGCGCGTGTCACGGCCTCTTCTATGTCCTGATCTGCCATTTTCCACCTCCGTAGTACGCCTTCACGGCTGCTACGGCGTGAAACAGGCGACGCCTGTCTCGTCGTAAAACCACCGCCGTGTCCGTTTAAACTCGTCGAAGCGGACCGACTACTCGACGAGATCGGGTTCGTCGTCCTGTCGCGTCCACTCCAGTTCGAACTCGACGGTTCGCTCGGCCGCGCCGAATCGCGGCGACTCCTCCTCGACTTCGACCTCGAACTCGCAGGGATCGGTCGGGTCGATGCGGACGTGCTCGCCGCCGACGGCGAGGGTAAGCTCGCCATCGCTCCGCAGCTCCTCGGCGAAACTCTCGAAGATATCGGCGACCGCTTCACGACTCAGTTCGCGCTCGGTTTCGTACTCTTCTGACATGCTCGCGGGACTACACCGGAGCGATGCCTAAACCTACCGGTATCGTTCGGATATGTGATACGGAAACGAACCGGTCGTTCGTGCACAGTTCGACTGTGAGAGAACAGCGAGGACGCCAATGCGTCCCGCGTGGCGCTCGCGTAGTTACGCTTCCGCGAGCACGTCGTCGTACTGGCCGTCGTCGACGCGGTCGTCGAAGGTGCGTGCGTCCTCGCCGTCGATGGTCACGCCGAGCGAGACGCAGGTGCCGGCGACTTCCTTGGCGGCGCTTTTGGTGCCGTAGGCCAGCAGGTCGGGCCCTTTCTGCTCGGCGACCTGTTTGACCTCCTCGACCGAGATGTCGGCGACGAAGTCCTTCTGGGGTTCGCCGCTGCCCGTCTCGAAGCCCGCCGTGTCCTTGACGAGCGCCGCGGTCGGCGGTACACCGACCGAGATCGAGAACGCGCCGTCGTCCTCGTAGTCGACGGTGACGGGGACTTCCATCCCGTCGAACGCTTCGGTTTCGTCGTTGATGTCGCTCACGACCTCCTGGACGTTCACCGGCGTCGGGCCGAGCTCCGGGCCGAGCGGCGGCCCCGGATCGGCCTCCCCGCCGGGAACGAGCACTTCGATGGTTCCAGCCATATCCGGAGAATCGTCGCCGCGAGGTTAAGGATTGCTTTTCTACTGTCGGAAGAACTCCCACTCGTCGTCGTGCGAGCGTTTCGCCCTCTCTCGGTTGTCACGGGAGCCCACGTCCCGAGCGCCGACCGACAGTATCGGCGAGCGGATGTGAAGGACTTTTCGACGCCCATGCCTCATCTCCGGGCGATGGGGCTGGAAGACGAGATCGAGGACCTCCGCGACGAGATAGCGGAGACGCCGTACAACAAGTCCACGGAGGCCCACATCGGGCGGCTGAAGTCGAAACTCGCCGAGAAAAAGGAGAAGCTCGAAAACCAGTCCTCCGCCGGCGGTGGCCAGGGCTACTCGGTCGAGCAGACCGGCGACGCGACCGTGGCGCTCGTCGGCATGCCGAGCGCGGGCAAATCCACGCTGTTGAACGCGCTCACGAACGCCGAAAGCGAGGTCGGTTCCTACGAGTTCACGACGCTCGACGTGAACCCCGGCATGCTCAAACACAAAGGGGCCAACATCCAGCTGCTCGACGTGCCCGGGCTGATCGAGGGCGCGGCGGGCGGTCGCGGTGGCGGCCAGGAGGTGCTCTCGGTGATCCGGACCGCCGATCTCGTCGTATTCGTCCTCTCGGTGTTCGAGATCGAACAGTACGCACCGCTCGCGCGTGAACTCTACGAGAACAAGATCCGCCTCGACAGCCGGCCCCCGAGGGTGCGCATCACGCCGAAGGGCAAGGGCGGTATCGACGTCACGACCGCCCCGGAGGTCGATCTCGCCGACGACACCGTTCGTGAGGTGCTCCGCGAGCGCGGCTACGTCAACGCCGACGTCGCTATTACCGAATCCGTCGATCTCGACGGACTGCTCGACGGGATCCTCGACAACCGGGTGTATCTCCCCTCGCTGGTCACCGTGAACAAGGCCGACCTCATCGAGCGCGACTATCTCGATACCGTGAACGAGGAGCTCCGTGCAGAGGATATCGACCCGGAGGAAGCGATCTTCATCAGCGCCGCGGAAGGGAAAGGTCTCGACGCGCTCACCGATCGCATCTGGGACGCGCTGGGACTCATCCGCATCTATATGGACAAGCCTGGCCGCGGGACGGACTACGAGGAGCCGCTGATCCTCGAAGCCGGCCAGACCGTCGGCGACGCCTGCGAGAAACTCGGCGGTGAGCTGGAAGACCGGTTCCGCTTCGCGCGCGTATCGGGCCCGAGCGCGAAACACGACGAGCAGCAGGTCGGCACCGACCACCAGCTCCGCGACGAGGACGTCCTCCGTATCGTCGCCCGTCGCTGATGGCCGGTGTCTACGCTCGGCGACGACTACTCGCCGTGATCGTGCTCGGGCTCGTTCCCTGGACGATCGTCACCGGTGCCATGCTCACGTTCGTCTTCCCGTTCGGACTCGCGAACACGACGCCGCTGCATCTCACGCCACTCACCGACTACCTCCGATTCGCCGGCGGGTTCGCCGCGCTGCCCGGATTCCTGCGCGCGTGGCCGACGAGTGTATTGCTCTATCTCGGTGCGCTGATCAGCGCCGTCGGTGGCGTTCTCGGTCGCGAAGATCGGCGCGTGACGGGTGGGCTGCTCGTCCTCGCCGGCGTGAGCCATCTGGGTCTCGCCGTCGGCTTCCTGCGCACCGGTCGACTGGCAATCCCGCTCGGGCCGATCTTGGCGCTCGCGCTCGCGTGGTGGTGTTACTGGCCCGCACTGCGACGGACGGTCCCGTAGTCTTTTGCCCGCGCGACGGGTACGGCGGCGCATGGACGCACTGCTCGACCACACGATGATGCGGGTCGCGGATCTCGACGAATCGATCGACTGGTACGGGACGCATTTCGATTACGAGGAGAAGGGACGGATGGAGGCAGACACGTTCACGAATGTCTTCATGGGGCCCGAAGACGCCCACGAGGACGCTGCGCTCCTCGAACTCACCTACAACCACGACGGGCGCTCCTACGAGCTCGGTGATGCGTGGGGCCACATCGCAGTCAGAGTTCCAGAGGGCGAACTCGAAGCAGCCTACGACGAGTTGATGGACGAGGGTGTCGAAGACTACCGCGATCCCGAATCCTGTGGCGGGCGTTACGCGTTCGTGAAGGACCCCGACGGCCACGAGATCGAGATCGTCCAGCGCGACCACGGGGCGAAGTGGAGCATCGACCACACGATGATGCGCGTCACCGACGCCGACGAGCAGATCGGCTTCTGGACCCGGAAGTTCGAGTACGACGAGCGTCCCGAGGGCCGCTGGGAGGCCGATTCCTTCGCGAACTACTTCGTCGAGCCAACCGACGCACCCGAGGAGGCGATGAGCGTCGAACTCACCTACAACTACGACGACCGCTCCTACGAGATGGGTGATGCCTGGGGTCACGTCGCGGTGCGCGCCGACGATCTCGACGACGCCTGGGACACCCTCATGACCCGCGGCGCGGCGGACTACCGCGATCCCGAATCCTGCGACCACCAGTACGCCTTCACGAAGGATTCGGATGGCCACGAGATCGAGATCGTGACGCAGTAGCGGCGGCGATACTGTGCGGTGGCGGTGTGGCGCTGTGCGGTTGCGGTGCGAGGACGGTTTGCGGTAGCGGGCAGTGAGTGATCGTACCGCGAGCGAACGCGCGGCGCGAAGCGCCGCGGCTGGCGCGAACGGCGCAGCCGTGAGCGCGAAGTGAGCGAGCGGGCCGAGGAATCCCTGAGTGATACGAGGGGATGACGACGGCTTTTGGTCCAGATTCTGCCAGGGAGGGGGCGCGCCTCGCGCGACCGACCGCAGCAAAAGGTGGGCTTTTAACCGCCCGAGCGGGTAGCTGTGGCGCAATGGACGTGGGTTCGGCCGACAACTTCACGCGGATGGGAACGCTGGGTGTCGAGGAGGAGTTCTACATCGTCGACGATGCGGGGCGGCCCACGGCGGGCACCGACGAACTCGTCTACGAGACGGAGCCGCCGGCAATTCTCGACGACAGGCTGGCCCACGAACTGTTCAAGTTCATCATCGAGACGCAGACGCCCATCTGTGAGGATCTCGCCGATGCTCGCGAGCAGTTCGTCGCGATTCGCGAGGCGCTCGTTGAGCACGCCGCAACCCATGGCTACGATATCGCCGCGGCCGGTCTCCATCCTGCCGCCCAGTGGCGCGAGCTCGAACACGCCGAGAAGCCGCGCTATCGCGCCCAGCTCGATCGGATCCGGTACCCACAGTTCCGCAACACGACGGCGGGGATCCACGTCCACGTCGGCGTCGACGACGCGGAGAAGGCGACGTGGATCGCGAACGAACTGCGCTGGTATCTCCCCGTGATCTTGGCGCTGTCGGCGAACTCACCGTTCTGGAACGGGTTCGACACCGAACTCGCCTCCGCGCGCGCGAAGATCTTCGAGGGATTGCCGAATACGGGGATGCCGACGCCCTTCGAGAGCTTTGCGGCGTTCCAGCGCTTCGAGCGGCGGATGGTCGAGCTGGGCTCCATCGACGACCGCGGCGCGCTCTGGTACGACGTCCGTCCCCATACCGGCCACGGCACCGTCGAGGTGCGCGCGCCCGACGGCCAGGCGGATCCCGAGATCGTCTTCGCGTTCGTCGAGTACGTCCACGCGCTCGTGATGGATCTCGCCGAACGGTACGACGACCAGCGCGAACCCTGGGCAGTCTACCGATCCGACGGCCGCGGATCGTCGGACGGGCTCCGTCGGGAGTTCCTCGACGAGAACAAGTGGCGCGCGCTCCGGCACGGCCACGATGCGTCGTTCGTCGATCGCGAAGGAACGGGGACGATCGCCCTCGATACGCTCGTCGAGCGCGAGTGCGATCGGCTCGGGATCGACGGTATCGGTGCGGTCGCAGCCGCCGAGAGCGGCGCAGCCAGACAGCGCCGGCTCCTTCGCGAGGAGGGTCTCGACGCGCTCTGTCGGTCGCTCGTGCTGTGAGGAAGGCTTTTGCCCGGCGATCGACTCCGTTCGGACATGGACGACGATGCCGACGAGATCGAACCCGACGACGTCCGCGCCGAACTCGACCGCCAGCGAGCGGACGTCGTCGACGACCGGATGGACGAGGGGCTCGTCGATCTGCTCTCGCGGGCGCTCGACACCGACACGCGCACGCGAGTGTACGTCTATCTCCGGCAACAGCCGGAGTCGACCGTCGAGGAGATCGCCACCGGTACGGGGCTGTATCCGGCCGCCGTCCGGCGTGTTCTCGACGAGTTCGACGACGAGCAGGTCGTCGAGCGCCACGACAGCGCGGAGCCGACCTACACCGCCGCACGACCCGACGAACTGATCGACGCCGCAATCGATCGGTTCCGCGACGAACTCGAAGGGCTGTTCGCGCCGCGTCGCCGCGACCGCCGAAACGGGGAGAGACGCTCCGAACCGGTGACTATCCCCGTCGAAGCGGCCGATGGCGACGAGCGGTAAGGAGCGACATCCCTAAGCCACGGGCGAGTCTGTGACGGGTATGCAGGTCGCGCTCGGCGGCACGTTCGATCCGATACACGACGGCCATCGACGGCTGTTCGAGCATGCCTTCGAGCGTGGCGACGTCACGGTAGGGCTGACGAGCGACGAACTGGCGCAGGAAACCCGCCACGAGGAGCGCCACGTTCGCCCGTTCGAGCAGCGTCGGGCGGATCTCGCGGACGAACTCGCCGCTCTCGCCGACGAACACGACCGTTCGTACGAGATCCGTCGTCTCGGCGAACCGACCGGCATCGCCGTCGAGGAGGGGTTCGACGTACTCGTCGTCTCGCCCGAGACCGAAACCGGCGGCAAGCGCGTGAACGAGCGCCGCCGCGAGCGTGATCTCGACCCCCTCGACATCGAGGTCGTCGATCATCTCACCGCCGAGGACGGCGGCATCGTCTCCAGCACGCGCATCGTCAACGGCGAGATCGACGAACACGGGAACCTCACGCCCGAACGAGAGGGTCGTCCGCGACCGAGCTGATCACCACTCCGGCGGATCGAGCCCTGCTTCGTCGAGGACGTCCCGCCAGCGTTTCTGGACCGTGAGTCGCGCGACGCCGACCGCCTCGGCGACGGTCGACTGGGAACGGCGGTCGCCGGCGATGAGCGCGCCGGCGTAGAGGCTCGCCGCCAGTACCGCCCGTTTCGACCGCTCGCGTTCGGGCACCGTCGAGAGGAATAGGTCGGCGGCGCGCTCGCGGGCCCTGTCGTCGAGTGAGAGCTCGTCGGCCGCCGTATCGAGTTCGGCGAGCCACTCCTCGTTGGCGAGTTCGTCGCGCGCCCGGTACATGGCCGAGGATAGGGTCGCCAGGGGATAAATGGTCCGCGGGCCGTCGTTCGGGGGCTCGAAACGGACAGCCATGCCCGGATTCGTCCCAATCCGTTGTGAGGGGAGAGTGGAAGGTATGGGAGAGGGGGAAGAGTCGGTCGCTACTCGTACTTCTCGGGGTAGGCAGTCGCCAGTCGATCGGTGTCGATCCGTTCGCGAACGGGGGCGATGACCGACGAGACGTACTCGGCGGCGGCGTTTTTCAGGTCCTGTGGGTGGAGCTCCCCGCTCACGAAGTCGTCTTCGAGCTCGTCGTAGCTCTCGTATACGAGATCGCCACCGTACTCGTCGGGCCGCTCGATCTCGAACGACTCGCCGCGCTCGTCGAGGATCGGGAAGACGAGGTAGTCCATGTACTCGAGCACGCCGTTGTCCTCAACCTCGCCCTGCGGGCAGTACGCGCCCTGGAGCTTCTCGGCCACAGTGTCGGCGTCGTCGGTGAGATTGACTTTCGAGGTCGCGTCCGAGGCGCTCATCTTTCCGCCCGAAAGTCCCGCCAGCAGCGGCGCGAACACACAGACCGGGGGTTCGTCGCCTCGATCGGCGAACAGCTCGCGGCTGAGCATGTAGATACCGCGCTGGTCGATGCCGCCGTAGGCGATGTCGGCGTCGAGCGCGTCGATGTCGAGGGTCTGCATCAGCGGGTAGATGAGACCGCCCAGTTTGGGGTTCTCGGACTGGCGGACGACCTCGCTGCCGGCGCGCTGTACTCGGGAGATGGTAGTGTCGGCGGCCATTCTGAGCAGTTCGAGCGAGTAGTCCGCATCGAGTTCGAACTCGCGGCCCTCGACGAACTCGATTTCTGTGGGATCGGCACCGGCCGCCGCGACCATCCCCTCGATCGCCTCGCGGTAGTAGGCCGTGCGCTCGTCGAGCAGCTCGAAAGGGCTCTTCTCGTCGTCGAGATGGGCGTGGAGATCGGCGATCAACACTGTGACGTCGAGATCCGCCCGGAGGAAGTCCGCGAGCTTGCGGATCGTCGTGAAGTGGCCGATATGCATCTCGCCGGTCGGCGCGTAGCCGACGTAGATCGTCGGATCGTTCTCGAGGAGATCGTCGAGCTCCTCGTCGGTGACGACCTCGGCGGTGTTGCGCGTCACGAGCCGTCGGCGCTCGCTGTCGTTCATACCTGTCGTGTCCTGTGCGCGCTGTTAAGCGATTCCCTTCGTCCGACGGTGAAAGACCCATTCCACCGGAGTCCCTACCGATAGCGTGTACACCGGCAAGACCGAGCAACCCTGCTGTCTCTGTGGCGATCCCGACACCACCACGCGCCTCGATCTGCCGCCACGAGCCGTCCAACTGCTGAAGAACTCGGGCCCGATCGCCTGGCGCGACATCGTCGGCGAGGTGTCGATCCACTTCTGCGCGAGCGATTGGAAGCTCGTCCGCGAGCTGGTGCTCGACATGGGCCTCAACCCGCTCTCGCGCTGCAACGCGGCCCGTGCCTCCCTCGACATCCGCGAGGATTTCGAGGCGCTGCTCAACGACGTGCGCGACGAACCCGATCAGACCGATCTCGAAGCGCGCATGCAGCGAGAAAGCCAGACGGTCATTCGGGAGTTCGACGAGGACGACCTGAGCGAGCAGCGCGATCTCGTGGAGGCGAAGATCCGGCTCTGGAGCTTCGAGGAACTGGGTGTCGCGGCGGCTTGAGCTACTCGCGCCGCCGGTTGCGGTGGACGATGCCGACGTTGTTCGCCGTGTTCTCGGTGAATTCACGGAGTGCGTCGGCAGTGTCGCCATCACCGAGAACGAGCGGTGCGCCATCCTCACCCTCGCGCACGCGCGGATCGAGCGGGATCTCGCCCAAAAACGGCATATCGACGTCGGCGGCGAACTCGCGACCGCCGCCCCGTCCGAAGAGATCGTGTTCGCTGCCACAGTCCGGACAGACGAACCCGCTCATGTTCTCGACGATTCCGAGGACCGGCGTTTCGTGCTTGCCGAACATCTCCAATCCTTTCCTGGCGTCGTCGACGGCGACCTCCTGTGGCGTAGTGACGATGACGGCACCGGCGATCGGCACGCTCTGGAGGAGGGTAAGCTGCGTGTCGCCAGTGCCGGGCGGGAGATCGACGACCATGTAGTCGAGCGCGCCCCATTCGACGTCCTCGAACAGCTGCGTGAGCACCTTGTGGACCATCGGGCCGCGCCAGATGACGGGATCGTCCTCGCCCACGAGGAAGTCCATGCTCATCAGCTTCATCCCGTACTTCTCGGGCGGGATGAGCTGCTCCTCGGCGGTGGCCTTCGGGCGCTCGTCTGAGCCGACCATCCGCGGGACGTTCGGGCCGTAGATGTCGGCGTCGAACAGGCCGACGCGCGCGCCGAGCTGGGAGAGGCCGGCCGCGAGGTTGACGGCGACGGTGGATTTCCCGACGCCGCCCTTGCCCGAGGCGACGGCGATAACGTTCTTCACGCCCGGCAGCACCTCCTCCTCGCGTTCGATGTTCGCAGTGAGTTCGCTCTCGATCCCCTCCGCATCGAGTACCTCGCGCACGCGGGCAGCGATGGCGCTCTCGGTGGGTGAGTAGGGTGCGCCGAGCGCGAGCGAGATGTGGGCGACGTCGTCCTCGATACGGACGTCGTTGACGAGGTTTCCCGAGACGATGTCCGTGCCGAGATCGGGATCCTCGACCTCGCGAAGCAGCGAGCGCACGTCGGATTCGTTCATGGTGAATCCTGCCCTGCGCGAGCGATAAGGATTGGGACCTTGGAGCCGAATCGGGGCGGTTCGTTGTTCTTAAATACCCGCGTCGGGATAGGGTGTATACGACGTACTGTAGGGGATCGCCCCCGAGTCCGGGAGGGCGAAACTACGAACGGGTCGTGGTAGCCAAGTCTGGCCCAAGGCGCAGGGTTGCTAACTCTGTGGCGCACAGCCTCCGGGGTTCGAATCCCCGCCACGACGCTCGAATCACCCACCATGAGTGCAGAAGACCCAGACACACCGGCCGAGGACGAAGAGGAGGAGGACATCCGCTACTTCGTCCGCATCGGCCAAACCGACCTCGACGGGACGAAAAGCGTCGAGCGCGCGCTGACCGGCATGAACGGCGTCGGCCGGCGCACCGCTCGCATCATCGCCGAACAGGCAGAGATCGACCGCACGGCGATCCTCGGTCGCCTCGACGATACTGATGTGGAATCGATCGTCGAGCGCGTCGAGGAGTTCGCCGAGGACGTGCCGGCGTGGCTCACGAACCGCCCGAACGACTACTTCACGGGCGAGGCGAGCCACGAAGTCGGCAACGACCTCTCGCTGACGCGACAGCAGGACATCAACCGCATGCAGATGATCAGCTCATACAAGGGCGTGCGCCACGAGCGCGGCCAGAAGGTCCGTGGTCAGCGCACCAAATCCACCGGCCGCTCGGAGGGTACCATCGGCGTGAACGTCGAAGCGCTGCAGGAAGAGATGGAAGAGGAGGCGGAGGGCGAGTAGAATGGCCCTCGGCTCCAACACCAAAGGCTACGAGACGCCGAATCATCCCTTCCAGGGCGAGCGCATCGCCGAGGAGTCGAACCTCATCGGCCGCTACGGCCTGGCGAACAAAGAGGAGCTCTGGCGCGCCCAGTCCGAGCTTCGCGGTTTCCGTCGTGAGGCACGACGACTGCTCGGCGACGCCCAGGGCGACGCCGACGAGGCCGAGCGCGAGGGCGAGGCGTTCCTCGACCGGCTCCGACGGCTCGGCATCCTCTCGGAGACCGACAGTATCGACGACGTGCTGAGTCTCGAAGTGACCGACGTTCTCGAACGTCGCCTGCAGACCGTAGTCTATCGTGAAGGGCTGGCGAACACGCCGAAACAGGCCCGTCAGTTCGTTTCGCACGGCCACATCGTCGTCGGCGACAGCCGGGTGACGGCACCGTCGCGAAAGGTCGCCATCGCCGAGGAGGAGCTCGTCGCCTTTGACGAGACGAGTTCGCTCGCGGACGAACTGCATCCCGAACGCGCGGAGGGGCAGGAATGAGCGCCGAAAACGAGACCGAGGATCGCTGGGCGGTCGCCCACGTCTTCGCGTCGTTCAACAACACCATCATCTCCGTCACGGACCAGACCGGTGCCGAGACGCTCGCCAAGTCGAGCGGCGGCACGGTCGTCAAGCAGAACCGTGACGAGGCGTCGCCCTATGCGGCGATGCAGATGGCCGAGACCGTCGCCGAGGAGGTGCTCGCCCAGGGTATCGAGGGCGTCCACGTCAAGCTCCGCGGTCCCGGTGGCAATCTCCAGCAGAGCCCCGGACCGGGTGCACAGGCGACCATCCGAGCGCTCGCGCGCGCCGGTCTCGAGATCGGCCGTATCGAGGACGTCACACCGATCCCGCACGACGGGACACGCGCCCCCAAATCGAGCGGGTTCTGACCGATGAGCACCGAGTACGACGTCGAGTTCGTCGACCGCGACGAACGCGCAGCGCGCTTTCTCGTCCGGGGGATCACGCCCGCGTTCGCCAACGGCATCCGCCGGGCGATGATCGCGGACGTGCCGACCCTCTCGATCGACACCGTCCGGGTGGTCGAGAACTCCTCGGTGATGTTCGACGAGCAGATCGGCCATCGCCTGGGGATGGTGCCCCTCGCCGCGCCGCCCGACGAGTTCGAGATGGGCGAGAGCGTCACCCTCGGCCTCGACGTGTCGGGCCCCGACACGGCCTACTCGGGCGATCTCCAGAGCATGGACTCGATGGTCGAGCCCGCCGAGCAGAACGTTCCCATCATCGAGCTCAAAGACGACCAGCGCCTCGAAATCGAGGCCGACGCCGTTCTCGACACCGGGAAATCCCACGCCAAACACCAGGGCGGCGTGGCCGTCGGCTACCGTCATCTCCAGACCGTGGACGTCGTCGGCGATCGCGAGGAGTTCGCCGACGAGGAACCGAACATCCTCCGCGGCGTGATCGAGGACGACGGTGAGCTGATCCCCACCGAAGAGTTCGACAACGACCTCACCGAGCGCTATCCCGGGAAAGAACTCGACGTGCAGGACGTGCCCAACGCGTTCGTCTTCGACGTCGAGACGGACGGCTCGATGAGTGTCGAAGAGCTGGTGCTCGCGGCGGTCGATTCGCTCGACGCGCGCGCGACCGAACTCAGCGAGGCCGTCCAACTGTGATCGATCGCCCCACGAACCAGTCGCGAGCGAGCGTGCCGACGGTCGGCGAGCCAGCGGTGGCGACGCCGAGCGGTGTGTCGGCGACCGAAACTGGTTTGTGGGGACGGGAGAAAAACGAATTCGCGTGCAGGGATAGCCAAGTCAGGTCAACGGCGCAGCGTTCAGGGCGCTGTCTCGTAGGAGTTCGCAGGTTCGAATCCTGCTCCCTGCATGGTTTCTCAGACAACTTATGAACAAAACGAACCCGAGACTCACGAGTCTCATCGCCGAGTTACAGTCGGCCGCCAGCGAACGGGACAGTCCCGTCTGGCAGACGGTGGCCGACCGCCTCGAAAAGCCCCGGCGGACGTACGCCGAGGTGAACCTCGGGCGGATCGAACGCTACGCGAACGAAGACGAGACGGTCGTCGTCCCCGGCAAGGTGCTGGGGAGCGGCGTGCTCGAAAAGCCCGTCACCGTGGCGGCGGTCGACTTCTCGGGCACGGCCGAGACGAAGATCGAACAGGTCGGTGAACCGCTCACGCTCGAGGACGCGCTCGAACGGCATCCCGAGGGAGCCGACGTACGGGTGATCCGATGAGCGCCGAATTCGAGCCCGACGTCGTGATCGACGCGCGCGACTGCATTCTCGGTCGCGTCGCCAGTCAGGTCGCCGAGCGCGCCCTCGACGGCGAGACGATCGCGATCGTCAACGCCGAGGACGCCATCATCACCGGCAGCGACGACGACGTGATGGACGTCTTCGAGACGCGCGCCGAGCTCGGCTCCGACAGCGGGCCGTACTACCCGAAACGTCCGGATCGCATCATGAAACGGTCGATCCGTGGCATGCTGCCCTACAAGCGTCCGCGCGGTCGCGAGGCGTTCGAGGGGATTCGGGTCTACGTCGGCGATCCCTTCGACGCCGACGCCGAGATCCTGGATGGGACGTCGTTGGATCGGCTCTCGAACATCAAGTTCGTCCAGCTCGGCGACGTCAGCGAGAACCTGGGCGCGAACGTCACGTGGTAACTAACATGGTAACGAACACATCCGGCAAGAAGAAGACCGCCATCGCCCGCGCGACCGTCTCGGACGGCGAGGGTCGCGTGCGTGTCAACGCACAGCCCGTCGAACTCGCCGAACCGGAGCTCGCGCGGCTGAAGATGCTCGAACCGTTCCGCATCGCCGACGAGCAGCGCGAGAACGTCGATATCTCCGTGGACGTGCGCGGCGGCGGGACGGTCGGACAGGCCGACGCGGTGCGGACGGCGATCGCGCGCGCACTGGTGCAGCACTCGAACGATGCCGAACTCCGTGACGCGTACATGGAGTTCGACCGGTCGCTGCTCGTCAACGACGTCCGCCAGTCCGAATCCAAGAAATGGGGCGGTCCGGGCGCACGGGCACGCTACCAGAAATCCTACCGCTGATGGGTGGTCGATAGTTATGATGGTCCCGGTCCGGTGTTTCACGTGTGGCAACGTCGTCGGCGAGCACTGGGAGGCGTTCGAGTCCCGCGTCGAGGACGGCGAAGATCCGGGCGAGGTCCTCGACGATCTCGGGGTGAATCGTCACTGCTGTCGGCGGATGCTCGTCTCGCACACCGACCTCGTGGACATCGTGGCTCCCTATCAGTGATGTCGATGGCAAGCCAACGCTACAACCGCTACGAGAAGGCACGCATCATCGGCGCGCGAGCGCTCCAGATCGCCTACGGCGCGCCCGTACTGGTGGAGACCGAGAGCACCGAGCCGATCCTCATCGCGGCCGAGGAGTACGACGCCGACGTGTTGCCGTTCACCGTCAAGCGGGGTGAGCGATGACGCTCGTCACCGAGATCCGGCTCCGGGAAGTGCTCGACTCGCGCGGCAACGCGACCGTCGAGGCCGAGGTCACGACCGAATCCGGCGGATTCGGCCGGGCAGCCGCTCCGAGCGGCGCGAGCACGGGTGCTCACGAGGCGACCTCACCGCCAGCCGGCGAGGCGATCGCCGCCGCTCGCGAGCACGCCGTTCCGCGCATCGAGGGGCAGGTCTACGCCGGCGATCAGCGTTCGATCGACGCGGCGCTGCGCGCCGCCGACGGCACCGACGACTTCTCGACGATCGGCGCGAACAGTGCCGTCTCGATCTCGATGGCCGCCGCGAAGGCGGCCGCCGACACGCTCGGCGCGCCGCTGTACCAGCATCTCGGCGGTGCGTTCCGCGGCGACGAGATGCCCACACCGCTCGGCAACGTCATCGGCGGCGGCGAGCACGCGGCCGACGCGACCGACATCCAGGAGTTCCTCGCCGTGCCGATCGGCGCGCCGAGCGCGTCCGATGCGGTCTTCGCCAACGCGGCGGTCCACGAGGCGGTCGGCGAGATCCTCGCCGATCGTGGCGTGCCCGCTGCGAAGGGTGACGAGGGCGCGTGGGCACCGAACATCGACGACGAGGAGGCGTTCGAGGTCGTCGCCGAAGCGACCGACAGAGTCGCCGACGACGTCGGCTTCGCGATCAGCATGGGCCTCGACGTGGCCGCAGCTGAGATGTACGACGCCGACGACGGGGTCTATCAGTACAGCGACACCGAGCGCACGCCCGACGAGCAGATCGAGTACGTCGGCGAGCTCGCCGACGAGTACGATCTCGCGTACGTCGAGGACCCACTCGACGAGGAGGACTTCGCGGGCTTCGCCGATCTCACCGATCGGGTCGACGAGACACTGATCTGTGGTGACGACCTGTTCGTGACGAACGTCGAGCGCCTCGAACGCGGCATCGAGGCCGACTCGGCGAGCGCCATTCTCGTCAAGCCCAATCAGATCGGCACGCTATCGGACGCCGTCGACGCCGTCGAACTCGCCGTCGAGAACGGTCTCACGCCGGTGATCTCTCACCGGTCGGGCGAGACCGAAGACACGACGATCGCACACCTCGCCGTGGCGACCGCCGCCCCGTTCATCAAGACGGGCGCGGTCGCCGGCGAGCGAACCGCGAAACTGAACGAACTCATCAGAATCGAGGAAACCGCATGAGCGACAACGAAGAGGGTCTCGAAGCGGCCGAAACGGAGATCGACGAGGAGCCGACCGGCGAGGCCGGCGCGAATCCCGCCGAGGACCCCGACACAGACGTCAGAGACGAATCGAGCGACGACCAAGCCGACACCGACACGGGTCCAACCTTCGACGAGGACGTGATGGCCGACGAGGAGGCCGACCTCCTCATTCCCGTCGAGGACTATCTGAGTGCTGGGGTCCACATCGGCACCCAGCAGAAGACCCAGGACATGGAGCGGTTCATCCATCGCGTACGCACGGACGGGCTCTACGTCCTCGACGTGGGCCGGACCGACGAGCGCATCCGCACGGCGGCGGATTTCCTCGCGAACTACGACGCCGAGAACGTGCTCGTCGCCTCCTCGCGTCAATATGGTCGGTTCCCGGCCGAGAAGTTCGCCGACGCGATCGGCGCGCGTGCCCGGACCGGACGGTTCATCCCGGGAACGCTGACCAATCCGGACTACGACGGCTACATCGAACCCGACGTGCTCGTCGTGACCGACCCGATCGGTGACTCGCAGGCCGTCACGGAGGCCGTCACCGTCGGCATCCCGGTGATCGCGATGTGTGACTCGAACAACTCCGTGAGCAACGTCGATCTCGTCGTGCCGACGAACAACAAGGGGCGACGGGCGCTGTCGGTCGTCTACTGGCTGCTCGCCAACGAAACCGTCGATCGCACCGGCGGCGATCCGGGCTACGCGCTCGAGGACTTCGAGGAAGGCATCTGAGAACCGATCACGGGCGGACCGGCGTTCGACGATAGCAATCACGAGTCTCTTTCATCACTCCGGGAATCGATCGGGCGGTCGCCGACGCATTCGCAACGACTGTTAGGCTCGCCCGCAGAGAACGCGCATGGCGGTCTCAAGCGCCCCCGGGAAGGTCTATCTCTTCGGCGAGCACGCGGTGGTCTACGGCGAACCCGCAGTGCCCTGCGCCATCGAGCGCCGCGCGACGGTCGAGGTGTCGGCGCGCTCGGACGGCCGGCTCCGGGTCGATGCCGGCGATCTCACACTCGATGGGTTCACCGTCGAGTACGGCGGCGACGGTGCGCCCGACGTGGACGTCCCGCAGTCGCTGGTCCAGGCCGCGACCGGCTACGTCGACGGTGCGGTCGCACAGGCCCGTGACGCGGCCGACGCGCCCGACGTGGGCTTCGACGTCGCCATCGAGAGTGCCATCCCGCTCGGCGCGGGACTCGGCTCGTCGGCGGCGGTCGCGGTCGCAGGTATCGACGCCGCGACGCGCGAACTCGGCGTCGAACTCTCCACCGAAGAACTCGCCGAGCGCGCCTACCGGGTCGAACGTGAGGTCCAGAGCGGCGAGGCCTCGCGTGCGGACACGTTCTGCTCGGCGATGGGCGGCGCGGTCCGTGTCGAGGGCGACGACTGCCGCCAACTCGACGCGCCGAACCTGCCGTTCGTCATCGGCTACGACGGTGGCGCGGGCGACACCGGTGAACTGGTCGCGAGCGTGCGCGCACTCCGCGAGGAGTACGATTTCGCCGCCGACACGGTCGAAGCCGTTGGCGATCTCGTCCGCCGGGGCGAGCGCGCGCTCGACGAGGGCGACATCGCCGAGCTCGGGCGGCTGATGGACGTCAATCACGGTCTCCTGAGTGCGCTCGGGGTCTCGTCGCGCTCGCTCGACGCGATGGTCTGGGCCGCCCGCGAGGCGGGTGCACGCGGCGCGAAACTGACGGGTGCGGGCGGCGGTGGCTGCATCGTCGCGCTCGACGAGAGCGAAGCCAGCCGGACGGCGCTCGGCTACACGCCGGGCTGTGTGGAGTCGTTCCGCGCGGAACTCGACTTCGAGGGTGTGCGCCGGGAGGACGGATGACCCTTATCCTCAAACTCGGCGGGAGCGTCATCACCGACAAGCAGCGCCCGGAGACGCTCGACGAGGAACATCTCGCGCGCGCGGCCGCAGCGATCGCGGAGCACGACGAGGAGCTGGTGCTCGTCCACGGCGGCGGGAGTTTCGGCCATCATCACGCCAGCGAGCACGGCATCAGCAGCGAGGCGGGGAGCCACGACGTCACCGGCGCGTTCGCGGTCCACGATGCGATGCGACGGCTGAACGACGCTGTGCTCGCTGCCCTCCACGAACGCGACGTGCCTGCGCTGCCGATTCACCCTCTTTCGGCGGCTGCGCGGGACGGCGATGGCGAGCTCTCGCTGTCGACGCCAGTCGAAACGATGCTCTCAGAGGGGTTCGTGCCGACGGTGCAGGCAGACGTCATCGCCCACACGGGGGCCGGCGTCACCGTCGTGAGTGGCGACGAACTCGTCGTGGAGCTCGCCGAGCAGTTGGATGCCGAGCGCGTGGGACTGTGCGCCGGTGTTCCTGGGGTGTTCGACGAGGAGGGAAAAGTCATCGACCGCATCGAGTCGTTCGCGGCGGTTCAGGAGGCACTTGGCGGGAGCGACGCGACCGACGTCACTGGGGGTATGGCCGCGAAAGTCCGGGCGCTGCTCGACATGGATGCGCCGGCATCGGTGTTCGGGCTGGATGGGCTGGAGGGATTCATCGACGGCGAATCGCCCGGGACGCGCGTCGGCTGAACGACGGTTTCTATACTGCGTGGCGACCCACGGAGTTTATACCACCCCTGCCCATAGCCCCACCTATCCGAGAGACCGCCCCGGGTGCGGTTCGGGGCGGGCGGGCGGGTCACGCGACCGGCCAGCCAGTCCTTCATGCACGCTGCGGGCGGCTCGGGAGCAACAACTATGGAAATCGATATCGCGACAATCGGCGGCTACGAGGAAGTCGGCCGGCAGATGACGGCCGTGCGGGCGGGCGAGGACATCGTCGTCTTCGACATGGGACTCAACCTCTCGAAGGTACTCATCCACGACAACGTCGAGACCGAGCGAATGCACAGTCTCGACCTGATCGACATGGGTGCGATCCCCGACGACAGAGTGATGAGCGACCTCGACGGCGAGGTCCAGGCCATCGTCCCCACCCACGGCCACCTCGACCACATCGGGGCCATCTCGAAACTGGCCCATCGCTACGACGCCCCCGTCGTGGCGACGCCGTTCACGATCGAACTGGTCAAACAGCAGGTCGAATCGGAGGAGAAGTTCGGCGTCGGCAACGATCTCGTCAAGATGGACGCCGGTGACTCGATGGCAATCGGCAACGGGCTCGAACTCGAGTTCGTCAACGTCACCCACTCGATCATCGACGCGATCAACCCCGTGCTTCACACGCCGGAGGGCTCGATCATCTACGGACTCGACAAACGGATGGATCACACGCCGGTGATCGGCGACCCGATCGACATGGATCGCTTCCGCGAGATCGGCCGCGAGGGCGAGGGCGTGCTCTGTTACATCGAGGACTGCACGAACGCGGGTCGCAAGGGCCGCACCCCGAGCGAGCAGCACGCGCGCAATCACGTGCGCGACGTCCTCTACAGCATGGAGGACTACGACGGCGGGATCGTCGCCACCACCTTCTCCAGCCAGATCGCCCGCGTCAGCTCCATTGTCGAGTTCGCCAAGGACATCGGCCGTCAGCCCGTGCTGCTCGGCCGCTCGATGGAGAAATACTCAGGCACTGCCGAACGCCTCGACTTCGTCGACTTCCCCGACGATCTCGGTATGTTCGGCCATCGCCAGTCCGTCGATCGGACGTTCAAACGAATCATGAACGAGGGCAAGGAGAACTTCCTGCCGATCGTCACGGGCCACCAGGGCGAGCCGCGCGCGATGCTCACCCGGATGGGTCGCGGCGAGACGCCCTACCAGCTCGACGAGGGCGACAAGGTGGTCTTCTCGGCACGGATCATCCCCGAGCCGACCAACGAGGGCCAGCGCTACCAGTCCGAACAGTTACTCAGAATGCAGGGCGCGCGCATCTACGACGACGTCCACGTGTCGGGTCACATGTCCCAGGAGGGCCACTACCAGATGCTCGATGCCATCCAGCCCCAGCACGTGATCCCCGCGCACAACGACATGGAGCATCTCGCGCGCTACGTCGATCTCGCCGAGAGTCAGGGCTACCGGATGGGCCGTGACGTCCACGCGACGCGCAACGGCAACGTCATCTCGCTGGTGGAATGAGCGCCCCGGCGTCGACAGTGAAGACGGCCGTCGAGAGCCGGCGGGAACTCGTCAACGCGGCGTTCGACGAGCGACTGCCGATCGAGGAGCCAGAGCGACTCTACCGTGCCTCGCGCCACCTGCTCGACGCCGGCGGCAAGCGGCTCCGACCCGTCGTGACGCTGCTGGTCGCCGAAGCGCTCGTCGACGGTGACGTGGCTGGCGAGCAGTACGAGGCCGTGCCGACGCTCGACGGGAGCGACGAGATCGATCTGATGGCGGCGGCGGCGAGCATCGAGACGATCCAGTCGTTCACGCTGATCCACGACGACATCATGGACGACGACGACCTCCGACGGGGCGTCCCGGCCGTCCATCGGGCGTTCGACACCGAGACGGCGATCCTCGCCGGCGACACGCTCTACTCGAAGGCCTTCGAGTTCATGCTCGAAACCGGCGGCCGACCCGAGCGCATGGTGCAGGCGCTCTCGGAGCTCGCTCAGACCTGTACGCGCATCTGTGAGGGCCAGTCGCTCGACGTCGAGTTCGAGCGCCGCGAGGCGGTCACGACCGACGAGTACATCCACATGGTCGAGCAGAAGACGGCGGTGCTCTACGCGGCCGCTGCACGGGTCCCGGCGCTCCTGCTCGGCGCGGATCAGGAGACCGCCGACGCGCTCGGTGCGTACGGGCTCGACGTCGGCCGTGCGTTCCAGATCCGCGACGACGTGCTCGATCTGACGGTGCCGAGCGAGCAGTTGGGCAAACAGCGCGGCAGCGACCTCATCGAGGGCAAGCGAACGGCGGTGACGCTGCACGCCCGCGAGCAGGGCGTCGACGTCGAGTCGCTCGTCACGACAGACGACCCGGACGCCGTGACCGAAGCCGAGATCGACGCCGCCGTCGCCACGCTGGAGGAGGCCGGCAGCATCGAGTACGCGCGAACGTTGAGTCGCGATCTCGTCGAGCGCGGTAAATCCCGGCTCGACGTGCTGCCGGACAACGAGGCACACGAGCTGCTCGCCGGGCTGGCGGAGTATCTCATCGAGCGCGGCTACTGACCCCAAGGAAGCGGACGATTTAGGGATCGGCGGGCCGTACCGTGCCCATGAACGTTCTCGTTGCGGGCGCACATGGACAGGTCGGCCAGCATATTACCGAACTCCTCAGCGACAGCGATCACGAGACGACGGCGATGGTGCGCACCGAATCGCAGGTCGACGAGATGGAAGCGTTCGGCGTCGAGACGGTCGTCGCGGATCTGACCGAGGACGTCGCACACGCGGTCGCCGGCCACGACGCGATCGTCTTCGCGGCTGGTTCGGGCGGCGAGGACGTCGAGGGTGTCGACCGCGACGGAGCGATCCGGATGATCGAGGCCGCCGAGGAGGAAGGTGTCGAGCGGTTCGTCATGCTCAGTTCGATGAACGCCGACGATCCCGAGGCCGGTCCCGACGAACTCACCGACTACCTGCTCGCAAAGCAGGCGGCCGACGACCGCCTGCAGGAGAGCGAGCTGACGTACACCATCGTCCGACCCGGCGCGCTGACCGACGAGTCCGCGACCGGGGAGATCCGGGCAGCGACGAAACTCGATCCCGGCGAGATCACGCGCACCGACGTCGCGCGGACGCTCGTGACGGCGATCGACATGGCGAGCACCCACGGCGAGACCTTCGAAATCCTAGCGGGCGACGAACCGATCGAGAGCGCGCTCCGCTCGCCCACCGGCGAGTGAGTTTCAGCCCTCGTACTCGTCCTCGGTGATCCGGACGACGAGTTCGTTTTCGTGATCGAACTGCTCTTCTCCTGTCGCAAACGACGGCGCGGCGAGCGCCCCCTCCTCGATCGGATAGAGTTTGTACGTATCGCCGGTCTCGCCGGGCAGGACGTGTCCGTCACGGATCGACTCGGCGAGTGGGCGTGAGAGCCACTCGGTATCACTGATCGATGGATCGCGGACGAGCGCGTCGCTCGCGAAGCGGACGAGATACCAGTTCAGATCGTTGAGCAGCGAGACGGCCGCGCCGAGACTCACGGTGGTGAGCGAGAGCGTGTTCGTGTACGGCTCCGCGAGATCGTACGTCGAGAGCGCGCGCCGGGCGGTCTCGCGCGAGAGCAGTTCGTAGCGGAGCTCGCAGTCCCCGCCGACGAGACAGACCTGCGTCACGGCCGGAGGGACGACGGGCGCGCTCAAAGCCGTTTCGTCGCCCGTTTTCGGTCGGCGCTCGTCGGGACGGCACGCGGCTGGTGGGCGAAACCGGTTCGAAGGAAATCGATCGCTCGGAACCGGTGGAATCGCTGCCCGTGCAGCGGGCTTTTGCTCCGGCGGCCGCTAGCGGTTACATGGCATTCGAACCGGTCGATCTCGACCACGTCGCGATTCGCGTCCGCGATATCGACGAAGCGCTCGAATTCTATCACGATCAGCTCGGGCTCTCGATCCGCGATCGCGAGCGTTTCGAGCGCGACGAAGTGCCGTTCGTCGCCGTCGCCGCGGGCGGGCGACATCTCCATCTCGTCCCGACCGACGAGCCGTTCGACGTCGATGGCGAGCATATCTGTATTCTCCTGCGCTCGAACGAGACCGACACGCGCGAGGCGATAGGGCGACTGCTCGACGACCTCCGCGAGGCCGGCATCGAGGTCGAGGACGACGAGCCGCACGAGCGCCTCGGCGTCTACGGCCGCGACTGGGCGGCCTACGTCCGCGATCCCGACGGCCGCCGGATCGAACTCAAACTCCACTGATCGGACGGCCTGGCGATGGATCCCGGCTCGATTTAAACAGCTAGAGTCATTCGTTACGTCGCTCCGGCTCATTGTCCCATCCGGATGAGTCTCACAATGCAGCCACCCCTGATCGAAAAGAACGTCGCCGATGTCTGCCGGACGGTTCTCGACGACGCCACCGAGGACGTGCTCGTAGTCGGCCCCTCGCCGACGGTCGTCGATGGACTGGTAGCGATGCTCGCCGACCGTGAAAACGGGCCATCGGTCCGCTTGCTGGCCACCGAATCGGTGCTCAAAGCGTCGGTGAGCGAGTTTACCGACGCGAGCGTCATCGCCGATCTGGTCGCCGACGAGAGCCTGTCGCTGCGGATGAGCGCCGAGCGCCTCGACGGGCCGCTGTTGGTCACCGACGACCGGGTCGTCTCGCTCGTCACCACCGACGAACGGACCGCCGGGCTCGCCACCGACGACGCGGCGTTCGTCGATGCGGCGCGCGAGGCGTACACCGACCGCTGGGCGGCTGCCGAACCGTTCAGACTCCGCACGCCGCCGCTGTCGCGCGTCCAGGAGAGCCTCGAACGGGAGTTCGATGAGGAACTGGCCGCCGACTTCGAGCGCATGCGCATCGCACTCGCCGAAGCGGACGACGATCTCGACGAGGTGGACATCAGCCTGCTCGCGGCCGCCCGCAACGAGGCGCTGCTGTACGACATCAGCACCTGGGGCGAGGGCGTCGGTATCGCCAGCCGGGCGACGTTCTCACGGAAGAAGACGCGTCTCGAAGAGGGCGGCCTCATCGAGACGGAGAAAGTACCGATCGACGTCGGTCGCCCGCGTCTGCGCCTCTTGCTCGGCGACGATCGTCTCCGAGGGATCGATGCCGACGAGGTCGTGAGCGTGGCGGTGGAACTGCTCGCTGCGGCCCGTCAGTAGGTCAGCGTGTAGCCGCCGTCGAACAGCAGATCGCCGCCGTCGAGGTGGCTCGCGTGCTCGGAAAAGCCCATCGTGAAGACGTTCGCCACCTCGATCGGATCCATCATCTCTTTGACTCTGGCCTCGCCGAGCATGACATCCTCGACGACCTCCTGTTCGCTGATGCCGCGCTCCTCGGCGATGTCGGCGATCTGGTTCGTCACGAGCGGGGTCTTCACGTAGGCCGTCGAGAAGGAGAACGCGCGGACGTCGCCGTCGCCCTCGGCGGCGATCGACTGGGTGAGCCCCCGGAGCCCGAACTTCATCATGTTATAGGCGACCTTGTCGCGCGTGACGTAGTGGCCGTGGATCGAGCACATGTTGCCGACCGCGCCGCCGTCGCCCTCGCGCATGTGCGGGAGACAGCCCTTCGTCAGCGCGAGCGGCGCGCGGAGCATCGCCTCCTGCATCATGTCGTATTTCTCCATCGGGAACTCCTCGATCGGGGCCACGGTTTGCAGGCCCGCGATGTTCGCGAGGAAGGTGATCTGCCCGCAGTCGGCCGCTTGATCGACCACGCGATCGATGTCGTCGTCATCGGTCAGATCGCCAGTGACCGTCTCGACTGTCCCGTCGAGATCGAGTGCGTCGTGTTTGGCGACCGTCTCGTCGAGCCCGTCCTCGTCGATGTCGGTCGCCACGGCCGTCAGCCCGTTGTGGGCGAGCGCGAGCGCTGTCGCTCGGCCGATGCCCGAGCCAGCGCCGGTGACGAGCGCGACGTTGTCGCTCGTGAACCTGGTATCGTCGAGCGTCAGCACGTCCTCGCGTGCGAGTTCCGGTGGCTCCGTGGGGTCGGTCATGGTAGCGCTCTGAACTGCTCCGGCGATATCAATAACGTTTCTGGGGATACGTCTGCTGGCGGGATTGAGAGCGCGACGGCAGCGAGTGGAGCGAACGCTTTCCGTCGGAACGGGCATCCGGTCGGCGCTGCCGTCGCGTTGAAGCGACGGTTGGTTGTGCTATTCGTGCGTGATGGCCGTCTCGTAAGTTTCGAGCGTCGGATGGCCCTCGAACATCTCCGTCGGCGCGTCGCCGCCGTGGGCGTTCGCGAACTGCTCGCTCTCGGTCCACGCCTCGAAGTCCTCCTCCGATTCCCAGTAGGTCTGTGCGATGTAGGTGTTGCCGTCCTCGGGCGGTGTCAGGAAGTCGAACCTGACGAACCCCGGCTGTTCGGCGATGTCCTCGGAGCTCTCGGTGAAGCGATCGACGAGCTCGTCCCCGTAGCCGTCCGCGACCGTGAATCGGTTCGCTGCAACGAACATACTCCCTCTTGTCCCGCAATCGGCATAAACCTACCGCAACAACAGACGACACGATAATCCAAAATGGATTATAGATAGAGTTCGACGCGGTTCGGCGGTCGGTGAGTGAGCTCGGCGTCGAGATAGCTCGCGAGCCGATCCAGAACGCCGTCGTCGGCGTCGGTGCCGTGGGGGAGCCGGACGAGGATCGTCTCCGCTTCGGAGACGACGGGGTCGTCGGCCATCGCGACGGCGAACAGTTCCTCGGGGGTTACTGGCGTGTCCGAGCGGATGCGGTCGGCGGTGTCGGCCACGGACGTTCCGTACTCGGCGCGGACGTCGAAATCGACGGTGACGTCGGCGGTGCTACCGAGCGTGTCGGCGGCGTGAACCTCCTCGGCACGGCGGACGGCAGGGACGAGCACCCGCTCGAAATCCATCCCGCTCTCCTTCAGTCCGAGATAGGTAAAGGAGAGCATCGAGAGCACGCCATCGACGAACGCCGGATCGTCGACGGTGTCGAAAACCCCCTCCCTGTCCTTCGGTTTGAGTGCGTGGACGAGCAGCGTGAAGTCCTTGATGGCGTTGACGATGCGCTTGCGGATGCGTGCCTCGGCGTTCCGGCGCGACTGGTCGTGTGTCATCTCGGTCTCGCCGCGGAGGAACGCCCGATCGGCCGGCGAGAGGACGCCACGCGGTCTGTCGGCGTCGTGGTCCATGTAATCCCTCGGTCGGCCGGCAACAAAGGGGTTCGTGGTCCGCTCCGCGACGGTTCCCGTTCGACGTGCTCGGCCGCTTGGCCACGGAACGAAGGATTTTCCAACACGCTCGCCAACCGGAGGCATGGCCACCGTCGAGACGATCTACACCACGCCGGAGGGCTCTGCGCCGATGGAGACCGTCGAGGGGATCGAGGCGGTCGAACGGCAGGGGCTGCGCGGCGATCGCTACATGAAGGGGACGGGCTACTACTCCGGGATGGACGAGTGTGAGGTGACGCTCATCGAGAGCGAGGCCATCGAGGAGATCCGCGAGGAGTACGACATCGATCTCTCGGACGGTCGCCACCGGCGCAACATCGTCACGCGCGGCATCTCGGTCCAGGAGCTGCTCGATCAGCAGTTCCGCATCGGCGAGGCGACCTTCGAGGGGACACGCCCGCGCCCGCCGTGTGCCCATGTCGAGCAGGTCGCCGACGAGTCCGGCGTCGCCCGTGCGCTCAAAAACCACCGCGGCGGCATCTGCGTCAGCGTCGTCGAGGGTGGCGATCTCCACGTCGGCGACGAGCTCGAACCCCTCGGCGAGACCGACGGCGAGAACGTGGCCGATGCGATCAAGAGCCGGCTGATGGGCCAGTAAGCGACAGGTTCTTTTTCGACTCGCCGGAAGGCAGACTGCGCGCGGGTAGCCAAGCTTGGAAACGGCGCAGCGCTTAGGACGCTGTCCCGTAGGGGTCCGCCGGTTCAAATCCGGTCCCGCGCAGTGAGCGACCGAAGGGAGCGAACGAGCAGGACCGATTTTGAACCCTGCCAGTCGCAGCCGGCGAGCGTAGCGAGCCGGACCGTCTGGCTTCGGTTCAAATCCGGTCCCGCGCATCCACCTTTTGCTGCACTCCGCTCGCTGACGCTCGCTCCGCTGGCAAAATCTGGACCAAAAGCCGGCGTCACCCCCTTCGGGGGTTCCTTGGCCCGCTCACTCGCTGCGCTCGTTCACGGTGGAAAGCCGACCGCCATAATTCAAATCCAATCCAGTGTACCTTCCTCAGAAAACCTCGTTACAGCCAGTCAGAGAAGTGATGGCCACGATGGCAGCACCCACTCTCCTTCTTCGCTACCCCAAACTGCTGCTGCTGTTCCATCATCCGCGATACGTACCATTCTCACTTCCTTTTTCTCAGCCACATCCTCTCCGAACCGTTCAATACAAAGTCTAACTGTAATGTCCGAGGCGGCCGGTTTGCCGTCGATATTGGTTAATTCGAATGACTTGAGCTTGGCGTTTTTGAATTGGTCTTTAATGAAACCGGGTTCTTCTGCTTCTCCGTCAGCCCCTCTAAGAAATTGCGCCATATGCCCGTAATTTTCATCGTTCCATTTTGAGAGCAGAGTGATGAGAGCACGTTCTGGTGTCTCATCGGCGTATTCTTCGGGGTCTCCTGATGCCGGAATATCTTTACCGACGGTGATTTCTCTCGCTTCCCATTCCTCAATCCGCTTTTTGCTCTTTTGAGTTTCTTTGTGACGCTCTGCTGCCTCTTGTAGTTGCTCGAGAACGCTGCTGAATTCTGATCCGCCTTCATTTCCCGAGGGTGCAAGATTATCAGTTTCGGCCTCTCGTGCCCATTCTCCGACGGCAAAGAGTATATTCCATGTTTTGGCGGCGACAATTTCATTGTCGTAGTTGAGATCCATTCCATGCATGATTCCGTGTCGGTACGGTATCTCGATTTTCTCTGTTCTGGTCGCCTTTCGCCCAGTCATGACAACTCCTTTCAGACGTTCTAATCCTGTACTATGGCCTGCAATCGAATTCCATGCCTCATGATTCGCTTCTTCTGATGAGAGTGCTCCACCTTGGCTATGAGCATTGACGTAGGACTGCTGAGCCAAACCGTCAGCTAGTGCCCAGACTATCGGGACACAAGCATGGTAACGGCCGGCGTCATAATCTTCCAATGCTTTCTGTGCGAGATCAAATCGTGACTGTGTTTCTCTGTCTACAAATTCGCCCTCTTTTTCTACAACTGGCTCGGCCTTGTCCAGAAACGGATCAACCTGTTTCAACCAATTAAGCTGCTGTTCGATGGTTTCGCTCTCGTAGTAAGCTACCAGTTCTTTTTCGGCCGCTTCTGTGTTCCCTGCTTCTGCTAGCTCAACTGCTGTTTTAGCAACTCCAATGTGGAATTTTTCGTAACAAATCCAACCCCTCTCGACGAATTGCTCATTGAACCGGTCCGGGAGGGTGGCTAACTCATTCACTTCTTGTTCGATTTTCTCAATGTCGGCGAGGGCTTCCTCGACGCCGTCCACGTCCACTCCAATCTGCTCCATAACAGGCTTGATCAGAGGAAAAATTTGCTCGAAACGCGAGAGTTCTTGGGCAGTTTCTAAGAGCTCTCGTATTTTGGGGATGTCACGGATTGTCCCGCCCGTCATTATCAGATACGTATGAGGTGTCTCCGGATAGCTCTTCGCTCACTAACTCGTTATAGTGACAATCGTTTTGATTCTGGATTAACCATCACGAAATCATACCACCACGTACAGGTGACACAGTTGCTCTATTCGGGAATTTAAAGCACCGTGTCACGCCGTCACGACGACTATGCGTCGGGCGTGGTAGGAATCGACATGAGCATCCGATCGCGAACGAGCGAGCGCGTGCAGACGGTGCGAACCGGCGTCGCCGAGCGCATCGAGGCGCTCGCGGGCACTATCGACAAGAAGGCACTCTACGCCGGCATCGCTGCCACGTTTCTGATCGGGCTGCTCTCGCTGGTCGTCCCGATCATCCCGTTTTTCGGCTTCGTCACCGGTGGCGTCGTCGGCGGATTCATCGCGGCCTACGCTGCTGGTGGGCTGGTGCGTGGGATCGTCCACGGTGTCGTCGCGGCGGTCGTCGGCGGGATCGTCCTCGCCGGCTTGGGTGTGGGCCAGGGACTGCTTCTGGGATTCGTCTTCATCGAGACACCGACGATCATCGGGGCGTTCACGCCGGCGGTCTCGGCGGTGTTCTCCCGCCAACCGTTGCTCGCGCTCGTCGCCACGCTCGTGGTGCTTCCGGTGCTCGTCGGCTTCGACGGTGCCGTCGGCGGTGTGGTCGGCAGCGCGCTCCGCTGGGTTCGCGATCGACTCGCCTGATACTGTCGGGCGGAAGCCCGTGAAATCCGGATCGTGGAGATCCGTCGCATGGGCGACGTTTCGCAGCACGGATTTCCAACCAGTTCCGTCCGACGGTACGAGCTACCCCGTCGAGTTTTCGAGGATCAGTCCGTAGACGAGCCCCATCGCCCCGCCGTAGAGCGCCCACGCCACGAGGCCGACGATCCCGCCGACGGTGAGATACGGTGCCGGCACCGATAGTCCCATCACCAGCCGGAGCCAGATCGGCATGGCGATCAGCTGGAAGAGCACGCCGACGGCGATCCCGTAGAGCTGACCCACGCCGGCACAGGTGACGCCGAGCGCCGAGCGCTTGAGCAGCGGGACGAGCAGTTTCTGGAGCACCGAACTCCGCGAGGAGAGCATGATGACCGTGTTGGCGAACGAGTTGATCGATCCGGAGACGAACGCGACGAACGGGATGCCGAACAGAATACCGAGCGCCAACAGCACGTACCAGCCACCGTTGAGCGAGTAGAGACCGACGATGCCGCCGATCTCGTAGACCATCTCGGTGCGATAGAGACTCATGACGAGACCGGCCTGCAGCGCGCCGAACAGCCCGCCGATGACGACGCCCTCGACCGCGCTGGTGTCGATACTCGGCGAGAGCCGCGAGTGAAGCGCCGCGAGACGCGAACGGACGGCCATGTTCGATGCACTCGTGCATCGAGGCAAAAGCCTTCGGCGAGGTCAGCACGGTCCCTTATATCATTCAGCCCGTGCCGGCGAACGGATCGACCTCCGAGGAGCGCTGGTCGATGAGCACGAGCTGGTAGCGCGCGACGTTCGCGGGGTCGGTGTCGAGCGCCTGTGCGTCGAACGCCCACGTCTCGCCGACCGCGAAGTCGCTCTGGCTGTCGGAGGCGCGACCGATGTCGGTGCCCGATCGATCGAAGAACCGGGCGTACGCCGCGATGAAGTCGAGATCGACGTCGCCGCGGTTTGTGGTGCGTCCACGGACGCCGCCCGAACCGCTCCGATAGAACTCGTGGTCGAGCAGGACGAGCCCCTGACTCGTCGGTGCGTCGGTCGTTTCGGTGGCTCCAGTAGCTTCGGTAGTGCCGGTGGCTTCCGTGGTTCCGGTGGCTGCGGCCGTCTCGGTCGCCGCTGTGGTGGGAGAGCCGTTGATCGCGATGCGCCGTGCGTATTTGCCCTCGCCAGCGCCGAGACAGCCGGCCAGAAGTCCGGCGCAACCGCTGCCCATGCCGACGAGCACTCGGCGTCGTTGCATACCGATGCGTTAGCCGCGGCACTCAAAAACCTGTGGACGATGATGAAATTTAGTGGCGGTTATGGTGATTCTGCCACGGACCGAGAAACGCCGCTGTCACAACCTTTTTGCGGGTTCGGCTGGCGCTATGGTATACGAATGGCGAACGTACGCGACCTGCTCGACGAACTCGTCGAGGGGGTCGAGACGGTGTTGTTGTTCTCGCCGAGCGAGGCCTACTACGAACGTTGTCGGGAGATCGAGGACGTCTCGGTGATCGTCTGTGCCGGCGACAACGGCGTCGGGGCCGAGCGGTTCGTCGAACTCCCGCTCGAATTCGTCGCGGCCAAAGAGCGTATCCGCTTCGGCGTCGAGGGCGCGGCCGAGGAAGGCTTCCTCGCCGAGGGCGACGAGGTGGCCTGCGCGCTGAAACTGTTCGACGACGTCATCGACAGCGTCTGCCGGGTGCGCGTGGGCGATCTCGATCGCTCGGGCGTCTACGATCTCTTCACGACCTCGCGCGCCGACCCGGCGGTCATCAGTGCCGTCGTCGACGTCGCGGTCGAACTCGGTCAGAAGGGACAGAAGGGGAAACCCGTCGGCGCGCTGTTCGTCATCGGTGACGCCGGCAAGGTGATGAACAAATCCCGCCCCCTCTCGTACAACCCGTTCGAGAAATCCCACGTCCACGTCGGCGATCCGATCGTGAACGTGATGCTGAAGGAGTTCTCCCGGCTCGACGGTGCGTTCGTCATCAGCGATTCGGGGAAGATCGTCTCGGCCTACCGCTATCTCGAACCGAACGCCGAGGGCGTCGACATCCCGAAAGGGCTCGGCACGCGTCACATGGCGGCGGCGTCGGTCACGCGTGATACGAACGCGACGGCGGTCGTGTTGAGCGAGAGCGATCGGCTGGTGCGGGCGTTCAAAGGCGGCGAGCTGATTCTCGAACTCGATCCGGAGGAGTACTGATGGCCCTCGGGGCGCTGCTCCAGAACCTTCTCGGCGGCCGGTTCGATCTCGTGCTGATCGTCATCATGTTGATCGTCGGCGTGCTGGTGGCTTATCTCGTCGGCCAGGTGAGCGAGCGGATGCTCGTGGCCGCCGGCGTCGGCGAGGCCGTCGAGGGAACCGCCTTCGAGCGCACCGTCGGACGGCTCGGCAGCTCGACGGTGTCGATGCTCGCGGGGCTGTTCGCGCTGTTCGTCGTCCTCGTGTTCGTCGTGCTCGCGCTCACCATCTCCGCCGTGCTCGACGTGCGGGTGTATCTTCGCCAGTTCATCAACTTCCTCCCGCAGCTGTTCGTCGCCGCGCTGGTCGTCGTGCTCGGGCTCATCGTTGCAGACAAGGCCGAGGTGTTCGTCTCCGAGCGACTCCGCAGCGTCAAGCTCCCCGAGATCGGGCTGCTCGCGCTACTGATCAAATACAGCATCATCTACGTCGCGGCGCTGGTCGCGCTCGGACAGGTCGGCATCTCGAACGTCGCCCTGCTGGTGCTGCTCGGGGCCTACGCCTTCGGGCTCGTCTTCCTCGGCGGGCTCGCCTGTCGTGATCTCCTCGCCGCGAGCGCCGCCGGCTTCTATCTCCTGCTCGCCGAACCGATCGCCATCGGCGACGAGGTCCGCATCGACGGGCGCTCGGGCATCGTCCAGGAGGTGGACGTCCTCGTCACCCACGTCGAAAACGACGGTGAGGAGTTCATCGTCCCGAATGACCGCGTCTTCCGCTCGGGCATCATCCGCGTTCGGTAGCGCCGAACGAGCCTTTCGATCCAGGCCGACTCGGACAACCTCTTTGTGGTCGCCGCCCGTGGAGTGAGTATGCAGTGGAAACTGTTCGCCACGCTCGCCGAGACCGCCGGCGAGCGCGAGGTCGCGATCGAGACGGAGCCGAACGCGACGCTCGACGACGCGCTCGCGGCGCTGTTCGATCGCCACCCGGGGCTCGAAGACGAGATCGTCGACGACGGCGAACTGCGAGAACATATCAACCTCCTCCACAACGGCGAGGATCCCTTCACCGCCGGCGACGGGTTCGATACGGCACTCGACGAGGACGACGAACTCGCCGCGTTCCCGCCGGTCAGCGGCGGTTAGAGTTCGACGGCTGCATCGAGCGCGATGGCGATGGCGCGCTCGACGTTGTCCTTCGCCTTTTCGGGGAGCTCCTCGCCGTCGGTTTCACCCTTCTGCGTGCCCGCGACGAGGTTGCCGTCGACGGTACAGAGCGCGCCCGCGCGGAGCCCCTTCCGGCGCGCGAGCGTGAAGATCGCCGCGGCCTCCATCTCGACGGCGAGCACGCCCGCGCGCTCCCACGATTCGATGTACTCGTCGGTCTCGGCGTAGAAGGCGTCGTCCGAGGCGATCGCGCCCACGTGGACGGGTTCCTCGCGGGATTCGGCCGCCTCGACCAGCCCCGAGAGCACGTCGTAGTCGGGCACCGCGGGGACGGTATCGCGCTCGTAGCGCCCCGTCGTCCCCTCGTCTTTGGCTGCACCGGTCGCGACCACCACATCGCCGACCTCGATCTCTTGCTGGAGCGCGCCGGTGGTTCCGACGCGAATGACGCTCTCGACGCCCACGTTGGCGAGTTCCTCGACGGCGATGGCCGCCGACGGACAGCCGATCCCCGTCGAGCAGATCGTCACGGGAGTCCCCTCGTAGCTCGCGTTGACGATCTTGTACTCGCGGTTTTCGGCCACCGTGGTCGCGTCCTCACAGTGGCCCGCGATACGATCGACGCGACCGGGATCGCCCGGCAGCAGCGCGACGTCGTTCAGATCGCCCGATTCGACGAGCAGGTGTGGCTGTTTGGCCATATCCCGAACTCGATGGCCGGCATGAAAAGTCGGTCTATCCGTATCGTTCGAGCAGTTCCCGTTCTTCGGCTAGCAGCTCGGAGATCCCGTGGGTCATGATCGCCTCGCCGAGCGCCGTCGCGGCGTAGTACGAATACAGTCCATCCGCACCGCGTTCCTTCCGCTTCCGATTGGCGATCAGCCCCACCGATTCGAGTTTGTCGAGGTGGTAGTGCAGCCGGTTCGAGGGGATTTCGAGTGTCTCGGCGAGTTCAGTTGCGCTCAGTTCGCCTTCGGCAAGGAGTTCGGAAAGCACCCTGTAGCGTGTCTCCTCGCCGATGGCGCGCTGCATGGCGAGATATTCTTCGAGCGAGAGCACACTGTCTTCGGGGAGGTCTGGTGCGTGATCGCGTTGTGCTTTGGCCATGATCCAACCTTCGGGTTCGGTGCCCATGATGGGCTCCAAACCCATACTCACACTACAGAATACGTGGCGTGTTACTTAACCCTTCTTGACTCAAGATAGATTGAAAAACCCGCCATGTTTATATCGACATGGTCTTTTTCATCTGTTGAATGCGCGACCGTCTCCTCGACAGTCTCGAACCCACACGCTATCGACGATTTCTCGTGTATGTCATGGGGGCGTACAAGGCTCACGACATCGAGAACGAGGCGGCGTTCGCGTTTCTCGAACGGGTTCGTGATGGGCTCCGTTCGGAAGGATTCAACGCCTTCCTCGCAACTGATGTCGGAATCGAACTCGATGAGATGGATGCCGGAACACAGAGTTTGGAGTTTGCCCGAGCGAGCAATGCGGTGATCTTCGTCGTTCGAAACGACGGACGGAATCTCGGCGTCGGAATCGAGACGGGAGCGGTGTTAGAAGACATGAGCGATCGGGCACGCGAGCGAGTGCTCTTCCTCCACGAAGCGGGTGTCCAAAGCGCGATGATCGCCGCCGTCGCCGACCGGTGGGATGCCACCGTTCGGACGTTTGATGCCGAGGACGATCTCTACAACGAAGCACGCCTCTTCATCCGCGACGTGATGCGTCGTGAGACGTCCGATGAACTACCCTTTCCACCGGAATCGGACTGACCCCACAGCACCGCATGTTTTCACCGTCGTTCGCGTAGCGACCACATGCGAATCGAACCGTTCGAACTCGAACGCTGGTTCGGGAAGTACGAACACGACGCCGACATCATGCTCGCCGAGAGCGGTATCAGAAGCCTGCCTGCCTCGCGTTTCGACACCGATCCCGGTGAGCTGGGCTACGTGATCCCGACCGATGGCGATCCCGAGTTTCGAGAGGAGATCGCCGCACGCTACGGTCGCTCGGCCGACGAGGTGGTGTTCACCTGCGGCACGCAGGAGGCCAATCTCCTCGCCATGCTCGCGACGCTCGACGACGGGGATCACGCGGTCGTCGTCACGCCGACCTACCAGTCGCTGCACGCGCTGCCCCGCTCGATCGCGGACGTTTCGACGGTCGAGCTGGCACCCCCGGAGTGGAACCTCGATCCCGATGTCGTCGCCGACGCGATCGAACCGAACACGCGGCTCGTGGTCGTGAACAACCCGAACAATCCGACCGGGACATACCACTCACGGGAGACGATCGACGCGATCGCCGACCTCGCGGCCGACAACGACGCCTATCTGCTCTGTGACGAGGTGTATCGGCTGCTCGCCGAGGATTCCCTCCCGCCGGTGGCGAGTCTGGGGCCACGTGGGATCAGCACGACGAGTCTGACGAAGGCCCACGGGCTGGCGGGACTGCGCTTCGGCTGGCTCGCCGGCCCGCCCGAGATCGTCGATGCCGCCCGTCGCTGGAAGGACTATACGACGATTTCGCCGTCGATCTTCGGCCAGCACGTCGCCCGACAGGCGCTCGCCGAGGAAGATACGATTCTCGACGAGAACCGTGCGCTCGCGCAGGAGCATCGCGAGCGCGTTGGCGAGTTCCTCGCAGCGTACGGACTCGACTGGCACGAACCTGTCGGCGTGAACGCCTTTCCCACGGTTCCGGAGGGGTTCGACGACTCCCGGGAGTTCTGTCGCACGGTGGTCGAGGAGGAGTCGGTCGTGCTCGCGCCTGGCGACCTGTTCGGTTTCGACGACCGCTTTCGGCTGGGGTTCGGTTTGCCGACCGACGAGTTGGAGGCTGGACTGGAGCGCGTCGGTCGGGTCGTCGAGAACGCCCGATAGCATCCGGGCTATCCAAACCGTTTATACCGCCCCGTCAGCAATCGCGGACATGGCTAGGCAACAGAATCAGGTCCGCGAGCTCGACGAGGGAAGCTACGTGATGATCGACGACGCGCCGTGCAAGATCACCGCCTACAGCACGGCGAAACCCGGCAAACACGGCAGCGCGAAGGCACGTGTCGAGGGCAAGGGCGTCTTCGACGACAACAAGCGCAACTTCACCCAACCCGTCGACGCGAAGGTCTGGGTGCCGATCATCCAGCGCAAACAGGGTCAGGTCGTCAGCGTCGAGAGCGAGGACGTCGCACAGGTGATGGATCTCGATACCTACGAGACGTTCACGATCAAGACGCCCGGCGACACGGAGCTCTCGCCGGACGACGAGATCGAGTATCTGGAGATGGACGAGCAGCGAAAGATCGTCTGATGGGGTTTCCCGGCGCGAACGACGCGCGCGAAACGGCCGACTACGTCCTTCTGGGCGCACCGCTCGACGTCTCGACGAGCTTCCAGCCCGGCACCCGCTTCGGTCCCCGCGAGGTGCGCCACCACGCACACACCTTCGACGACTACGACCGACGTACGGGAGCCCACTTCACCGATCTCGGCGTCCACGACGCCGGCGATCTCGACGCCTGGGAGGACGCCGCCGAGTATCTCGACTTCCTCCAGGGGATGGTCACGGACATCGAGGGCGAGGATCGCCTCCCGCTGCTCGTCGGCGGCGAACACACCGTCAGCGCCGCGAGCGTGCGCGCGATTGATCCCGACGTCTTCGTCTGTCTCGACGCCCATCTCGATCTCCGCGAGGAGTTCGCGGGCAACGAACTGAGCCACGCGACCGTCACCCGGCGCACCCTCGACGTCGTCGACGAGGTAATCGTCCTCGGTGCGCGGACCGGTAGCGAAGCCGAGTGGGAGCGCGCCGACCGCGACGACGTCACGGTGGTACCGCCCGAGGACGTCTCCGACTGGGAACCCGCGTTCGACGGTGACGCCTATCTGAGCGTCGACATCGACGCCGCCGATCCCGCCTTCGCGCCGGGCACGGGGACGATGGAGCCGTTCGGGCTGGCACCCCGCGAGCTACGCCGGGTCGTCCGGACGGTCGCTCCCCGTTCGGTCGGCTTCGACGTCGTGGAAGTGAACGACCGCGACGACGGCCAGGCCGCCGCCCTCGGTGGCAAACTCCTCCGCGAGTTCGTCTATTCGCACGCGGCGCGAGCGGCCGACTGAGTTCGCGGTCTTTCCGCCGCGAAGTATCGACGGCTTGATTCGGCGGGTGGGCGAACGGCCGACGATGGTCCTCGGTGGCGTGCTCCCCGACAGCCCGATCGTCCACGCTCTCGTGATCGTCGCCGCGACCGGTTTCATCTGGTTCGGCAGCGGCTGGCTGGAGGAATCGGCCGAACGGCTCGCCGCCCACTACGGTCTGCCGCCGGTCGTCCAGGGCTCGATCGTCGTCGCAGTGGGATCGAGTTTTCCCGAACTGTCGAGCGTCGTGTTCACGGCGCTCGCCGGGGCCTTCGACATGGGTGTCGGGGCGATCGTCGGCTCGGCGGTGTTCAACGTGCTGATGATCCCCGCGCTGTCGGGCATCGCCACCGACTCGGATCTCGACGCGAACCGCGAGATCGTCTACAAGGAGGCGCAGTTCTACATGCTCGCTGTCGCCACGCTCGTCGTTACGTTCTCGCTCGCCGTCATCTACATTCCGAGCCCGGGAGGCGGCCTCGTCGGCCAGGTCACGCGCCCGCTCGCGCTGATCCCGCTGTTGCTCTACGGGCTCTACCTGTTCATCCAGTGGCAGGACGTGAACGATCACGACGCCGTCGGCGACACCCAGACCGATATCGGGCGCGCGTGGGGCAAGCTCGCCGTCGGGCTGGTCGTCATCCTCGTGGCCGTCGAGCAGCTCGTCGGCAGCGTCGAGGCGCTCGGTACCACCTTCGGCGTCCCCGAATTCCTCGCCGGCGTCACCGTCATCGCGGCGGCGACGAGCCTGCCAGACCTGCTCGTGAGCGTGCGTGCGGCCCGGGCGGGCAACTCCACCACCAGCCTCGGCAACGTGCTCGGCTCGAACACGTTCGACCTGCTCGTGGCGATCCCGATCGGCGTCCTCATCGTCGGGAGCGTTCCGGTCGATTTCGCCGTCGCCGTGCCGATGCTCGGCGTGCTCACGCTCGCGACAGTGCTGCTCTTCACCGTTCTCCGGACCGAACTCTCGATCACCACCCTCGAATCGTACGCGCTGCTCGTCGGCTACGGGCTGTTCGTCGCGTGGGTCGTCGCCGAGACCGCCGGCGTGACACACCTGCTCCGCGGTTCCTGACGGCGTCGATAACCAAGTTCAGTCGAGCGGTTGGAGATCGGCGCTGAAGTGGCGAAGTTCGGCCATCGCGGGCTCGTCGACGATCTCGTAACCCGGGAGCTCCTCGCGGCGGTCGCCGACCGCCGCGAACGTCTCGGCGACGTGTTCGAGGTGATCGCGGAAGTAGGTGCGCCGAGGGAGACAGAGACGGACGAGTTGGGGGCGCTCCTCACCCGGGAAAGCGAGTTCGCCGAGCTCGACGGCGCGCACGCCACCTTCCTCGTAGAGCGCACAGACGAGCGCCTGTCCGGGGAACTGCTCGCACGGGATCGAGGGGAGGAACTCACCGGCATCGACGTAGACCGCGTGGCCGCCGGTCGGCGTGCGGATCGGGACGCCGACTTCCTGGAGAAGTTCGCCGAGTTCGGCGACCTGTTCGACGCGCGATTCGATGTAGGGCTTCTCGACCGCCTCGCGCAGCCCGACGGCCATCGCTTCGAGATCGCGGCCGGCCATCCCCCCGTAGGTCGAAAACCCCTCGAACAGGATGCCGCGCTGGCGGGCCTGCTCGTAGAGTTCGTCGTCGTTCTCGCGCACGCCGACGAACCCACCGACGTTGGCGAGCCCGTCCTTCTTCCCGCTCATCACGATCGCGTCGGCCATCGAGAGCTGCTCGCGGGCGACGCTGGCGACGCTCTCACCTTCGAACTCGGCCTCGCGCTGAGCGACGAAGTAGGCGTTCTCGGCGAACCGGCAGGCGTCGATCACGAGTCGTGCATCGATCTCGTCCGCGATCGAACGGGCCGCCCGGAGGTTGGCGATGCTGACTGGCTGGCCAGCCAGCGAGTTGTTCGTGATCGTGACGACGACGGCCGGGATCCGCTCGGCACCGACCTCGCTGGCGAGTTCGCGCACCGCATCGGTGTCGAGGTTTCCCTGGAAGGGATCGCCGGGATCGCTCTCGATCGGGCAGTCGACGGGTTCGCCGCCGGCGTTGACGACGTGTGCCCGCGTCGTGTCGAAGTGGGTGTTGTTCGGAACGTATTCGCCTTCCGCGACGAGTGCACCATACAGAACGTTCTCCGCGCCGCGGCCCTGATGGGCGGGGACGATCCGCGAGAATCCCATCACGTCTTCGACCGCGGTTTCGAGGTTCTGGAAACTCTCGCTGCCGGCGTAGGATTCGTCGCCACGATGGAGCGCCGCCCACTGCTCGTCGCTCATCGCGCCCGTCCCGCTGTCGGTCAGCAGATCGACGAACACCGCCTCGGCGTCGAGATCGAAGACGTTGTAGCCCGCCTCGCGGAGGTGGCGTTCGCGCGCCCCGCGATCCGGGAGTTCGATTCGCTCGACCGACTTCGCCTTGTACGCTCGCATACCCGACCGACGGCCGAGCGCGTGAAAACGCTAATCGAGGAAATCAGTGGCTCGAAACCCGATTTTGCCCCTCGATGTTCGGTTTCGGACATCACCGTCCGACGTACCGGCAGCTCTCGACGATACTCCGGTGCGCCGTGGTGTGGTTCCCGGATGACTACGCCGTCACGGCGAACGACTCGACCATCGCACCGGCGGTCGCCGCGAAGGCGATGGCGTCGCGCCAGTCGATGCCGAGGCTGTAGTCGGTGTCGTTCGCGGAGACGAACAGATAGCAGAGCCGCCAGCGCTCGCCGCCGGCGACGTAGGTGCACTCGAGCACGCGGCCGGTCCGTCCGTCCGCCACCCGAACGGTTCCGTCCATGAACAGTTCGAATCCGGTGACGTATCCGTCGACGTCGAGTTCGGTGAGCAGCGCGGTCGTCGACGCCGGCGTCGTTCGTCCGTCCCACTCGACGACGGCGCTGACGTCGCTGTCGGGGGCCGCGAACGTCGTGTCGCCGCCGTTGACCGCGACCGACCAGTCGGCGGGATGAGCGAGACGGTAGCCGTGCTCCTCGTCGATGTGGGCGTTCAGCGTTCGTTCGGTCGTGATCGGTGTCATCGTTCGCTGTGGGTGTTCATCGGCGTGTTGACCGTCGGCTCCCGGTGTCACGCCGTGGTCGGGCGTTCGTATCGTGTGTCGTGTGAGTAGGGTTAGAAGAGGGAGAGTCGTGTCGCGATTACGCGAGCCGGTCGGCGATCGACGCGGCGATGGGGAGTCTGACGACGTTTCCCTGGTAGGCCTTGATCATCAGATAGATCCAGGCGACGAAGCTGCCGACGCCGACGACGAGCCAGACCAGCCCGAGGATCAGTCCGAAGAGACTCCCCGCGAGGAACAGGCCGGAGCTCCCGCTCATCGATGCCATCGAGACGGCCGTTCCGAGAAACGTCAGCGCGATGTACGCGACGACGAGTACGCCGGTGAAGGCCATGCTCTGGGCGGCGTGCCAGCGCACGAACCGGTCCTCGCGCTCGATGAGATAGAAGAGCAGTCCCGAGACGAAGCCGAACAGATATGAGAGCGCCCCCGCGGTGGTGCTGTCGAGTCCGGATTCACTGTCGCTTGTCGTCGATTCCTCGTCGATGCCGATGTCCTGTGTGCTGCTTGCCATCTGTGGTCTCCTGTGGGTTCGATCGTTCGCACGAGCGCCGGCGGCGACGCCGCCAACGGACGAACGAAGGCGCGTGCAGATGGTATAGCCATCGTGTGGGATCAGTGCACACCGCGGGATCGTTTCACACTGTGGGATGGTAGCACTCGGTAGCTATATCGCCCGAAACGACCTCCCTTCGAGCGAGCCACCGCGTGGCTCGGAGCACACCAATGGATTTCGACGATTTCGTCCGATCGCACGGACCAGACGAGACTACGAAGACGTTCGACCGCGAGAGCTCGAAGATGCTCGACGTCGCCCTCGACGGGGCCGTCATGGCCAAGGCCGGCTCGATGATCGGCTACACCGGTGAGGTTGCCTTCGAGCGCAAATCCTCCGGCGGGCTGAAAGGCATGCTGAAAAAGCGCGTCACCGGCGAGGGAGGCGTGATGATGCGCGCGAGCGGCGTTGGCCACCTCTATCTCGCCGACGCCGGCAAAGAGGTCCAGATCCTCGAACTCGACGCCGACGACGAGGTGAGCGTCAACGGCAACGACGTACTCGCTTTCGAGGAGTCGGTAAACTGGGACATCAAGATGATGAGCTCCATCGCCGGGGTCTCCTCGGGCGGCATGTTCAACGTCTATCTCCAGGGACCGGGCCACATCGCGATCACCACTCACGGCGAGCCGCTGGTGCTGCCGACGCCCGTCCGGACCGACCCGAACGCGACCGTCGCCTGGAGCGCGAACGTCTCGCCGAGCGCGAAGCGCGACCTGAACATCAAGAGTTTCATCGGGCGCTCGTCGGGCGAGAGCTTCCAACTGGAGTTCGCTGGCGAAGACGGGTTCGTCATCGTCCAGCCCTACGAGGAGAGCAACCCCGACGGGGGCGGATCGGGCGGTGAAAGCGCCGGCACGGGGGAGGGTATCAACGTCGGCGACTTCCTCTGAATCCTGCTGACACTCACGAACACCCTGCTCTTCTTTCGATCCTCTCTACGATTCATCAATTGTTTTCGATACAAGCACGCCCGTGACCGTTTAGTTCGGAGAGCACCGAATTCGAGCATGACGAACTGGCGCGCGGTCGGGCTGGGCCTGACCGTCGAGTTCGTGCTCGGCGTCGTCGGCCTCGTCGTTCCGGGGATCGGGCAGTTCGTCGCCGGTTTCGTCGGCGGGTTCGTCGCCGGCTATCGCGCCGACAGCTCCATCGGTGGCGGGCTCTGGCACGGATTGCTCGCCGGCTCGCTCGGCGGCTTCCTGCTGGCGATCCCCCTCGGCATCGGAGTCTCCGTTGCGAGCATCGAGATCGGGGTTCTGAGCCAGTCCGGCGGCCTGCTCGCCGGTTTCGGGACGACGCTGTTCGTGATCGTCGTCGCCGTCGTTCTCGGGGCGAACAGCGCCCTCGGTGGAGCTATCGGTAGCCTCGTCGGCGGCACCAGCCGCAACTATGACGGTGAACGACACTCCCCCGACCGCAACGCCGCCTCACACAGCCACCGCGACTATCCCGCGAACGCCGATCACACGTCGGATACCGGATCCACGCCAGTGAATTCCGAGCGCGATGACCGATCGAGCCCGCGGCTGACGGACACGATATTGGACGATCGGCGGTAGCTGCTCGGGCGATGGGACGGTTTATTCGTCCGCCGCCGCGATCTATCATGTGGAACTATCGATAGTCGATCTGGCACCAGTACCAGAGAACGGGTCGGCGACCGAGGCGTTCGAGAACACCGTCGAACGCGCTCGAAACGCCGAAGAGCTCGGCTACTCGCGATTCTGGGTGGCCGAGCATCACGACTTTCCCGATCGCCTCGCGAGCACTACTCCGGAGGCACTGATCCCCCATATCGCGGCCAAAACCGACAGCATCCGCGTCGGCTCCGGCACAGTGTTGCTCAACCACTACAGCCCGTACAAGGTGGCCGAGACGTTCGGCGTGCTCGACGCGCTCGCGCCCGATCGCATCGATCTCGGGCTCGGCCGGGCGACCGGCAACCCGGTGAGCGATTACGCCCTCCAGCCGGATCGGAGCCAGCGCCGGCGCAGCGACGACCACGCCGAGAAGATCAACGAGACCGCCGCCCACCTCTACGACGGCTTTCCCGACGATCACCAGTTCAGCGAGCTCGATGTCGCCCGCTCGGCGGAGTCGGTTCCCGAGGTGTGGGTGCTCGGATCGAGCCCGTCGAGCGCGGCCATCGCCGGCGAACTGGGGCTGCCCTACTGTTTCGCGTCGTTCATCAGACCCGGCCCCGCCGTCGAGGCGTTCGAGACCTATCGCGAGCGGTTCCAGCCCTCGTCGTTCGGTGCCGGGCCGAGTAGTCCAGAAGGGATGCTCGCGGTGAACGTCACCTGTGGCGAAACCGACGAGGAGGCCGCACGGCTGCGCGCGACGACCGAAGCCGCCCGCAAGCGACTCCAGAGCGGCATCGCCGACGCGCCGCCGATCCGCTCGACCGAAGAAGCGATCGAGGAGCTCGGCGGGGTGCCCGAACCGACCGAGCAGCCGCTCGAACCGGGCGAGTGGCCGCGCCAAATCTCGGGCAGTCCCGAGACCGCGCGGGAGCTCCTCGAAGAGATGGCCGCACAGGCCGGCGTCGAGCGCGTCATGGTCCAGAGCCAGCTCGCCGATCCCGACGACGTGCTCCGCTCGCACGAACTGCTCGCCGACGCGTTCGATCTCTCCTCCAACTGCTGTCTCTTATACACATCTNGGATAACTTGACATCGGCCTCGGCAGCCTGCTCGCTCGCCGCCGCGTGGAGTTCCTCGACTTCCGCCCGCGCGCCCTCGTACCACTCCTCGGAGTAGCCGGGCATGCCGGGGATGCCGGTCGGCGACTGCAGGCCGATCGTGTTCGGATCGGTGTCGAAGGGGTTGACGACGGTGATGACGGTGAGCTCGACGTCGTCCATGTCGAGTGCGTGCTCCAGCGCCCGCTCGGACCGCGGCGAGCCATCGATGGGGACGAGGACGTGTTCGGTCATACGACTCACTACCGCTGCGTCGCCTATAGAAATTGCCGTTCAACGGTACGGCGATACACCCCACTCTGCAGAGAGTATTTGCCACGTGGGATGAACGATTAGATATGGCGCTCGGACGTGTACTACTCGTCGGTGCAAGCGGTCTGTCGGTCGTGCTCGTCGGCTACCTGATCAAGTATCGTGGCATGGTGGGGCTCATTGCGGGCTACGATTCGGACGAGATCGTCGACGAATCGGGGCTTGCAGAGTTCACAGGGTCATTAGCCCTGCTCGTCGGTGGCGTAACCGTTCTGACTGGAGTACTAGATCACCTCGAAATCGCGAACGGTGTTCTCTGGTACGTCTTCGCGGCGTTCGTCGTGGGCGTGGTGGCCGTGATGATCGTCGGATCGAGTCGCTACACGGCTTAGCATCAAACACAAGACGGATGGCTGTGTTCACCCTCCCTGCGTAGCACAACTGCCGAATCAAAGCAATCGATTCGATGGTCACTCCTCACCGAGCGCCGATTCGACGAGCCGGCGACCACCGATGGCAGCGGGAGTGACGACGGCGTCCGCGCCGGCGCGTTCGAGCTTCGGGCCGTTTTCGCCCTCGGTGGCGGCGGCCACGACCGTGATCTCGGGGTTCCGTTCGCGGACGGTGAGCACCGCCAGCGCGTCGGTCGCGTCGTCGTCGCTGGCGACGATCACCGCTCGAGCGCGGTCGATGCCGGCACGGTCGAGCGCCGCGTCGTCGGTCGGATCGGCGACGAAGACGGGGAGCTCGCGCTCGGCGGCCGGCGGGAGTTTCGGCTCGTCGGCTTCCGGGACGACGAGCACCAAGTCGTCGATATCGAGTTCGTCGATGACGGATTCGGTCAGGCTGCCGTAGCCGAGCACGAGCACGTGGTCGTCGCGTTCGGCGAGCTGTGTGTCTGTCATGGTTCCGAGCGCGCGTGTGAGGCGGTCCTCGATCGCCGGGGAGACGAGCGCACCGATCGCGAGCCCGAAGCTCGACACGCCGACGACGATGACCGAGACGGTGAACAGCCGTGCCTGGCCGGTGACGGGCGTCGCGTCGCCGTAGCCGACGGTGCTCGCGGTGATGATCGTGTAGTAGACGGCGTCGGTGAGCGTCTCGACGCCGCGGAATGACTCGCGGAGCGTGTACGCGCCGACGGTGCCGTAGAGCAGCGCGCCGCTGACGGCGATGAGTGCGGCGATCTGCGTCGTCGAGAGGTCGAGCCCCCTGTCGAAGCGGTTGCGGGTGAGCACCAGCACGACGAGCGTCGCCACCGAGAGGGCGGCGACCGGAAACGAGACGAGGCTCGACTGGACGACCGCCTCGAACACCGTCATCGAGAGCAGGACGACGGTCGCGAGCCACGCCGCGCGCCGCCCGCTGCGCAGATCGAGCGCGCTGATGAGGAGGAGAAAGCCCGTGATCACCGCCGAGAACCCCGCGGTTCGCCGGACGCCGCTGGCGATGATGCCGGTCAGCGGGCCGAACGTCTCCGGCGAGCCGAGCACGGCCACGCCGGTGAGGATCGACAGCAGCGCCACCGCGACGGTCAGCCAGACGGCTACTCGCCGGCCGAGCAGCACGCGCAGCCGTCGCGCGCCCACCCGCCGCCGCGCTGCCGTCCGCACCGCGTCGAGAACGCGCCTGAATCGCATGCGCGCTCGGGCAATCGCCCATCGTGGGGATAAAAATGCTGGTCAGCGAGCTGCCTTCGATGAACACGCATCTCACTCGACGGCGCGGAGCAGCCCGAGCAGTTCCTCGCGGTACGCGTTCGGGTCGTCGGGGTCGACCCCGGCGCTCTCGCACAGCGCGGCGAACCCCTGGGTCGGGTAGGCTCCGCCGGCGATGCGGAACCCGCCTCGCCGCGTCCAGATGGCGACCCAGCCTTCGATGGCGATGTCGTGATCGCTGTCGCGACGCTCGACGGCGTATCGGGCGGTGTATTTCGTGAGACGAGCGCGATCACCGGTATCGGTACGCATGCGCTGGTTTCGTCCCCGTTCGACCGCGCGAAAGCCCCTGTCTTCGAGGTCGGACGCGAACGATCGGCGGAGCTCGGTCGTGACGGTCGGCAGCACCGACGCCGTGCCGATCCCGGGTGCGAGCGGCGGACGGAAGGCAAGACGGGTGGCGAAGAAAAATCGCCACGGCATGTCGAGGGCGTCGTCGGCCGCCCGCAGGGCCTCGCGGAGCGGGCCGTCCTCGTAGACGAGCGTGTGGCCGCGCACCCGCATCGTCGGCAGCGCGAACAGCGTCTCGGTCGTCCCCTCGATCCTCGTCCAGCCGTCGAGGCGGTCGTCGGGAACGCTCGGCGCTCGGATATCGGCCATCGATCGCAGTATGGCCTCGATGGCCATCAGTCATCGCACGGCAGCATCGACCAGGTTTCACACGGAGTACGACGTCAAAACATGGTGGCGAGTGAGGCGACGACGCATCTCTCGCGTGATCGTGCCGCGATGTATTCGTTAGTATGAGAGGCCCCTGGAAACGTATCAATTCGTGGGGATGGTAGCCGTTCTGTCGATCGTCCGTTCACACCCGTCGCACCAGATGCGCTCGGATCGCTCGTTGGCACTCGTCACAGATCTGTTCGACCCGGGCGATCGTCGAGAGAACGGGATACGCCACCGGGAACCCGTCGTAGAGACAGTTCACGAGCTCTTGCTGGGTGATGCCGACCTGTGCGTCGACGCTGGTGGTCGCGTGAAGCAGCGACTGGCGCTCGTGAGCGATCGTTCCGCATCGGTCGTGGAACCCGTCCAGCCGCTCGTGTCGTGCCCGAAGCGCCGCGAATCCGCAGTCAGTGAGCGCCGTCTCGTTCGCGTCGACGATCCACGCCAGCAGCTCGTCGATGGCGTCGTTCGCCGCGACGAGCGACGCCTCCTCGCGGTCGAGCGCGCGCTCCATCACCCGGAGCTCGTGGCGTCGTTGTGCCGCCTCGGAGAGCACGCCCTGCTTGAGGTTGGCGGTGAACCCCGTCATGTTCTGTGGCGCGAGAGCCATCGCGACCTGCTCGGAGAGTTCGGCCCCGACCGTTTCGAGCAGCGTTTCGGGATCGTCGACGTCCGCAGTGCTGTGCGGGCGAACCGTCTCGGCGAACCGTTCACGGACCTGTTGCCGACTGTTCGATCCGCCCGACGAGCTCGCCGCTACCGTGGCGGCGGGGCCGGTTCGGAGCCCGCCCCGCTGGGTAGTCGGCGTCTCGACGGCAACCCCTTCGACGCCGGTGACGAAGCGCTTGTACGCCGCCTGTTTCCCGTCGATGGCCGTCTGTTCCTCGTGCACGCGATCGATCGCCTGTCGGATATGGGTCTCGACAGTCATGGCTCGCCCTCGTGAGCCGCACGCAGGCGCGCGAGTTCGCGGTCGGCGAGTGCCCAAAACCGGTACTGCCAGTCACGGCTCGTTGACGCGCACGTGTTTCGTTCCTCGCCGGTGGCCATCGTTTCACGAACGATGAGATCGTGGTAGGCCACTCGGGAGTCGTAGCGGCGCAGCCGCGCACGGTAGCGCTGGGCGGCGCGGGCGGCCCGCGTGGCCGCTTCCCGATCGGGGAACTGTCGCCCGGCGATCGGCACCGGACGCGCGCCGGTGCGAGCGCAGACGATGGTGTACCGGCCGACGTCGGTCGCCAGGAAATCGATTCGAGTGCGGAGATCGTCGAGCGTGGGTTCGGTCATCGATGGTTGATTTCGTGTCGTTCGGAGGGCCAGTCGCGAATCGGCGATCGTCGTGTCTTCACTCGTTGTCTTCGATCCGCTCGTCGCGCTATCGGCACCGATTCGGCTCGCACAGTCCGTGAGCGCTCCATCGCGAACGAGCGTGCTGGCAGCCGTGCCCGTTCCGCTGCACGCTGGAACCGCGACTGTGGTATCGACCATACACTTTAGGCCGACCTAAAGGAACGTAAAACCACCGTGACATTCACCCACATCGACCACCGACTCGTAAACCCCACTCAGCGCTTGACGGGATCAGTCCTCCAGACTCGGATGCGTCTGCTGCTCGTCGGGATGTGGTTCGGCGACATGTTCGCGCAGCGTCTCCCGTGACGCGGCCGCCCGGCGACGGCGTTCCTCCTCGCCGATCTCCTCGACGCCAGGCGGGAGCTCCCGCCCACGATCGGTGAAGTAGCCCTCCGGGGCGACCCAATCGTGGTAGAACGGGCGGTCGTCGTCCTCCAAGAGCGTGACGGCGACCTCGGCACCGTGGCCAGCGGCCACGATCGCCTGATGGGGTTTCTCGGCGAGGCGGCCCGCCGCGTAGAGCCCCTCGACGCCCGTCCGCCCGCGTTCGTCCGTCTCGACGTAGGTCTTCCCGCGATCGACGATCCCGACTCCGTCGACGTCGGTGAGATAGTCGGTGGCGTTTTTCGTCGCGGCGACGACGTACTCGGCGTGATAGCGGTCGTCGCTGGCCGTCTCGACCGCGAAACCATCCGCTTTCGCCTCGACGGCGATCGCCTCGGTCGAGTGGCGATCGCAGCCAGCCCCATCGGCCTGCTTTCCCATCATTTCGAGGAGCAGCCGGGCGTTGATGCCGGCGGGAAAGCCCGGATAGTTCTCCAGGTGGGCGTTCCGTCGCATGATCGAGTCGCCGCCGTCGACGACGAGCGTGTCGAGGCCGTGCCGGGCGGTGAAGATCCCCGCCGACAGGCCCGCCACGCCCCCGCCGACGATGACGACGCTGTACGCGCTGTGATCGTCCGATTTGCCAGTCATCGTTGCTGATCGAGGGTTGCTGCGTGCTCACGGATGAGATCGTTGTCGATGTGTTCCAGAAGTGCTCGCTGACCCGCCGTACCACGACGCTCGATCTCCTCGACATCGATATACTGCGCGAACCGGCGGTCGATCTCCCGCTCTCGCAGCGTGGCCCACCGCTCTTCGCTCACGTCGTGATCGTCGGGTCGGCTGGCATCGGCGTACTCGCGCCAGCGCTCGCGATCGGCCCATTCGCCGGCGAGTTCGGCCTCGTCGCGCACCCAGTCGTAGTGGTCGACGAACCCCTCGAAATAGCCCTGTTCGCGGCGCACCTCGTCGACGACCCTCAATCCGACGCGTCCGCCGCGCCCGGCGGCGATGATCGCTTGTCGATCCGACTCGTCGGAAGGGGATGCGACGTAGAGTCCGTCGATCGGCGTCGTCCCGTCCGTCGCGGCGTACGAGCGGCCGAACCGTTCGTGGGTCTCGCCATCGTGTTCGTGACTCTCGAACATCGCATCGCCGTCGAGCGAGCGGAGATACTCGCCACCGTAGCGCGTCGCCGCGACGACCCGCGCCGCGGTGACGTCGTCGTCCTCCTGTGGTTCGACGACGAACCCGCCGTCGTCGGCGCGTTCGACCGATTCGACCATATCTGGCACGATTTCACAGCCGGCCTCCGTGGCGTGGGCGTGCAGCAGGTCCTGAAACATCTCGATATCGATGCCGGCAGGGAAGCCAAGATAGTTCTCTAAATGTGCACACCGCCGAATCGAGGAGCGCCCGCGGTCGAAAATCAGGGTATTCAGGCCGTACCGAGCGGTGAACACGCCTGCCGAGCAGCCTGCCGGTCCGCCGCCGACGATAACGACGTCAACGTCGGTCGTGTTGTCGGAGTCAGTCATCGTTCAGCTCCGCAACGACGTCGAGCGGATCGATACCACGGACGCGGAGTCGTTCCTCGACCACACAGCGTGTGTATCGTCCGCCAGTCCGGCCCGTACTCGCGGAGAAGGCGACTGTTGCGCCGGTAAAACACTGGCGCAGCCGGTCGTCGCCGTACGAGTGATAATCGGACGATGGGTGTCCGATCGGGCCGTCGTCGGTTTGCGGAACCGTTCGACGGGCGGTCGGTGTGTCGTCGGGCATGGTTAGAGGTTTCCGTTGATGATGTCCGCAACACGCTGGCGATCGAACAGTCTCTCTTCTTTGGGGATCTCAGGATATGGCCCGCTGGTGTAGGTCGGCCACTCGCCGAACTGCCCGGGATAGAGCTGTTTGGCGGTCATTTCGAGCTGGAAGAGGTTCAGAATCGGTCCCTGATAGCGTGCGCCCTGGGCATACACGCGATCGTTTGTGACCGCCGAAAGCTGCTTTCCGACCGGGTTCTCATTCAGTTTCTCTCGCACCTCCTGCATGCCCGTTTCGGGATGCATGCCGCCGAGTCCGAGCATCACGTCCGGGTCCGCCTCTAACAGTCCCTCCATGTCGACGGTATCGCCAGAGGAAGTCTCGTCTCCGAACGCCTCGGTTGCTCCGAGCGGTCGGGTGTGGGCCGTCAGAAATCCGGGGTTGTTTACTTTATATACGTATATCTCGTCGAAGTCCGTCGGAAGCGCCATCACCGCCGTCGGCCGCTCGCTGGCGGGTGGACGGTTCACTTCGATGGTATCGAGCAGTTCGCGATGGATCTTCGCGAGTGCTTCGTACCGTTCGTTTTCGCGGAACACCTTCGCGACCTTCTCGAACATCTCCCACAGGCCGTAGTATCGATAGCTGTCCTTCCACTCGGCGGGTGGTTCCGCGTGGCGATCGCTGTAGTAGTTCCCGAACCAAGGTGCGACGTTGTCTCGGATCTCCTTGACGTCCGCCCTGCTCCAGCCGTCCAGCGAGAAAACGCCTGCCGGGTCCGCAAGATGGACATCACTGTTCAGTTCGTACAGTTTCTCCTTGCTCGGTTCCCACGAGGAGTACAGCCCACTCCAATCGAGCGATACCCCATCGAGACGGGGCGTGAACTGGTTCCACAGCGCGTCGTAGTAGTCCGGCGCGTGCATCGCGTTCACGTCGTTTCCCCGTCCGAGCGCGAACGCCATCCCGGCTAGATGTGTAAGGCGTGTGAAAACTGATCCCGGCACCGAATCGAACGCGACGTTCCCCATCGGTGCCATTCGTATCGAATAGGGGTCCTCGCCATTCTCGGTCGTGTTCCCGCCGGTCGTCGTCTCGTTTGCAGTGTTTGTCGCTCCGGCCCCCGTGCCTCCCTCGGAACTGCTTTCACCCGTGCAGCCGGCGAGCAGCCCGCCGCCAATGACTGCACCGCCGTATTTCACGTACTCTCGGCGCGTCGGTGGCCCGGTCGTGGTGTCGCTATCGTTGTCACCCATAGTCAGAGGTTCCCATTGCAGATGTCAGCGACGCGCTGGCGGTCGAACAGCCGTTCACTCTTTGGCACGTCGTACGTGTTGTCGTCGTCGAACCCGGGGAACTCGCCGAACGTCTCCGGATACAGCTGTTTGGCAAGCACTTCGGTGTTGAACAGACCCTGTATCGGCCCCGTGGTTTCCATCGTTCCGATGTAGAGCTCGTCGTTCTTGACGGCGGTCAGCTCCGACAGCACGGGATCGTTCCGGTACAGGTCGAGCGTGTACTCGGCGATCGTTTTGCCCTCCGTGTCGTTCCCGTCGTACGCGTCCGAGGCCGGCAGCTGGTTCTTCATCAGCCCGTGATGGAGCACTATCTTGTCGGGATCGGCCTCCAGAATCACCTCGGCATCGACGTAAATCGACGTTTTGCCGTCGTACTGGCCGGCCAGGGCGTCGTTCACCTGAAGATCGCTGAAATGTTTCCTGCCGTAGACTTTCTCCGTCTCCTGGGTCGGTTTGTAGATGTAAATCTCGCCGCTGTCCGGCGGTCCGGCCCAGAGAAGCCCCATCGTCTCGTCCGTCTCGGGGACCTGCGACCTGATCCGCTCGGCCATCGATCGACTCAGTTCGGCCATCGCCTCCCCGCGTTCGGGTTGGTTGAACACTTGGCCCCAGTATTTCGTCACCTCGGCGAGGTCGTAGTACCGGTATTTCCCGTCGGGCCAGGTCGGCCAGGAGTCGTCGCGTTTTCGCTGGTTGTAGCTCCCACAGAACGGGGCGACGTTGTCGATAATCTCCTCGATGTCCTTCCCCGTGCCCGACGAATACTGGAGCAACCAGTTCGGGTCGACACCGATCATGTGGGGGTCGACTTCGTAGATGTACTCCTTGTTCATCGACTCGCTGTTGCCCAGAATCCCGTTCATCTCGGCGACGCTCGGCACGTCGACGTCGGGAAGCATCCGGTAGAACGAGAGGACGTACTCGCCCGGTCGCCACGCGGTTTCGACGATGCCGTCGGTCGTCCCACAGACGACCGCCATGTCCAGGGAGAACTCGTGGGTGATCCACTTCTCGGGCACCGAATCGAACTCGACCTCGCCGACCGGCTCGATCGCTGCCGTATACCGGTTTCGTGTCCGTGTCGAGTCGTCCGATCCGTTCGGTCCCGGCATGTCGCCGCTGCCGGCTGGGCTACTCTCACCAGTACAGCCGGCGAGCAGCCCGCCACCGATGACCGCGCCGCCGTATTTCACGTAGTCGCGCCGCGTCGGTGCCTCGCGTTCGGGAGCGTCGTCTGCCATATAGTTTAGGCTCGCCTAACACGGCAAAAGCGTTCCGAACTTTAGGCAAGCCAAAATCGGTGGTCAGTGAGGCGCTCCACAGCGCGGACAGACCGGTGGGCCGCTCTCCGGCAGTTCGAGGCCACAGTCGCTAGTTGTCCACTCTGGCTCAACAGCCCAGTAGCTGATACGTTGTAGGAACGAAGCGGATGAATCAGTGACCTGATTCACCCGCTANTCGCTAGTTGTCCACTCTGGCTCAACAGCCCAGTAGCTGATACGTTGTAGGAACGAAGCGGATGAATCAGTGACCTGATTCACCCGCTATCCGGATTTGTGAGTGATGAACCTACCCTTACTCAAGGAAGTTCTCACAGATCCGGACGAGTTCATTTCGAACGCCCAGTTGAAGTCTCTTGCTCTGGAGATGCTGGAGTTGATTCCGATGGAAGGGATCGAGGGCTCCGGCCTCGATCCCGAGGAAATCATGGAAGTCGTGCTTCGGGCCGCTGTTGGAACCACATCGGTCAACGGGGTCACGACGAAGACCAGCGATACGCCAAACCGGGAGACCGTGATGGACTGGCTCCATACCCTCCAGAAACCCGCCATACTGGACGCTGTGAACGATATTCTTGCGTTGGTCGCAATGACGGTTCTCGACCGTGGCGGGTCGAGAACCGTCTGTATCGACTTCATGGACAACCCGTTCCACGGCCATCCGGAGGACGAAGACGAGTTCAGGAGGATGCAAGCCCGTGACGGAACAACGAAGTGCCACCGCTATTGTACAGCGTTCGTCATCGCCCGGGGAAAGCCGCTGACCCTCGCCGTAGAGCCAGTAGCTGGCGAGGACAGCAAGGCCGACGCGGTCGAGCGCGTGCTCGCCCGCGTCGAGACCTATCCCTTCGAGATCGAGCGGATTCTCATCGATAGAGCTGCCTTCAACGGGGAACTGATCGGTGTGCTTCGTGAGACGGCTCCGCCAGTCTTTCCGGTCAAGACCGGGAAAGACTCGCTCCGGGAGAAGCTTTCGGTCAACGCGTCATACATGACCGAAGAGACGATCTGTGAAGGCAAGGAGTACGAACAAACGTACCCGCTGGCGGTAAACGTGACCTATCAGAACGGTGATCGAGGAAAGTCCGGTGTGAAACGGACGGGATACGCGGCGTACGGTCTGGAAGACCGCACGCCAGCGCAGGTCGCGACAGTCTACGACAACCGGTCACGGATCGAGAAGAGCTACGAGAAGTTCCGTGAAGCGCGTGCCCTCACAACAACGCCATCGACGACGATTCGGTTGTTCTACGTGGGTGTTGGCTTTCTGTTAGAGCAGTTGTGGGTCGTGCTCCAGTGGGCGGTGCTCGCCCAGCCACGACGTGGCGGGCGAGCACTTCCGGTGGAATTCACGTTCAGTGATGGGTTTCTCCACGGAGTCGAACGAGTGTTAGACGATGAACTCGGGTGGAAGGAGAAGTATCGAACGAACGGGGTGGGATTGCCGGCGGGATGCGATCACGGACTCGCCTGAGCCGCCTCGCTTCGATCGAAGCGAGGCTGGCGAGGAGCGACAGCTATCTCCTACGGGCACAGTTGTCCCGGAATCACCAACGAGAGATCCGTAGCTCGACAGATTCTCTTCAGTGGAGTGCCTCTCGCACATGCTACACTGGGACTCCGCCTCACGTCTGGCCGATTTCTACGCACTTGCTCGTACCGTGACTGGTAGAGTGGACAACTAGCGANCACATGCTACACTGGGACTCCGCCTCACGTCTGGCCGATTTCTACGCACTTGCTCGTACCGTGACTGGTAGAGTGGACAACTAGCGACAGTGTGAACACTCGCCGTCGGCATCGAGCGACGTGATCTCCGCGACGAGATCGTCCGTCCCGTCGCGAACCGAATCGAGAGTTCCGAGAACTCCGGGGGTCGCCGCAGGCCGCTCGTCGTCCAGTGCCCGCCGAGCGAAACGCACGCGATCGACCAGAAACGACGGTGGGTCGTCCACCGAGTCGACCTGGTCGAGATCGGGCATCGGACCGATCGCCGTCGACGACTGTGCGAGCAGGGCGATGCCTTCCGCCGCCCGCCCCCGCACGTACGGATTTTCGTCGGTCAGTCGCTCTCGCAGCGTGTCCACCACATCGGACAGATGCTCGGGCTGCTCACAGCCGACGATCACCAGCGCCGTACAGAGGTGATAGCGCACGAGTTCGCTTTCGTCATCGCAATGCTCGGCGAGGGCCGAGCTGTGGTGGTGAGCGAGCCGCTCGGGATCGCCCAGCGCGACGTGTTCGAGCGCCTTCGCCAGCTTCTCCTTCACCTCCGGTTCGTCGAACGATAGCCCGATCCTGAGATCGGCCAGCAGCTCGGGTGTCGCGACGGTGTCGGGATGGTCGATCGCGACGTAACCGAGCGCCTCGGCCGAGCGAGCGCGCACGTAGTAGAACTCTTCGTCGTCAGCCAGCCGATCGGCGAGTTTCGACACCGTCGGAACGACGGAATCCGGGTCGGTTTCCGCGACCGCGACGAACAGCTTGGCAGTCGTCAGTCGCACCGAGCGCTCGTCGTCGGTGAGCAAACCTTCACATGCCGGCAGCGCTGACCCTACGAGATCCGGATCGTCGGTCACCGCGGCTTTCAGCCGACGGAGACACGCTTTGCACGTCTCGCCGGAAATTGACGAAAGATTTCCGACGAGCTTTGCGAGCTCTTCCTCGTCTCTTCGTTCGAGCGCGCCGTCGATCGCTCCCTGTCGCGACGACGCCGGTTCGGTGTCATCTATCGTGGCTCGGCTCCTGGTGCTCCAGCTGGACCGATGTTCGAGAACGGTTACGAAAACAGTTGTCCACGAATCCACGGGAGAGCCGACGATTCCAACGGGCTGAAACCCGCTTTCGAATGCTGTGGGGACTGCTCGCTCATCGAGGCGGATTTCGACCCACTTATGCGCGCCGACTAGTTCCATTCGACGTATGCGCTCGTGGTCCGGCCGGTGGCGGTGGCTCCTGCCGGTCGTGTCGCTCGCGTTCCTCGCTCACGCCGAAACGCTCGGCTACTGGTTCGTCGCGAGCGACACGCTGCCGCTGATCGAGACGAGTCGTGCGACCGATCCCGCCGAACTCGTCTCGCTGTTCGCCCAGCCACTGATGGCCGGATCGGATTTCACCACCACTGCGCTGTTCTACCGGCCGCTCTCGACGCTCAGCTACGCCATCGACTACGCCGTCTGGGGGCTCGACCCGTTCGGCTATCATCTCACGAACGTCCTCCTGCACACGATCGCCGCCGCGCTCGTCGCCGTCTGCACGGCTCGAATCACGCGCCGTCGAGCGGTCGGCGCGCTCGCGGGGGCGCTGTTCGCGATCCATCCCGTCACGACCGAGGTCGTTCCCGTGACCGCGCGGCGACAGGACACCCTCCTGACGATCTTCGTGCTGGCCGCGCTCACCCTCTTCGTCCGCTGGTATCGCGCGACCCCGCCGGACGAGCGACTCCCGTGGGAGTGGACGAGCCATCGCGGGCTCGTGGCCGCACTGGTCGCCTACGCGCTCGCGATCGGCGCGAAGGAGACGGCGCTCGTCGTTCCCGTGCTGGCCGCGGTCTGGGTGTTGCTCGACCGCGACAGCGACCGCCCAACGCAGATCGTCAGAACTCTCGTCGGGACGATCGGCCCGTTCGTCGCCGTCACGGCGCTGTATCTCGCCGTCCGCATCGCCGTACTCGGCGGGTTCGGCGGCTACGCGGTCCCGACGAGCGCCACGCTCGCCGATCGGCTCCTGTTCGGCGTGAAGTATCTCCTCTGGCTGTTCGTCCCGCAGAACGCCGTCGTCGAGCTGCCGGCGATACGTTCCGTCGGGGTGCCGTCGCTCGTCGTCGGCGTCGCCGTCGTGCTGGTCGTCGGTGCGATCACGGTGATGGCGCTGCTCCGGCGGGGCTACTTCCATCGCGGTCGGTTTCGCTCGCTGCGGGCGCTCACACCGGTCGCGAGCGTCGTCGGCTTCGCGGGTATCCCGCTCGTGCTCGCCGGCGAATCGCTTGGCTCGGTAGCGCTGCCGGCCGTCGGCGATCCTCTCGGGAGCTATCTCGTCGGCTTGCTGTTCGTCGGCGCCTGTCTCGCCGGTCTCGCCACCGCGCTGTTCGCGGACGGTATCGTCATCGATGACTCGCGACGCCGACAGCTGGCGTTTTTCGCCTGCTGGATCCTCGTCCCGATCGTCCTGCTCGGCACGCGGGGGTTCGTCGCGAGCAAGCCGTTCACCTTCGGGTTCGGGATGCGCAACGCCTATCTCGCGACCGCGCCCGCGATGGCCGCGCTCGCGATGCTGCTGGTTCCCGCCCTGCAACGGATCGTCTCCACCGTCCGCAGCGCGCTCGGTGCCGACCGCACCACCGCGCTGCCCACCGGCGACGTGGCGCGTATCGCCGTCGTTCTCCTCCTGCTCGTTCCCGTGATCAGTGCATCACCGCTTCTCTACGCCGGCGACAGTTGGCGCTCGGTCGGCGTGCTCAACGAACGCTCGCTGTCGGGCCTCGCGGACACGATCGACGACGCGCCCGGCGATGAGCCGATCTACGTCGCGAGCTTCCCGAACGCGTTCGACGCCGACGAGCGGTCGGCCCCGCACGCGCAGTCGGTGACGCCGCTGCGGCCATACTCGGTCGAGGCGTGGCTCTCGCTCACCGACACGGCCGACACGCAGGTCCGGTTCGTCCGGTCTGCGACCGTCTCCGATCTCCCAAAACTCGATTTCCACGCCGAGGCACGCGAGCGGGCGACCCTCGTCTGGGTTCGGCGAGCGACGGATCGCGAGCGACCACAAAGAGGAGTACCCCCGGTCGCGTCATCGACGAGTAACCACCGATGAAGCGATCACACGGCGTCGCGCTCGCTGCGGTGCTCGCGTTCTCGCTGGCCGTGCTGGCACACGTCGAGTCGCTCGGCTACTGGTTCACCTCCTACGACTCGATCGCGCTCGTCGAGACGAGCCGCATCGCCTCGCTCGCCGATCTCCGGACGATCTTCACGAAACCACTGCTGTACGGCACCTCCTATCTCGACGCCGGGCGGTTCTACCGGCCGGTCGTCAACCTCGTCTACGCCGCCGAGTACGCGCTCTGGGGCGTCGACCCGTTCGGCTACCACCTCACGAACCTGCTGCTGCACGGGTTCGTCAGCGTGCTCGTCGTGCTCACGATCCGTTCGCTGACCGATTCGCTCCGCGTCGGCACGTTCACGGGCGCGCTGTTCGCGATCCACCCGCTCGGCACCGACGTCGTGCCGGCGATCTCGCGGCGGCAGGACATGCTGCTCGCCCTGTTCGGCCTGCTCGCGCTCTGGCTGTTCGTCGAGAGCGTCCGCCGTGACAGCCGGCGGCTGCGCGTCGGATCGGCCGTGGCCTACGGACTCGCGCTGTTCTCCAAGGAAACCGCAGCCGTCGTCGGCCCGCTCGCCTTCCTCTGGCTAGTGCTCGAAGGGCCCTCGCTGCGCCAACGCTCGACGTATCGCCGGGCCATCGTCGCCGTGGCCCCGTTGGCGGCCGTCGCGGTGGGCTATCTCGCCGTCCGGTTCGCCGTGCTCGGCGGCATCGGTGGCTACACGCACGACCCGCCGCTCTCCCAGACACTCCTCTTTCCGGTGCAGTACGTGCTCTCGCTGGTCTATCAGGCCGACGTTCTCGCTGCGATCAGTGGCGTTTCGACGCCGCTCGTGATCGCCGTCGTGACTGCCGTTCCGCTGGCGCTGCTCGTTTCGTTCGCCCGTGATCGTACACTCGGCCGGATCGCCCCGCGGCGCGCTCTCCCGCTCGTCGTCGCCATCGTTGGCTTCGCCGTTCTGCTCGTCGTCGCTCGCTTTCCGGGTGCGTCGCCACTCGCGTCGGTCGACGCGATCGATCACGCCGGCTGGTACACCGCCGGGATCGTCTTCGCCGTCGGCGCCGCGAGCGCGCTGCTGGCGGCCATCGCTTCGGCCCGCTCGTTCACCGCCGGCCGTTCGATGGGGTTTTTCTTCCTGTGGCTGCTCTCGCCGCTGCCCCTGTTCTTCCTCGCCAAGCAGTTCGCCTTCCGCGACGCGTATTTCTTCGCCATACCGCTGCTCGCGCTGGCCGCGGTCTGTCTCGACGCCGCGCTTCCCGCCGTCGACGGATGGCGGACGTTTTCGAATCGGGACACCGACGCGCTGGTCGTCGTCGCCGTGCTGGTTCTCTTGGTCCCGTCGCTCGCCGCGTCGCCGCTGCTGTACGCCGATTCTGGCTGGGGCGAGACGGGCGACGTCACGCGGTCGGCGCTCGACGAGATCGATCGTTCGGTGAGCGAGGTCGATGCCGGGACGCCCGTCGCCATCGCTGGGGTTCCCACGAAAATCGACTATCGTCCCCAGCGACTCGGGCGAGCGCACAAGGTGACGATGCTCCAGCCACACTCGGTTCGGTCGTGGTTGCGGCTGCAGGGCCACGATAATCGCGTCACCTTCGGCCGCCTGCAGTCGTTCCACAGCGTTCCGGGGACCGTCTCGACGAAGACCCGCGAGAACGAGCGGCTGCTCATCTGGCTTCGCTACGACTGACGACGGGAGTGCCGATGATCCGGCGGTGTGGAAGCGTTTTTGCCCGCCGCCCCGCTTGGTTCCGGTGGTGGCGATGACGAACCGTTACCCCCGCCGAGCCCCGTGTGACGAGGCCCTTTACCGAGCCACCCACTGCTCGTTTATCCAGAACTGATTCGACGGGAACTTCTCCATCGTCCGATCCGATGGCGAACGAGGAGGTCGGCTGCCGTCGTCGAGACGGCAACGTTTTGCGTGGTGTTCTCGAATAGGTCGCCCGATGGAAGAGCGCACGCGCGCGTATCTCCGGGGGCGCTTTCGCGACCATTACCGCCGGACGGAGCCGACGCTGCCGCCGGACGCCGACGCGCGCGAATGGGGCCATATCCCGTGGACCGCCGGTCCCGGCACCACGATGGTGCGCCACAACTCGACGCTCGATCTCGGCTCCCTCCCGGATTTCCTCGCGCGCGAGCGCCCCCGTCACGTCTACTTCTCGGCGGGGCGATACGACGATCCCGGCGCGAGCTCGATGGCCGAGAAGGGCTGGCGCGGCTCCGATCTCGTCTTCGATCTCGACGCCGACCACCTTCCGAGCGTGGAGCTCGGCGCGGACTCGTACAAGGAGATGCTCGAAAAGTGCAAGGCCGCACTGCTGCGCCTGCTCGATTTCCTGGAGAACGACTTCGGCTTTCGGGATCTCACGATCGTCTTCTCGGGCGGGCGCGGCTACCACGTCCACGTCCGCGACGCGGGCGTCCAGCCGCTCGAAAGCGACGCGCGCCGGGAGATCGTCGACTACGTCCGCGGGATCGGGATCGACATCGACGCGCTCATCTCTCACGAAGCGGTCGGCGGCACGGCCGGCCGGAGCAGTCCGGCCCAGAAGCGCACGCTCGACACGACCGGCGGCTGGAGCCGGCGCGCACACCGCTATCTCCTCGACTTCGTCGACGAACTGCTCGCCATGGACGAGGACGACGCGCTTGCCCGCCTCCGGGAGTTCGACGGCATCGGCGAGGGTAAGGCCGCGGCTGCACTGCGCGCCGCACGGACGAACGGCGACGAGATCGAGGCGGGGAACGTCGACGTCCATCCGGCCTTCTACGCGCTCGCCGAGCGACTGTTCCCCGAGGTGGTCGCGGCGGACAACGCACCGATCGACGAACCCGTCACCACCGACACCAATCGCTTGATCCGCCTGCCGGGCAGCCTCCACGGCGGGAGCGGGCTCTCCGTCGAACGGCTCGCACGCGACGAGATCGAGGGGTTCGACCCGCTCGTCGACGCGATCCCGGCGACGTTCCGCGGGCAGGAGATCACCGTCGAGTGCGAGGAGGCAACGACCACGGAACTCGCTGGCGATAGCTTTACGGTGCCGGCGGGGACATCTCACGTCCCGGAGTACGTCGGCGTGTTCCTCATGACGCGCGGCACCGCCGAGAAGGGCGAAGAATGAACCTCGGAGATCTCCAGTCGACACGGAGCAAGGAGCGCCAGAAGGACAGTCTCCAGCATCTGCGCGAGGATTTTTACAGTGACGTGGGGGCGTTCGTAGCCGAACTCAGAACCGAACGCGAGCGCGCGGCCGAGGCCACCGACGACCCCTTCGACGCGCCAGAGGTCCGCCGACTGACCGACGACATCGAGACGGCCGAAGACACCGTCGAAGCGATCTACGAGCGCCGTGTCGGCAAGCTCGTCAAGCTCGCCAGCCTCGCCGCCGCCGGCATGCCTGCGGAGAAAGACGGGCTCACCGAGGAGGAGCGCGACCTGTTCGGAACGCTCGTCGACGCGATCGAGTCGAACCGCGAGCACGTCCTGGACGACGTTCTCGTCAACAGTGCTGGCGCGACGACCGACGCCGCACCAGGCGGCGAGAACGCATCAGACGGTGTCGATGCACCCTCGACGGCGGCGACCGAGCCGCCGACAGCACCCGAATCCGTCGAACCGGAGGCTGCGGAGGGGACGAGCGGGCGGGAATCCCCGCCGGAAGCTGAGGGCGGCGTCAGCGCGGCCGACGTGATGGGTGGCGAGACGTCTGATTCCATGGAAGAATCGGCAGCCGAACCCACACCTGAAACTACGCAGGCTTCGCCCGATACGGCCGACACAAGTGTGGAATCGGATGAGGATGCTGCGGCTGACGACGCAGGGCGAGAAACGGAGCGAACGACCGTTCGCATCACGCGCGACGTCGGCGAGATCCTCGGGGCGGACGAGCGGACGTACGATCTCGCGAGCGAGGACGTGGTGACGCTCCCCGACGTGAACGTGACGCCGCTGCTGGAGCGCGACGCGGCCGAACGGCTCGATTAGTATTTCGCGCTTGCGCCGGTCGTCGCGTAGATGACGTCCATCAGCCCGTCGCGCTGGGCCTGCCAGGATTCGAATTCGTCGGGATTGTCGGGATACTCCTCGTAGTGGTCGAGCAGGCGGTCGGCCTCCTGTTTCGTCTCGTAGAGATCGAACACCGTCTTCCAGTGGCCGAAGCTCTTGATCGCGGTTCTGATCTTGAGCGGGAGATCGATCGTCGCGCTGCCCGAGTAGAGCGCGTCGGAGAGCTTCGCCGCGGGCAGGGCGGCCAGCAGGCCGGTGAGGTTGTTGAGGCCGGTCGCCATCACGAAGATGTTGTAGACATCGAGTGCCGCGTAGCGCCCGCCGAAGTGGTCCATCACCCGCTCGTTGTACTCCCAGAGCGCGTCCTCACTCACGTCGCCGTCCTCGATGGCGTCGATGGCCGCCTCGCCGGCGTATTTGCCGGCGTAGGCTGCTCCCGCGATCCCCCCGCCCGTGGTCGGGTTCACGTGGGCGGCAGCGTCGCCGATGGCCATGAAGCCGGGGGCGACGCCCGAATCGTACGGCCGACGTGTCGGCAGCGCCGCGCCGAGCTTGTCCTTGACGGTGGCGTTTTTGAACTCCGAGCGCTCGCGGAGATCGCGCCGCAGCGCCTCGACGAGCTCCATCGGCTCCTCGCTCATCTGGAAGCCGAGCCCGACGTTGATCTCGGTCGGCGTCCGCGGGAAGTACCAGAGATAGCCGGCCGCGCGCTGGGTTGGCTTGAGAACGAGCGCGTCCTGCCACTCGACGGGCTCGTCGACCTCGACGATCTCGCGGTAGGCCGAGGAGAACTGCGAGTAGTTCACGTTGGTGTCGAAGGTCGCGTCCGCGAGATCGGCCTTGTCCTGAAGCACGGAGAGCGCACCGGCGGCGTCGATGACGAGTTCACTCTCGTACTCGACGGGCTCGCCCTGTCGCTTGCCAGTCAGGCCCGTCACGCGCTCGTCGTTCTGTTGGACGTCGTTGACGACGGTGTCGTAGTGGATCTCCGCTCCTGCTTGCTTGGCTCCCTCGATGACGAGCTTGCCGTATTCGAGTCGGTCGATGACCGCGAGTTCGCCCGGAACGGGGATGTCGAGGACGGCGTCCTCCTGAGGGATCTCGAAGCGGCCGTGATCGACTGCGGTGTTGGTGAACGAGGGTGCGATGTGGGATTTCGGGATCGCCTCGGGGAAGGCGTCGGCTCCCTTGAGCGCGTCGCCACAGGCGATGTGGCCGGCCTCGTCGGCCGTTTTGCGCTCGACGATGACGACAGCGTAGCCCGCTCGCGCGAGGGTCGCGGCGGCGTAGCAGCCGGCGGTCCCCGCGCCGACGATGGTGACGTCGGGTTCGTGCGTTCGCATTGGGCGATGGTCGAGGGGCGGGTGGAAAACTCTTCCCACCCGTCGCGGCCATCCCGTCGGCCGACATGGGTAAAGGGTTTTGTCGGGGCCGGCTGGAGTGGAGGGTATGACCGAGCACACCGTCGAGTTCGTTTCGACCGGCGAGACGATCACCGTCGCCGAGACCGAGACCATCCTCTCGCGCTGTCTCGAAGAGGGGATCGCCCAGGAATACTCCTGTCGGGTCGGGATGTGTCTGGCCTGCTCGGCCGAGATCGTCGAGGGCGAGGTGACGCAGCCGGCCGCTCGCGGGTTCTCCGAGCGCGAGGCCGAGGAGTACGCCCTCACCTGCATGGCGCGGCCGCTCTCCGATCTGAAGCTCGATCGAGGGAAATATCCGCCGAGCATCGAGCCGGAGAGCGGTCAGCCCGCACCGGCCGACGACTGATTCTCAGGTCGGGGTTCCGCCTGCCAAAGCACACTACAGCGCGAGTGGGACGTTATCGATAATCCAGCCGAACAGGCCGGCGAGAGACGCTGCGAGGAGCAGATAGGTGAACATGACGAGCGCGTTCCGGCGGGGTGCTCGCTCCCGGATGCCGGGGAGTCGCGAGATCGCGCGAACGACCGCCATCGACGGAGTGCGATCGTCGTCGCTGTCGTCGATCGATTCGCGTGGTTGATCGGATACCGTGTCGCCGTCTCCTCGGCGGCAGGCGGTCGTCGTGACCGCCTGAACGGGATACATCAGCGCTCCGGTGCGTCCGGTGGCGTATCGGCCGCACCGAGCTGCATCCGTCGGTCGTAGTAGCTGTGGACGAGTGCCGAGAGGAAGACGACGCCGGCGACGAGTGCGGCCCACGCCAGCTCGGGCACTAGTTCGAAGCCGGTGAGCCAGACGCCCCCGACGCCCGCGAGCGCCATCGCCGACAGGCCGAGATAGTACCGACTCCACGGGATGTCGTCCTCGCCGACAACGTCGAGATAGACGTCGAGACCGTCGGCCGCCGCGGTGAGCGAGACGGTACCCCGTGCGTCGTCGAACTCGATGACACCTGCCGAATCCATCTTCGGCAGGTGGAACTGCTGGAGGGCGGTGTAGACGCGCTTTCGCTCGGCCGCACTGAGATCGACCCGCGGAACGTCGTTCTCCCACGCGGCGACCTGTTCGGCGAGATCGCCGATGTTCGCCGTTCGTTCGTGCTGTTTGAGCGAGTGCAGTGCGTACCGCCGGCGGTGGTTGCTCAGTACGTCGAAGAGCGCATCCCGTGAGAGATTTCGGCCACTCCGATCGTTCTCGTCCGCCCCCACCGGCTCCGCCGACGGCTGTCCGTCGGTCACGTCCGGTTCGGCTGGAGGGTCGCTTGTGGCCGTGCCCATGTCTATCCCGTTTGTTGGATTCACTATCAGTGTACTTCCTGCACAGCGTGCAGGGGATGCACACCGGCTGTGCGTGGCTTTCCCTGTTGGAGAGTGACTTCTCGATGAACGTTCACGATACGCTGAAGCCGTCGGCGTGGCGCTTGTAGCGTCGATACTGTTCCAACGCCCACTCACGCACCGTTTCGTTGGTCGTTTCCAGCAGCGCACGCGGTTCATCATCCTCGGCAACGACGATCTGTACTGTGTCGTCGAACACTCCGAGCGAGTACGGCAACGTTCCGTCGTAAGCGAACAGTTCGAGTCGTCCGGTCGCCTCCATTTCACCCCACAGATCGGCGTATTCTTGGGCCGAACAGTAGAGCTCCGCGATATCCGGCTCGACGACGAGCTCGCCCTCCGCGCCGTTACCGACGATCTGCTCGTTCGCTGCCTCCGTTGCGTGCAGCCCGGTAAACGGGAGTACGACCCGATACCACTCCGTTTCCTTGATGAGCTGCACCTGCTTGTTGATCATCGCGTACGGATCGCCAGGCTGTGCCAGCGTGATTTTCGACTCCGCGAGCAACGAGAGATCGAGGTCGAGCGTGTCGTCGGGAACCCACCGCATGAACGATCGCAGTTTGTCCGTGAGCTCCACTTCACTCACGAGATCGGCGAACGCCTCCGCGACCAGCTCGCCCTGCCGGGTGATCGTACACGTCCCGTTCGTCCGGCTGACCCAGCCCTGCTCTTCGAGCGCGTCGAGATTTCGACCGATCGTCGTCCGCGAGGCATCGATTCGATCTCCGAGTACGTGTTTTTCGAGCGTACCGTTCTCGCACAGCAGATCGAGTATCCGCACGCGATGTTCCGACCGTGCGAGCAGTTCGATGGTGTCGATTGCACTCATATACCAATACGAAACACGGTATCACTTAGATTTGCACTCTAGCTAACTAGATCTCGCCGATCTGTTCTGACAACTCCCCCTCTCGTGAGCATCGATGCTCGTTTGGCTGTCGATACACCGATTCAGGCCGTCTGTACTGCTCTTCAGGCTCCCTTTACTGCCGTTCAGGCCGCGTTTGCGCCGCTTCAAACGATGCCTGCGATTCGTTCAGGCGGCGTGATACAATGGGGGTGGGAGTCATGGCCTCAGGTAGCGCGCCACGCTGCATCGATGTCGATGTTCGCGGGGCGTGCAGCGACGGCGGACGATGGTCCCCGCTGATGGGGAACGGAATACGGAGATCCAAGACAATGGCAGACGACAACGACAAATCACCGCTGACCCGGCGACGGGTGCTCGGCGGCATGGCAACGATCGGTGCAGCAGGCGCGCTCGGAGCGGGCTCGTGGGCCGCGTTCAGCGATCGGGCGCAAACAGATGGAACGTTCACCGCTGGTGAGCTCGACGGCAAGATCAGCTACGAGGCGAGCTACAACGGTGAAACCGTCAATTCGACATCTGGGATGATTCAGGCAAACCCTGATGCTGATCACGTCGCATTAAGAGTCAATGACCTGAAACCGGGCGACTACGGTAGTCTCGTGTTCGGACTCCAAGTCAAAACCAACCCCGCGTGGGTCGCCTCATGCGTGAGTACCGAGAACGACGATGGTGAACTCGACGAGCACATGCGCATGATCCCGTTCTACGATACAAACGTCAGCTCGTCGTTCTTCGATCCAACCGGGAGTGGTCCTCCAAATAAGGTGGAGATCGGGAGCGGGACGCTAGATGCATACTGGGACAACTCTACTGACAACCTGAGTGCGAGAACTGTGAGCGACATTACGTCTGCGGGGCTCTCGCAGGGCACGCGTGACTGGCTGAACGACGACAACTCGGGCGGTACTCTCGAATCTCCGCCCGATGGCGCTCCTGAGATGGGGGATGGCTGCGTACTTCTCAATGGTCAAGCACTCGACGACAGCAACGATCAGGGCTTCGAACCGTTGCCACCCGCGGGCGAGGGCGGGAAGATCAACTTCGGTTACGACTGGTCGCTTCCATACGAGACCGGTAACGAAGTCCAGGGAGACAAATTGGACATCGTGTTCAGCTTCGACTTCATCCAAGCACGTCACAATGGCGATCCGACGGATGGGTCCTACAATCCCGGCGAAAACGCATCTAGCGATCAAAGCGAGGGAGACAACCTAAACGGCGGAACCTGAAACGCCAGCAATGACCGACTGGCGACCGCACAGCGCGCTGCCAGCCCCATTGGCAGTCGAAACGCTCCCAGCGCGTGATTTTTCGAAACAACAACAGAACACAGATGACCGATGAAACCACACGACGACGCGTACTGACGGCGATCGCCACCGCTGGCGGGATCGGCGCGCTCGGGGGTGCCGGCACGTACGCAGTCTTCAGCGACACCGCGAGCACGAAAGCGACGTTTACGAGCGGATCGCTCGACTTGCGCGTTCACTACGACCGGACATACGTGGGCGATGACGAACAAACGGATTCAGGGATTATCGACGGCCAGGGATCGACCGAGTTGCCCGGTTATAGCGAACTCATGACCGGTGATTCCGGGCAACTGAAGTTCTGTTTCGAGCTCGCCAACAACCCGGCGTACCTCTGGGCTTGTGGCGAGTTGACCACCAGTAGCGACCTCGCGGATGCGATAGAGGCCACGGTTCGCTATCGCGACCAGGATGGGACGAAGGGGAATCCCATCGGTGAGAAGAATCGGAACCTCAGTAGTGTGTTCTCGGCACTCAACGATGGACTTCCGCTCGATTCCAAGGGTCGGGATCGCGATGCAGGCAAACAGACTGCGTACGAGCCGAGTTCGTCGGGCGAGACTACCGGACCGTGTCTCTGCATCGACTGGAAACTTCCTGACGATACCGACGCCACGGTTCAGAACAAGGAGTTCGGATTCGATCTCCGATTCCACGCGATGCAGGCCCGTCACCACGACGGGACGAACAATCCGTGCACCGGTGACTGAAACAGCGATATTGATTGTGATGATGACACCGATACAAACGACGAAGCTCGAACGAACTCGGCGATCGCGATCCAGAGGACAGCAATCTGGGAGACGGGAACCACGATCATGAACACGCCAGATCGCGGGACGATCTTGCGGTTTGTCGTACTGATCGTGTTGATCGCACTAGTTGCCCCGTTTGCCCTTTACGCCGTACCGAATGCCGTCGGCGCAGATCACAGCTACGTCGTCCTTTCGGGGAGCATGGAACCGGCGATTTCGACGGGCGATGCCGTCCTCGTGGCCGAACAGTCACCAGCATCTATCGAGCGCGGTGACATCATCACATTCGCTACCGAAGACGAGGCAACCCCAACAACTCATCGCGTCGTTGAAGTCGTCCAGACGGACGAGGGCCGAGAGTTCGTCACGAAGGGTGATGCAAATGAGAACCGAGACCCGCAACAAGTATCTGATAGGAATGTCATCGGGGCACTCGCGTTCTCGATCCCATTTATCGGATACGTGATCAAGTTCGCAGGCACCCAGATGGGGTTCCTTGCGCTGGTCGGGATACCACTCGGACTACTGATACTCGGAGAGATCTACGATCTCGCGGTCGCAGCGCGAAACACGCCGACAGAGACGGACGGGCCGACAGATGTAAACACGGAGGATTGATGATGGAGCGAACCCGACTCATCACAGTTGTCGCGGTGTGCGCTATCGCCATCGCAGGTGCCGGCGGTGGTGCCGTTACCTATGCTCAACTTGGAGATTCAGCAGCCGGCGAAGTCTCTTTCTCCTCTGGGACATGGAACACCACTGCGAACACGACAACGAGCGTAAACGGAACGAATACGACGTCAACTGCAACCGAGACTACGACGGAGTCCAGTGTGACCACAAGTTCCACCACGACTTCGGTACCGATGACCACCGAAGCAAACGTGACGGACACGTCTACAGAGACGAGCGCGAAAACGACCGCTATCACGACATCCACTCCGTCGCCAACCGAGACTACGGAGTCATCCACGTCTGCACCCGAAACGACAACCGACGGGACGACGGTCGAAACCACAACTGCCGAGACAACAACGACGAACGGGACGACGACTTGAACCACCGGGCATAGCCGCAGACGGGTTTAGACACGACGCGAGCTACCACGAACCATGCCCGACGCCGCGCCGTGGTTCGACGAGTACGAACAGTTCGGCATTCCGGAAACCCTCGAACCGTATCCCGACGAACCGACCCACTCGTTTCTGTACGAGAGCGCCGACGCCCATCCCGAGCAGGGGCTGGTCCAGTTCGGACAGAAACTCACGTATCCCGAACTCGCCGAGGCGGTCGACAGGTTGGCGAGCGCGCTCGCGGATCGCGGCGTCGGAAAGGGCGATCGCGTAGCGACCATCCTGCCGACCTCGATCCAGTTCGTGCTCGCCGACTACGCGATCTCGCGGGCCGGCGGCGTCCACATCCCGAACGACGTTCTCGACGCCGACGACGACCTGCGCTATCGTCTCGAAGAGGGCGATCCAGCGGTACTCGTCGGGCTGGACGACCACCGCGAGCTGCTGTGTTCGCTCCGCGACGACCTCGATCTCGACCATCTGATCCTTACCGATATCGCGGATTACTCCGACGATCCGCCGAGCGATCACGACGACGTCGCTGGTGCTGAATGGTTGCCCGACGTAATCGAACGCGCCGACGACGAGCCGCCCGAAATCGACTTCGATCCCGAGGAGGACGTCCACACGCTGCTGTTCACCGGCGGCACCACCGGCCGACCGAAGGGCTGTCTGCTCACCCATCGCAACGTCACCGCGAACGCCCTCCAGGCGACGGCGAACATGAGTCGGATGGCACAGCTGATGCGCGGCGGCGAGACGGCGCTGATGGCGCTGCCGCTCTATCACGCCTACGGCTACTCGGTACTGCACTCGCTGATCGAGCTCGGGCTCGATGTACTCACGGTTCCCGACGCGCGCGATACGGGGACGATGCGCGATCTCATCGAGACGCACGATCCGGTGATCATGATGGGCGTGCCCACCCAGTTCATGGAGATCGTCGACGAGGAGCTGGGACAGGATATCATCGGCATCTCGGGATCGGCACCGCTCGCGAGCGAGACGAAGGACGCCTTCGCCGAGCAGAGCACGGGCGTTTCACAGGGCTATGGACTCTCCGAGATGTCGCCGATAACGCATTTCAACACGCGTGGGTTGCTCGACATGATGACCGGCGGCAGCTCCGACGATGGCGGGTTCGACCAGCCGACCATCGGCGTACCGGTGCCCGACACGGAGGTAAAGCTCGTCGACGTCGACTCCGGCGAACCGATCCCGCTCGACGAGGCCATCGATGACGAGCGCGAGGGCGAGCTGTATCTCAACGGTCCGCAGCGCATGCAGGGCTATCTCGATGCCGACAAGCAGCCCTTCGACGACGAGGGGTTCGTGAGCACTGGTGACGTGGCCAAGATCGACGAAAGCGGCCGGTTCTACGTCGTCGATCGCGTGAAGGACATGATCAACGTCTCCGGGCTGAAGGTCTACTCCGAAGAGATCGACGAGGAGCTGTTCGGCCATCCGGGCGTCAAGCGGCCGGCGACGATCGGGGTTCCCGATCCCGAGCGCCCCGGGAGCGAGCGCGTGAAGGTCTACGTCGAGCCCGATCCCGACTACGACGGCGATCTCACGGAAGGAGAGATCGTCGACTATCTGGAAGGTCGTGTCGCAAAGCATGCCGTGCCCGCCGCGGTCGAGTTCGTCGAGCAGGTTCCGCTGACGGATATCGGCAAGACCGACAAGAAGGCGTTGCGTGAGCGCATCGGGCCGGCGACCGAGACTGCCGAGTAGCCCGGTTGATTTTCCAGTCCAACTGATAGAAACGTCATGATATCGGGGAGAAGTAGGAGGGGGGGGGTAGTGGAGGAACATCGGCGGCACAATGCATTTGACCGAACGCCCCCTATGCAAGGTCATGCCGTTCCAACCCGACAGCGGACTGGAGCAGGAGACCGTCACCGAGCGCGTCGATGCGGCGATTGACGAGAACGAGGTGGTGCTGTTCATGAAGGGCAACGAGCTGATGCCCCAGTGTGGCTACTCCGATCGCGCGCTTGGGCTGATCTCCCAGTATCGCGACGAGTTCGAGACGGTGGACGTGCTCGAATCGATTGACGAGTATCGGACGGCGCTCGAAGCCCACAGCGGCTGGACGACGACGCCCCAGACCTACGTCGACGGCGAGTTCATCGGCGGCAGCGACGTGTTGGCTGAACTCGACGAGCAAGGCGATCTCGAACCGGCGCTGGCCGGCGAGTGATGGCGATGGACGAAAGGCAGGGAATATACGTCCGGACCACCGATATACCGACGAACGGGCAGCGTCGGCAGCACGCCCGACTGCCGGTGATACCATGAAGGACTGTGTATTCAAACTCCACTCGACGCTCGAACTGCCCCTCGAAGACCTGCACGAGTTCCTCGACGATCCGCCCCTCCCCGAGGAGCTCGAATCGATCGATCTCACCCGTCGGAACAACACGCTCATCGTCAGCGCCGTCGCCGAGGACGACTCGCTGAGTAAATACACGCCGACGGCCCAGCTGAAAGCCAGCGTGTCCGAAAACCGGGTCTACGAGGAACCACCAGAGGAACAGAAACCGCCCGCCGGCGGCCCGCGCTGGGGTGGCGGACCCGGCGAAGAGGACGAGATGCCGCCCTCCGAGCTCGTCGAATACGCCTGTTTCAAGGGCGACCGGGAGACCGTCCTCCAGAACACCGCCGTCCAGTACGCCATGTTCGAGGTGCTTCGTGACATCGCCCGGATCGCCGAGAAGGGCACCCTGACGGCGATCACCGCCTGCGAGGGCGATCTCACCGCCACCCGCATCGTCGACGGCGAGGAACGACCGGCCTCCCTCGAAGTCGTCGAGGATCCCACCGAGGGGCCGGCAGCGAGCAAGGGCGTCGACTGGCGCAACAACGAGTTCATCTCGTAGCGACCGGCTGCAAGCCAGTATCGCGGCTCCGCAGTGGGCGGACGACCGAAACCGCTTCTCCACTGATCGATCCACAGTTCAGCGCCCCAGCTACCGATATCCTCTTTCGTTCCGAGCCCCAACCAAACCCTGAACCGCAACCCCATCGTTCTCCCTCTCTTCCCGACACGGGGGTGCCGATTTCGAGAAACGTTTATATAGTAGTAGCACTAACTCAGAGTTAGGATGACACCAACACTCCAGCAGTTCGATGACCGAGACGGGGACGCGTTGAGCCGGTACGAGTACGACGCGTCGGTCGTCTACGCGGCCGATATCGGCTCCGACGCCGACGAGGCGACGGTCGATATCGTCGACAACACGGTGATGATCGTCAGCGGCGACGAACAGGCCGACTTCGAGATTCCGGAGTCGGGAACGGCCGAAGCGACCATCAACAACGGCGTGCTTACCGTCGAGGTGACGCAATGAACCTCACGATCAAACCGCTCAAACAGAAGGACGCCGGGCGCGGACTGGCGGCGGTCGACCGCGCGGCGATGGACGACCTCGATCTCGAAAACGGCGACTACATCCTGATCGAGGGTGGCGAGGGTCGCGCCATCGCGCGCGTCTGGCCCGGCTACCCCGACGATCAGGGACAGGGCGTGATCCGCATCGACGGCCAGCTCCGCAGCGAGGCCCAGGTCGGCATCGACGATCGCGTGAGCGTCGAGAAAGCCGAAGTCAAGCCCGCCCAGTCGGTCACGGTGGCGCTGCCCCAGAACCTCCGCATCAGGGGGAACATCGGCCCCTACGTCCGGGACAAGCTCTCGGGACAGGCCATCACGCAGGGTCAGACGATCCCGTTCTCGCTCGGCTTCGGGCCGTTTTCGGGCAGTTCGGGCCAGCGCATCCCCCTCAGGATCGCCGAAACGAACCCCGACGGCACGGTGATCGTCGCCGAGAACACCGATATCGAGATCAGCGAGAAACCCGCGGAGGAGATCGTCTCCGACGCCCAGAGCGGCGACGGCGGCGGGACCACCCCATCGGTGACCTACGAGGACATCGGCGGACTCGACCGCGAGCTCGAACAGGTCCGCGAGATGATCGAACTGCCGATGCGCCACCCCGAGCTGTTCCAACAGCTGGGCATCGAACCGCCGAAAGGGGTTCTCCTGCACGGCCCGCCCGGCACGGGGAAGACGCTGATAGCGAAAGCGGTCGCCAACGAGATCGACGCCCACTTCGAGACGATCTCGGGTCCCGAGATCATGTCGAAGTACTACGGCGAGAGCGAAGAACAGCTCCGCGAGATGTTCGACGAAGCGGAAGAAAACGAGCCGGCGATCGTCTTCATCGACGAGATCGACTCGATCGCGCCCAAACGCGACGAGACCTCCGGCGACGTCGAACGTCGTGTCGTCGCCCAGCTCCTCAGCCTGATGGACGGGCTCGAAGAGCGCGGCCAGGTGACGGTGATCGCCGCCACCAACCGTGTGGACGCGATCGACCCCGCACTGCGCCGTGGCGGCCGGTTCGACCGCGAGATCGAAATCGGCGTCCCCGACAAGGAAGGGCGCAAGGAGATCCTGCAGGTCCACACGCGTGGCATGCCGCTGGCCGACGGGATCGATCTCGACACCTACGCCGAGAACACCCACGGGTTCGTCGGCTCGGACATCGAAAGCCTCGCCAAGGAGTCGGCGATGAACGCGCTGCGGCGGATCCGGCCCGAGCTCGATCTCGACGAGGAGGAGATCGACGCCGAGGTGCTCGAATCGATGCAGGTCACGCGCGACGACATCAAGAGCGCGCTCAAAGGCATCGAGCCGAGCGCGCTCCGCGAGGTCTTCGTCGAGGTCCCGGACGTCACCTGGGAGAGCGTCGGCGGTCTGGAGGACACCAAAGAGCGCCTCCGCGAAACCGTCCAGTGGCCGCTCGACTACCCCGAAGTGTTCGAGGCGATGGACATGAACGCCGCCAAGGGCGTGATGATGTACGGCCCGCCCGGTACGGGGAAGACCCTGCTGGCGAAGGCCATCGCCAACGAAGCCCAGTCGAACTTCATCTCGATCAAGGGCCCCGAACTGCTCAACAAGTTCGTCGGCGAATCGGAGAAGGGCGTCCGTGAAGTGTTCTCCAAAGCACGCGAGAACGCTCCCACGGTGATCTTCTTCGACGAGATCGACGCGATCGCTGGCGAGCGCGGCCGCAACATGGGCGACTCCGGCGTGGGCGAACGCGTCGTCTCCCAGCTCCTCACGGAGCTCGACGGGCTCGAAGAGCTGGAGGACGTCGTGGTGATCGCCACCTCCAACAGACCCGACCTGATCGACAGCGCACTCCTGCGCCCGGGTCGGCTCGACAGACACGTCCACGTCCCCGTGCCCGACGAGGACGCCCGCGAGGCGATCTTCGATGTCCACACGCGCGACAAACCACTCGCCGACGACGTGGACCTCGACGATCTCGCCCGGCGGACGGAGGGCTACGTCGGCGCGGACATCGAAGCCGTCACCCGCGAGGCTGCGATGGCCGCAACCCGCGAGTTCATCCAGACTGTGGATCCCGAGGATCTCGACGGCAGCGTCGGCAACGTCCGTATCGAGGACGAGCACTTCGACCAGGCGCTCGACGACGTCACGCCGAGCGTCACCGCCGAGACCAAGGAGCGCTACGACGAGATCGAGGACCGCTTCGACAGCGGCGAACCCGCCACCGAGGAGCGCGAGGTCGGCCGGACCTTCCAGTAGGCAACCTCCACTTTTTTACGACTCGGGTCGGCTCACTCCGTTCGCCGACCGCTCGTCGCAAAAACCTGGACTAAAAACTGCCGCTCGCAAACCGCGCTCACTTCGTTCGCGCGGATGCACACTCTCCGCACAGCACCGCCGAAGCCCTCGGCGCGCGCTCACTCCGTTCGCTACTCGCTCCCTACGGTCGTCTGCTCGCGGGCCGGAGGCCCGCTCGCAGGGTACGAGGGACCTTCGGTCCTCGCTACTCGCGCGCCTCGCCCTTCATCCGCCAGGACCGCACCGCGACTGCCACCACCGGGTGGCCCGGGGCCGCCGAAACTCACGTTCGCGGTTGCGGTTCGAGCATCGAACCAGAACCCATTACGTCGACCGTACCGTAGCGACTGCAATGGTTGCCAGCCCGCTCGCAGCCGTCGGGACGGGGATCTCCGGTCAGCTCTCGGGACTCGCGACGGGCGGCTACGGGCTGGCGGTGTTCTTCCTCATCGGACTGTTCGGCGGCGCACACTGCATCGGGATGTGCGGACCGCTGGTCGCGACCTACGCCGAGCGCATGGAGACCGACGACCGCTGGTCGGGCGCGCTCACGCTCTACGAGGTGCGCCAGCACGCGCTGTTCAACCTCGGGCGCACGATCAGCTACGCGCTCATCGGCGGGATCTTCGGTCTCGCCGGCGCGCTCCTCTACGGCACGGTGGAACTCGCGGGCGTGCTCGGCCCGATCCAGGGCGCGATCGGCATCGTGATGGGTGGCGCGATCGTCGTGATGGGCGTCACTCGGTTGGCGGGCTACCAACAGGGCACGGTCGAGGGAATCGTCGCCGGCACGGGGATCGGCTCGCTGTTCGCCCGGAGCTACACGGCCATCTCGACGCGCATCGACCGCTGGGTCAACGGCGTCGGGATCATGGGTCTGGGCGCGCTCCACGGCCTCCTCCCCTGCATGCTGCTCTATCCTGCCTTTCTCTACGCGTTCGCACAGGGCTCGCCCCTTCACGGACTCCTCTCGCTTGGCGCGCTCGGTCTCGGGACGATTCCGAGCGTCTTTCTCTACGGCACGGTCATCCAGTCGGTGAGCGCGCGCCAGCGACAGGTCGTCCACTACGGCCTTGGCGTACTGTTTATCGGGCTCGGTTACGTACTGCTGGCGATGGGTTTCATGCGTTTCGGCATCACTCTCCCGCTGCCGGAGATCCCCTACTACCAGCCGCTCGGACCGGGTGGGGGCGCCTGAATGGCGGCGTGTACGCTCTGTGAACTCCCCGTCGAGGAACCGATCACCGATCCGGACGTCGACGGCGAGTTCTGCTGTCGTGGCTGTCTCGAAGTCGCCCGCCTCGTCGACGAGGACGAGGAGACCGAACTCTCGATCACGGCCATCCGCGAGCGCGCGGCCGACGAAGATCCCGAACTCTCGGTTCCCGAGGGAGCCGAGACGGCCTATCTCTCGGTCGACGGGATGCACTGTCAGACCTGCGAGGGGTTCATCGAACTGCTCGCCGAGGAGGAGTCGGGCGTCCACGAGGCGCGCGCGAGCTACGCGACCGAGATGCTCCGGATCGTCTACGATCCCGACGAAACCGATCGCGAGGCGCTCGCCGAGGCGGTGAGTCGCCTCGGCTATCGTGCGAGCGGGCCCGACGAGGAGGACGACTCGCTGCGCTCGCGCGTCGAGTTCGGGAAGTATCGAGCCGTTCTCGCCGCAGTGGTGATGATGCCCGTGCTGGTCCTCTACATCCTGTTCATCTATCCCGTCTATCTCGGCATCTATCCAGAGAGCTTCCTCTACGGGGGAACCATCGAGGCGATGGTGTTCGGCCCGCTCGCGGTCTGGAGCACCCTCATCCTGATCGGCCTCGGCTATCCGATCTTCCGCGGGGCCTACGTGAGCCTGCGCGTCGGCCGGCCGAACATGGACGTGCTCATCGCCATCGCCGTGCTCGCGGCCTACGGCTACTCGCTGGTGACCTTGCTCGCCGGCGGGCGTGACCCGTACTTCGACGTCGCAGTGATGGTGCTCGTCGTCGTCACGATCGGCAACCACATCGAGTCGCGCGTCAAGCGCGCCGCGCTCGGCAACCGGACCGAACTCACCGACTCGCGGGCGAGCGAGGCGCGCCGGATGGTCGGCGACACCACCGAGACGATCGATATCGACGCCTGCGAACCGGGCGATCACCTGCTCGTCAAACCCGGCGAGCGCATCCCGGTCGACGGAACCATCGTCGAGGGCACCGCGGCCATCGACGAGGCGCTCGTCACCGGCGAGTCGGTCCCCCAGCGCAAGTCCGACGGCGACGACGTGCTGGGTGGGTCGGTGCTCACCGACAGCGCGATCGTCGTCGAAGTCGGCCCGGACGCCACGAGCACGATCGATCGGCTCGTCGAGCTGCTCTGGAGCGTCAAGAGTTCGGATTCGGGCGTTCAGCGTCTCGTCAACCGGTTCGCGGTCGTGTTCGTCCCGCTCGTGGTCTCGATCGCCGCGCTCACGGCCGTCGGCTGGCTCGCGCTCGGCAACGACGTGAGCACGGCCATGCTGGCCGGCGTTTCGGTCCTCGTGATCTCCTGTCCGTGCTCGCTCGGCATCGCCACGCCGCTCGCGCTCGCGGCGGCCACCCGCGACGCCGCCGACGATCGGATCCTGGTGCTCAACGAGACGGTGCTCGAACGGATCAACGACTCGGACATCGTCGTCTTCGACAAGACGGGGACGCTCACCACCGGTGAGATGGAACTCGCCGACGTCGTGGGCGAGAGCGAGGACGAGGTGCTGGCGATGGCCGCCGCCGTCGAACGCCGATCGAGCCATCCGATCGCCGCCGCCATCGACGCGGCCGCACCGCCGACCACCCGCTCGGTCTCCGCCTTCGAGCGCGCCGATCGCACCGTCTCGGCGCTCGTCGACGACACCCGCGTCGTCGTCGGTCATCCCGATTCGTTCGGCGACGAGTGGGCGATGCCCGAAGGGATCGAGCGGGCAGTCGTCGAGGCCTACGATTCGGGAACCCATCCGACCGCCGTCGCGTGGGATGGAGAGGTACGTGGGCTCGTGACGGTCCGCGACACGCCCCGCGAGGGCTGGGCCGACGTCGTCTCGGACCTCGCGGCCGACGATCGCGAGATCGTCGTGCTGACCGGTGACGACGAGCGGATGACCGGCACGTTCGCGAGCCACCCCGACGTCGACCAGGTGTTCTCGGGCGTACGCCCCGAGTCGAAGGGTGCGATCGTCCGTGGCCTGCGCGAGCGCGGGACGACCACGATGGTCGGCGACGGGACGAACGACGCGCCGGCGCTCGCGAGCGCGGATCTCGGCATCGCCGTCGCGAGCGGCACCGAGATCGCCATCGAAGCGGCCGACGCCGTCGTGATGGACGACCGCCTCGAAGCCGTGCCCGAACTGTTCTCGCTGGCGACGGCGACGCGCGGGCGCATCAAGCAGAACCTGCTCTGGGCGGGCGCGTACAACGCGGTGGCGATCCCGCTCGCGATCGCCGGCGTCATCACGCCGCTGCTCGCCGCCCTCATGATGGCCGTCAGCAGCCTCATCGTCGTCTACAACTCCAAGCGCCGGCTCCTGGACGATTCCGAACGGTCGATACCGTCCAGCGAGCGCCCGCAGGTACAGCCCCGACCGCAGTCGAACTGACCTGGCGCTCACACCGATCATCGTCGGAATCGCGGCGTTACGGTCGTCGTTCGGCGATCTCCTGAATCGAATCGGTGAGTGTATCGACGCCGATGGCGATCGATTCCTCGTCGACGTCGAAGGTCGCGGTGTGATGCCCTCCTGGATGATCGGTGCCGACACAGACGTAGGCCGCCAGCCCGCCGTTCTCCTGGACTTCTCGCATGAGATAGGTCGCGTCCTCGCTGCCGCCGAGCGCGTCGCGTTCGGTCGCCGTCTCGACGCGTTCCATACTTGTGGTGACCTCGTGGACGAGATCGACGAGCCCGGCGTCGCTTTCGGCGCTCGGCGCACCACCCACGGTCGAGAGCGAGAGCGAACAGCCGTGCATCGCGGCGGCGTTGTCGAGAATTCGCTCGGCGCGCTCGCGGGTGTACTCCATCAGTTCCGTACTCTGGCCCCGGACTTCGCCCTCGACGAACGCCTCTTCGGGGACGATGTTCGTCGCACTGCCGCCGCCGACCATCCCTGCGTTCACCCTCGTGGGACCGTCGCCGTGGCGCGGGATCGCGTAGAGGTTTTGAACGGCAGTCGCCATCGCCTGTACCGCGTTGTCGCCCGCGTTCGGCTCGTTGCCGGCGTGGGCGGGAGCGCCCGAGAAGTCGGCGCGGAAGTGATGCACAGCCAGAAAGTCGTCGATGCCCGCGACCACCTCGCCCGTCGGGTGGTCGAGGCCGACGTGCACAGCTAAAAGGTAGTCCACGTCGTCGAGATGGCCGCTGTCGGCCATCGGCTTCCCGCCGGCGACCATCTCCTCGCCGGGCTGGAACAGGAGCTTCAGCGTCCCCTGGAAATCGCTCTCGGCGATCGCTTCGAGCACCCCGATGCCGATGGTCGCGTGGGCGTCGTGCCCACAGGCGTGCATCGCGCCCGTTTCGGAGCGAAACCCTTCCTTGACTGGTGTGTGCTCCTCGCTCTCCGACTCCTCGCGGAGCAGGCCGTCGATGTCGACACGGAGCGCGACCGTGGGTCCCGCGCCGCGTTCGAGCACTGCCACCGCGCCGGTGTAGCCACCCTCCAGTCGATCGAGCACGTCCTCGCGTGCGCCGGTCTCGCGGGCACGGTCGTACCATCGCTGGAGCTCGTCACCGTCGGGCACGGCCGTGCGATCGCCGTCGGCGAGCGCGTCCGGGCCGACGTGGAGTTCGTCGACGCCGATGCGCTCGCACTCGTCGACGATGCGGCTCGTGGTGTAGAACTCCCGCCAGGCGGGTTCCGGGTGGCGGTGGAGGTCGCGGCGCAGTTCGACGAGGTCGGCGTGGCGGGCGTCCTGCATACGCCGACTGCGTGGCCCCGATTCTTAAATCCGGACGCTCAGCGGACCTGTTCGACGTCGATCTCGACGTGGACGCCGGCGGGGAACCCGCTATCGGCGACGCTGCGGGCGAACTCGTCGTGGCCGACGATCTCGATCGTGCGCGAGTAGATCGTGTAGGTCCAGTCGGCGAACCGCCCGCCGGACGTCGAGAGCCGTTTCGACTGTGGGGCGCGTTGCTGGCGAGGCTGACCCGCGTGTGGGCCGCCGAACTCGACGCCCTTGCGGGCGGCGCTCTCCTTGATCTCCGTGACCGTGCGATCGAGCGCGCCCCGGTCGCCGCTCGTGAGGGCGAGCTTCGTGACGAAAGGCATACTCGGTAGTGAGTTCCCGCCCGCTCAAAACGGCCCCGGTTGGCCGCGTCGCCCGGTGAAACAACAACCAATTAAACGCTGCCCGAATAGCCACTCCAATGGCAGTCGAAGCGACGAGCGCGGGGGCTATCCTCTTTCGCGACACGAGAGGCCGCCGCGAGTATCTCTTGCTCAAGAGCCGTCCCGGGGACTGGGAGTTCCCCAAAGGCGGCGTCGAGGGCGAGGAAGAACTCCAGCAGACGGCGATTCGAGAGGTAACGGAGGAATCGGGGATCAGCGATTTCAGACTCATCGACGGGTTCCGCCGCGAGTACGACTACGTGTTTCAGGCCGGCGGCGAAACCATCCACAAGACGGTGCATCTGTTCATCGCCGAATCCGCCGAGGCCAGCGCCGAGCTCTCGCACGAACACCGCGACCACCAGTGGCGCGACTACGAGCAGGCGCTCAACACGATCACCCAAGATGGTCCACGCGACATCTTCCGGGAGGCTCACGACTACATCGACGATGCGGACTACTGAGGAACCGGCGGCCGACGGGATGTGAGCCCCGACAGCGAGTTCGTCTTCGAGCTTGGGGTCTGTGGCTGGGCCGAGCGCAACTGGCCACCCGACGGCGATCTCGATCCCGATACGGCGGCGATCGTCGCGCGCCAGCTCGGCACCAGATACCGACGCTGGGACACAGTGATAATCAAGGCCGACAGGGAGGCACTCGCCCAGCGCGCCCGTTTCGGTACTCGAGCGCTCGATAGCGACCTGCTCCGTGTTGTCGAGAACGCCCCCGAATCGTGGACGTGGTATCGGGACGCCCTGCCCGAGCCCGATTTCCCCTGGCGATACGTGCGCGAGGCGGTCCATCGAGCCGCCGGCCGCGGAATCGTCGAAACCCGTCGGCAGAACAATCGCATCGAACTCCGGCGGAAATGGCGCTATCCGAACTGGATCGAGCGGATCGTCGCCATCGAGAACAAACCCGATCTCGACGCGAGCGCCGCGCGCGCCCTCGCCGGACAGATCGAGCGCGACGTGGCGCTCGCTCTCTGCGACGAGGTTTGGGTCGCCACCGCCAGCACCGAACACTCGATCGAACCCGTGCTTCTGGAGGATTTCCCCGTCGAGGCGGGTGTTCTGGTCGTCGATACCGACGCCGACGATGCCGCGAGCGTCGCCTGGCATCCCCGAACGCTCGCCGCCGCCGAAGCGGGCACGCGGATCACCGACCGGGCCAGCGGCGACGAGGGCGCGGCGACCGTCGAGTTCGCCGATCCGGACTGGAAGGCCGAGAAACGACTCGCCATCGCCGAGCGGGCCTACGAGCGCGGCTGGCGGTCGTACGCCGACACGATGCGCCCCGACTGTCGGCATTTCGAGCTTCGCGAGTCCGGCCGGACCGCCCTGCCGTGGTGTGCGGCGAAGGAAAAACACCAGAGCGCCGCCGAGTGTGCGGGCTCCTGTCCGAAATTCGAGCCCGAACCTCCCACGTGGCGATCACACGGTTGGCCGATCGAGGGTGGTCCCGGAAAAGCGATACAGCGGTTGTTGGATGACCGGCGCGAGCGCCAACGGCCCGGCGAGTAGCTTACTCGTCGAGCGGTTCGACGACCACGTCCTCGCGCTCGACGGCCAGCCGGAAGGTCGGCACGGTCTTCTGGACGACGTCGACGACACCCCGGCGGGCGAGCCCGCGCAGCGCCGAACGCACGTTCTCGGGTGCAGGGTCGATATCGTGGGCGTCGCGGAGGCTGTGCAGGACCGAGACGACGCTCTCGGCGCGGTCGTCCTCGTCGGCGACGACGGCGAACACCTGTGCCTGGAGTTCGGGCACGGTTACGGTTCGTGGGCCGTCGTCTTCGGTGTCGGCTCCGACGAGATCGGCGGCGTCGGCGGTCGCGCGGATCAGACTGTCCTCGTCGCGGTAGTAGTACGCTTTGAGCTCGCTTTCGAGATACTGGTGGACCTCGCTGCCGCTGTCCATCCCCCAGCGCTCCTCGAGTTCGCCGTTCTTCGTCGGCTGGAGGGCCACCACGTCGGCGAGACGCTCCTGTGCCTCCTCGGAGAGGGCCATCGGCCGGCGGTATGGAAAGCGGCTATAACTTCTTTCTGGAATCGCGTCGCCGGTCGATCGGTGATCGAACTAGTGAGGGACCGTGTGTCTGTCAGTCACAGTGAAGCAGCAACGTTACATGCGCTCGGCCCCACAAACGTGCAAATGCGTCGGTACGAGTGTTTCACCCCCCGTCCGAGCGCCCCAACGCTGCCGTCGCAGCCATGACGGATGCGGACGCCGACACCGATGGCGGGCGGCCCGCGGCCGCCGCGACCGACCGCCAGCCCCGTCTCTCGATCGCCGAAACCGGCGAGCTCGCCACCGCCGTCATCGAGAACACCGAGGAGGTGATCGTCGGCAGCCACGACGCCATCGAGCATATCGTGACGACGATGCTCGCGCGCGGCCACGTCCTGCTCGAAGACGTGCCCGGTGTGGGCAAGACGATGCTCGCGCGAGCGATCGCGCGCTCGTTCGAGAGCTCGTTCAACCGCGTGCAGTTCACGCCCGACCTGCTTCCCTCCGACGTGACGGGCGTGAACGTCTTCAACCAGAAAACACGGGAGTTCGAGTTCCGGAGCGGCCCCATCTTCGCCAACGTCGTGCTCGGCGACGAGATCAATCGTGCGCCGCCGAAGACCCAGAGTGCGCTGCTCGAAGCGATGGAAGAACAGCAGGTCACCGTCGACGGCGCGACGCACGCGCTCGCCGATCCATTCACGGTGATCGCGACGCAGAACGCCGTCGAGCGCAATCGAACGTACGAGCTCCCGCTGGCCGAGGTCGATCGGTTCATGAAACGGCTCGAACTCGGCTATCCGACACCGGACGACGAATCGGCGATGCTCGAGAACGTCGTCGGCACCCATCCCATCGAAACGCTCGAACCGGTCGCCAGCCTCGATCAGCTCCGGGCCGCCCGCGAGCGGGTCGCGACGATCACTGTCGCCGAGCCCGTTCGCGAGTACGTCACCAGACTCGCCAATCACACCCGCGAGCGCGCCCAGCTCGGCGTGAGCCCGCGCGGGTCGCTGTCGCTGCTGCGCGCCGCCCAGGCGCGGGCCGCCCTCGACGGGCGCGAGTACGTCGTTCCCGACGACATCCAGCACGAGGCGGTCGTCACCCTCGCCCATCGGGTTCGACCGGTCGGCGAGAGCGACGAAACGGGCCGTGACGTGATCCGGGCGGCGCTGTCGTCGGTTCGGGTCGAATGAGACCGACGCGCCGGGCGGTCGCGCTGGTCGGGCTGGTCGTACTGGCCGTCTGGCTCGCCGTCACGTTCGGCGCGCGCTCGCTGAACGCGCTCGTCGTCCCGGCGCTCGTCGCGCTCGTCGCGGCCGCCGTCCAGCTCCTGCTCGCCGACCGTCCGACGATCCGACGTCGCCCGCCCGCTGCCGGTTTTCCGGGTGAGACGCGCCGTATCGAACTCGCCGTCGAGACCGACGACCCGCTCGCCGCACGGCTCTCCGAGCAGGTCGGCGACGGGCTGGCATCGACGTTCGACGGGGCGACCCTGAGCGTGCCGACGACGATCGAGTACGAGATCGGGCTTCGAGAGCGCGGCGAACAGCGGCTCGGGCCGCTCACGCTCACCGTCACCGACGCGTTCGGCCTGCTCTCGCGCACGTTCGAGTATCCGCGGCGCACGCCCGTGCTCGTCTATCCCGAACTCCACGACGTCGGCGATATGGGCGTCGTCGGCGGACTCGCCGAGCACGCCGACGAGCGCGAGCGGTTCGACGGGCTCCGCGAGTACGTCCGTGGCGACAGCCTCCGCGACGTCCACTGGAAATCGAGCGCGAAACGCGACGATCTCGTCGTGATGGAGTTCGACGGGACGCGCGAGCTGACCGCCCTCACGGTCGCCGCCGAGGCGACCGCCGGCCACGCCGACGAGATGGCGAGCGCGGCCGCGAGCGTCGCCGTCTCGCTGCTCGACGCCGGCTTCGCCGTCGCGCTCCGGTATCCGGGTGGCGAGGTCGAACGTACCGGCGGCGAGCAACAGCGCGAGCGGGTGTTGAGCGCGCTCGCGCGGGCGGGCACGGGCCGTGTCGAGCACGAGGCCGATCTCCGCGTCTTCACCGACGATCGCGGCACGCGGCTCACGGTCGATGGTCGTGAGTTTCCCTTCGAATCGATCGGTACAGCAGCGAACGCCGTGGCTACCGGGAGGGCGGAGTCGTGAGCGTCGCGACCGAACGCTCGTGGGTCGGCGATGGCGCGCGGCGTGCGCTCGCCCTCGGCGCGACGGCGCTGCTGATGGGCTCCTTTCTCGCCGTTCTCTCGAACGTCACCGACGTCGCCGGCGGCACCGACCGGCTGGTGCTGTTCGTCGCCGGGAGTCTGCTCGCGGCGACGGTGCTGGCGCGCTTCCTACCGGCGGCGCTCGCACCCGTCCTCGCCGCCGGACTGTTCGCCGTCGGGCTCTGGGGCTACATCCAGGCGGTGCCGAACGGCGAGTTGCTCCTCCGCTCGTTCGACGCGGTGCGCGCTGACGTGATCGCGCTGCTGACGGGGCTCTCGATCCTCCGGATCGCCGAGGCAGGCGTCTGGGCGATCGGTTTCGCGCCCGCGCCGACGTTTCTGACGTGGTATCTGGCGCTGCGGCGACACTACGTCGCCAGCGCGATCAGCGGCGGCGTGGCACTCGGCTTCTTCGTCCTCACCGGTGATGCAGGACCGATCGTCGCCCTCGTCGGCGTCGTCGGTGCGGCCGGTGTCGTCGGCTTCGGCGAACTCGAACGTCACCGGGGGAGCGTCGGACAGGTCGAAACGCTCGTGGCCGTGCTCGCGGCGATGATCGTGCTCGCACCGCTCGTGAGCGTCGTTCCCGGTGGTGCCGCCGATCCGATGGTGTCCTCGGGTAGTGGCGGTCCGGAGACGATCGAAGCCGGCCTGCTCACGGGTGGCGACGAGGTAAGTGTCCAGGGCTCGATCTCGCTCTCGCCGAAGGTCCGATTCACCGTCGAGAGCGAGAACCAGGAGTATTGGCGCGTGGCGAGCTACGACCGCTACACGGGCCAGGGATGGGTCAGGACCGGTGACGACCGACCCTACAACGGCTCGCTCGCCGGTCCGCCGGGCGACGCGACACGGCTCACGCAGACCTACACGACCGAGATGTCGCTCTCGATCATGCCGGCAGCGTGGAAACCGAGCACCGTTTCGGGCGACCCAGCCGACGACGCGCGCGTGACGTCGCTCGCCGGCCTCCAGCCCGACGGAACGCTGGCGAACGGGACGAGCTACACGGTCACGAGCCAGCGGCCGAACTGGACGGCCGACGAACTGCGCTCGGCCGGCGAGGACTACCCCGACGGGATTCGGGGCCGATACACACAGCTACCAGAGAGCACGCCCGAACGCGTCGCCAACCGGACCGATCGCCTCACGAGCAACGCCGACACCCCCTACGACACCGCTCGTACCATCGAGCGCTGGCTCGAAGGATCGAAGAACTACTCGCTCGACGTGGACCGGCCGGACGGCTCCATCGCCGACTCGTATCTCTTCGAGATGAACGCCGGCTACTGTACCTACTACGCGACGACGATGGCGACGATGCTGCGGACTCAGGACATCCCGGCACGGTTCGTGACGGGTTACACACCGGGCCAGCGCGTCGCGCGCGACGAGTGGGTCGTCCGCGGGCTCGACAGCCACGCCTGGGTCGAGGTCTACTTCCCCGAGACCGGCTGGGTGCGCTTCGATCCGACACCGGCCGAGTCGCGCTCGGCCGTCGAGGAGAGTAACCTCGAAAACGCGCGCGCGGGCAACGAATCGAACGTCGACACCAACCGCTCGGAGGACGGCGAATGGACGCCGACGCCCGAAGCGACGCCCGCCGGCGGAAGCGACGATACGGGATCGAGCGCCAGCGACACGGCCAACCCGGCCGGACTCCAGCGTGCCGCCGAGCAGGACGCGCCGGATGCAGCCAACGGCTCGGCGACGCCGGCCGGTGGGGGAGCGGCAGGTGGCACGACGTCGGCCACGGACTCGTCACCGCTGCCGGAACTCCCCTCACCGTCGCGCGAGCAGGTGGCGTTCGGGCTCGTCGCGCTCGTCGGGCTCGCTGCGGGCGCACACCGCACGGGGCTGGCCGAGCGACTCTACCGCGCGCTCTGGCTGCGCTACTGGCCGAGCGGATCGCCGACCGAAACGACCGAGGCGGCCTTCGAGCGCCTCGAATACCTGCTCGCCGACGAGCACCGCCCACGTCGCGACGGCGAGACGCCACGGGAGTATCTCGCCGCGATCGACGCCGACGACCGCGCCCGCCGGGTCGGCGCGCTCTTCGAGCGCGCCCACTACGGCGAGGCGGTGAGCGACGCCGACGCCACCGAGGCACGGGCGCTGGTCGACGAACTCCGCGGCGAGCGCACCCCCGTGCTCGGTCGGTTTCGGCGCTCGCGCGAGCGAGGTCCCGACAGTATTTAATATGGCCGTCTCATATATATCGCTGTAATGTCGGAAGTCTGCTCGACGTGCGGCCTGCCCGAGGAACTCTGCGTCTGCGAAGACGTCGCCAGAGAGTCCCAGCAGATCACCATCCGCATCGACGAGCGTAGATACGGAAAGGAGGTAACGATCGTCGAAGGGTTCGATCCGCAGGACGTCGACATGTCGAGTCTGTCCTCGGACCTGAAATCCAAATTCGCCTGTGGCGGCACCATCGAGGACGACGCCATCGAACTCCAGGGCAATCACACCGGCCGCATCGAGGACTTCCTCCGCGACAAAGGCTACAACGTCGCATAGGGACCTTTTTACTGCGGGGGTCGCGCTCGCTACGTCTGCTCACGGGCGGCTTCGCCGCCCGTTCGCACGGCCAGCGGGACCTTCGGTCCCGCTCGGCTCGCCCGACCCCCGCTTGCAAAAAGCTACGCTAAAAACTCCCGCTCGCAAACTGCGCGAGCGGTGAACCGCGCTCACTCCGTTCGCGCGGATGCCACACCTTCGCACAGCACCGCGATCGCTGACCGTACACTGCCGCAACCAAACAGCACCGCAGAAGCCCTCGCGCTCTCGCTGGTCGCGCTCGCCCTTCATCCACCAAGGAACCGCCGACCACCACCACACGGCAACCGCGCCGCTGCCGCGACCGCACCGCCACCGCCGCGGGCCACCGAAACCCGACGGGTTTTCATCGCCCGCGTCTGAGCCATCCTCAATGGACGACGATCTTCGCGAGCGCGTCGAGCACGAGGCCGAGCGCCACGCCCTGCTCAACGCGGTCAAACACGGCGAGGAGGCCGACGTCGGCGCGGTAATCGGCCCGCTGATGGGCGAGAACCCGGAGTTCCAGGAGCACGGCGACGAGGTTCCGGGGGCCGTCGCCCCTATCGTCTCACAGGTGAACGAACTCGGCGAGGAGGGTCGCCAGAAGCGCCTCGAAGCGCTCGCGCCCGACCTGCTCGCCGATCTCGAAGCCGATGACGAGGGTGACGACCATCCACTGCCCGACCTGCCGAACGCCGAGGAGGGGGAGGTCCGAATGCGGCTGGCACCCAATCCGAACGGGCCGTGGCATCTCGGCAGCGCCCGCATGCCCGCCGTCATTGGCACCTACAAAGACCGGTACGACGGCTGGATGCTCTGCCGATTCGACGACACCGATCCCGAGACCAAACGCCCCGATCCCGCGGCCTACGACGCCATCCTAGAGGCGATCGACTATCTGGGCTTCGAACCCGACGAAGTGGCCCGGGCCTCCGACCGGATGGAGACCTACTACGAACACGCGCGCGAACTCATCGACCTCGGCGGCGCGTACACCTGCTCGTGTCCCGCCGCGGAGTTCTCCGATCTGAAGAATTCGGGCGAGGCCTGCCCACATCGGGAGAAAGCACCCGAGACGACGCGCGAGGAGTTCGACGCGATGGTCGCCGGCGAGTACGACGCCGGCGAGATGGTGCTGCGCGTGCGCACCGATATCGAGCACAAGAACCCCGCACTCAGGGACTGGGTCGCCTTCCGGATGATCGACACGCCACACCCCCGCGAGGCGGCCAGCGAGTACCGATGCTGGCCCTTGCTCGATTTCCAGTCGGGTGTCGACGACCACCTGTTCGGGGTCACGCATATCATCCGCGGCATCGACCTCCAGGACTCCGCCAAGCGCCAGCGCTTTCTCTACGACTACTTCGACTGGGAATACCCCGAAGTAACCCACTGGGGCCACGTCCAGATCGACGCCTACGACGTGAAGATGAGCACCTCGACGATCAAGAGACTCGTCGAGGCGGGCGAACTCGACGGCTGGGACGATCCCCGCGCGCCCACGGTCGCGAGCCTTCGCCGGCGCGGGATCCGCGGTGACGCCATCACCGAGGCGATGGTCTCGCTCGGCACGTCGACGAGCAACGTCGATCTGGCGATGAGCGCGATCTACGCCGCCAACCGCGAGCGCATCGACGAGGAAACCGACCGCGCCTTCCTCGTTCGTGACGGCGTCGAAAAGACCGTCGTCGGTGGCCCGGAAACGGGTGAACCACCGGTCCATCCCAATCACGAGGAGCGCGGCGTTCGCGAGATCCCCGTCGAGGGGGGTGTGCTAATCGAACCCGACGACGTGCCGGCCAACGGCGAGCGCGTCTGGCTCAAGGGCTACGGCTGTGTGCGCCACACGCGCGACGCCTTCGAGTTCGTCGGCACCGACATCGACGTCGTTCGCGAGGAGGACGTCCCCGTGGTGCACTGGGTGCCGGCCGACGACAACCGCACGGTCCTATTGCGAACGATGGAGGGCGACGTCGAGGGTCAGGCCGAACCCGGGATCGCCGATCGAGAGCCCGACGAGATGGTCCAGTTCGAGCGCATCGGGTTCGCACGCATCGACGCCCAGCACGAGGACGAGACCGTCGCGTACTACGCCCACCCCTGAGCCGTCGACTCTCTTCCCTCCGAGCCATCGGTCTTCGGTTTTGGCCCATACGTTTTCGTCCCCGGACGTGCTATCGCCGCCATGACGGGCGCGGAACTCACGGAACACGTCGAGGGGATCGTCCACGAGGAGACACAGGTCGGCGACGACGGACTCGATCTGACGCTCGCGGCCGTCCACGAGATCGAGACGCCGGGACGCGTGGACTTCGGCGGTGGAGAGCTCGACGCCGCGAGCACGACACCCCGTGGAACGGAGAAGCGAAACGCCGAGGACGACTACGGCTGGTGGCGGCTCGAAGCGGGCCAGTATCTCGTCGAATTCAACGAACGAGTCGATGCCGACGAACCACTCGTCCTCCAGACGCGCGCCGAACTACGCGAGCGCGGTGCGTTCCACCCGACGCTGTTCGTCCGCGAGGTCGAACGCGTCCCGCTGTCGATCCCGTCCGGCGGGATCCTCTTGAAGGAGAACGCACGGATCTCGACGCTGCTCGCCCCGCCGTGACCGATCCCGTTCGGTCGAAGAGTTAAATAGTCGGCTGTCGTGAGTGTTGATTGGTATGGCGATCGACCCTGAATTCGAACAGAACCGCGAGACGGTGGACGAACACGAGGGTCACGACGTCTGGGGGCCGGTCGAGGAACCCGAACAGTTGGGGATCCACGGCACGCACGTCGCGGTGGATTTCGACATCTGCATCGCCGATGGCGCGTGTCTGGAGGACTGTCCCGTCGACGTCTTCGAGTGGGTCGACTCGCCCGACCATCCCGAGAGCGAGATCAAGGCCGACCCGACCCACGAGGCCCAGTGTATCGACTGCATGCTCTGTGTCGACGTCTGTCCCGTGGACGCGATCGACGTCGACGCGGGCCGTGCCGGCCGAACCTGACCCGATAGCGGCAAAAACGTACGGAATACCGGGACGGTAATAGTTGTCGGGGGAGTATGTTAGGAATAGTCACACGGGAGACCGACTAGCAATGCACACAGTCACGCTGACGAAGGGCGTTCCCGACTTCCGCGAGGGACAGGTATCGTTCGACGAGGACGGCCATCTCGAACGGGGCAACACCCCGACGGTGATGAATCCCAACGACAAGCACGCGCTCCGGACGGCGCTCCAGACGAAGGTCCGCCATGGGGGCCGGCTGAGCGTGATGAGCATGGGGCCACCGGGCTACGGCGACGTGCTCGGCGAGGCGATGGAGTCGGTCTACGCCGACGAGCTCTATCTCCTCTCTGATCGCGAGCTCGCGGCTTCCGACACCTGGGCGACGGCGATCACGATCGCCACCGGGTTGCAGAAGCTCGACGAGACTCCCGACCTCGTGTTCGCGGGGTTCAAAACCGCCGACGGCGAGACCGGCCACACCGGCCCGCAGGCCTGCTGGTGTCTCGACTGGCCGATCATCACCCACGTGATCGCGCTCGACGTCGACGAAGACGAGGGAACGGTGCGGGCGAAACGACTCGTCGAGGGCGATATCGAGGAGATCGAGACCGTGGAAGCGCCGATACCGGCGTTCGTCGTCGCCGATCCGGAGTTCGAGCCCACCTACCGCACGGCCGGCGATCGCCTCACGCTGAAAGACCTCCGTGCGGAGACCAAAGAGCGCGCGAAGAACCACGAGGAGCACATGACGACCTGGGATCACGCGGATCTGAACCTCGATCCCGACTACATCGGGCTGGACGGTTCGCCGACGATCGTCTCGTCGGTCGACCCGATCCCGAAAGCGCCGGCCGAGCGCGAGGCGACGATGGTCGATCCGGGCGACGAAGCGGGCATGAGCGAGGTCTTCGACGCGATGGCGGCCCACGCGGGAGGCGAGCAATGAGCGAACTCGACCCCGGCGAGCACACCGTCGAACAGCTTCAGGACGAGCTGGACGAGATCGACAGCCCGCGCGAGCTCGAAGGGTTGCTTGACGCCGAGAAAGACGGCAAACAGCGAAAGAGCGCCCAGGAGGCGATCCGCGCACGGATGCGCGCGGTGAACACCGACGAGGACGACGCGATCGACGAGGGCACCGAAACCGAGGGCGAGTACCGCGAGTCGGCCGACGAGATCGAGGACGACGGTGGAGACGACGAAAGCGAGGCAGGCGACGCGGACGAATCCGAGGACCTCGCGCTCGACCCGTCGGAGTACGACATCGCCGAATTTGGCCCGGCGATCAAGGACGTCGAGGATCCTGCCGAACTCGACGCGATCCTCGATGCGGAACGAGCGGGCGAGAACCGCGACAACGTCGTGACGCTGATCGAGAGCCGGATCGAGAAAGTAGGTGAAAACGAGGAAGCCGAAGGCGGCGAGATCGATCCCACCGAACTCTCGACGGCCGGGCTCGGCAACGCCCTCCAGGGTATCGACGACGCCGAGCGCCTCCGGGAAGTCCTCGACGCCGAACAGGCCGGCGAGGATCGGGATGCGGCGACGAACCTCATCGAAAAACGCATCGAGTCGGTCCAGAAAGACGACGAGCCCGAGGAGATCGAGGTCGTTCCTCCGGAAGAGAAACATCCGGATCTCGACCATCCGACGGCGGACAAACAGTACGTCAAGGCGCTCGACGACGGCGAGTACCGGGACATGTGGGTCTACTGCGAGACGCAGGCGGGCGAGCTCGTCGACGTCTCGAAGGAGATGCTCGGCAAGGCCCGCGAGCTGATGGACGGCTACAACGAGACGTACGACGAGGATGAGCGCGTCGTGGCGGTGCTCGTCGGCAGCGACGTCGAAAAACACGCTGAAGACGTCGTCGCCTACGGCGCGGACGTGGTCGTCTACCACGAGGACGAGCGACTGGAGCGATTCCAGCACAAGCCCTACACCGAACTGTTCTGTGACATGGCGCGGGCGGGCGCGATCCCCGGTGAGAGCCGCGGTCGCGACGCAGCCGTCGACTGGCGCGAGTACGACGAACCCCGGTACACGGTGTTCCCGGCGACGAACAACGGACGGGATCTCTCGGCGCTCGTCCAGGGCGAACTCGACTCCGGACTGGCCTCCGACTGTTCGGATCTCTACATCGAGGAATCGATGATCTCGAATCCGGCCAAGACCGGGCGACCGGGCGCGAAAAAGGAGTTCGAGCGCGTGCTCCACATGAAGCGCCCCGATTTCTCCGGGTTCGAGTATTCGACCATCCTCTGTCTCGACAACCCGACCAGGGAGTTCCACCCACAGGGCGCGTCGGTGATCCCGGGGAGTTTCGACCTGCCCGAACCCGATCACGACAGGGAGGGCGAGATCGTCGATCACGACGGCGAGCTCGACGAGGACTGGCTTCGTGTTTCGGTCACCGATCACGACCGACTCGACGAGGGCGTCGATCTCACCGGTCACGACGTGGTGGTGGCAATGGGGCGGGGGATCGGCGACAGCCCCACCGAGGGGATGGAGCTCGGGCTCGATCTCCGTGACGCCTTCGACGACGCCGCGCTCGGCGTCTCCCGAGGGATCGTCACCGGTGCCTACGAGTTCGCGGGCCACGTCACGGAGTATACGGCCGAAGAACGACAGATCGGCGAGACGGGGCAGGTAGTGGAACCAGATCTCTACATCGCTGCCGGGATCTCGGGGGCCGTCCAGCACAAGGTCGGGATGGACGAATCCGAGACGATCGTCGCTGTGAACACCGATCCCGACGCGCGCATCCGTGACTTTTCGGACTACTTCATCGAGGGCGATCTCTTCGATGTACTGCCGACGCTCACTGCGGCACTCGAATCCGGTGAACTGGAGCCACAGCAACTCGCAGCCGATGGAGGCACCAACGATGACTGACGAACACGAACACTACGAGGCGGTGGTGGTCGGAGCGGGTCCGGGCGGCGCGGCGGCGGCCGCGACGCTCGCGCGCAACGGCGTCGAAACCGTGGTCCTGGAACGGGGCGTCGATGCTGGATCGAAAAACGTCACCGGGGGCCTCATCTACGCCGAGGAATCCGCCCCCTACACGATCGACGGGCTCCTGCCGGGCTTTCGTGAGCACGCGACCGAACGGCCCGTCACCGACTACTACATCCACAACATCGCCGGCGAGAAGGTGAAGACATTCGACATCACCCAGGGACACGAGCGCGACACCGAGTGGGCCGACGCGGTCCTCCGCCGGAAGATGGATTCCTGGATGGCCGAACGGGTCCACGAACTCACCCGCGAGACCGGCGGCGGGCTGCTGACGGGCGTGAAGGTGAACGGTCTCCTGCGGGACAACAACGAGATCGTCGGCGTCACCTGCGAGGAGCTCGACCCGATCGAGGCCGATTTCATCGTCGCCGCCGACGGCGTGAACTCCGAACTCGCGCGCGCAGCAGGGCTGATGGACTGGGAAGAGCCCGAGGAGTGGTTCCAGGGCGTGAAGGCCGTCGTCGATATGCCCGGCGATGCCATCAACGAACGGTTCGGGATCGACGACGACGAGGGCGAGGCGCATCTGTTCTCCGGCGATCTCTACGACGGCGTCCGTGGCGGTGGCTTCCTCTACACCAACGAGAGCTCGCTGTGCATCGGGAACGTCTTCCATCTCGACAGCATCGTCGCGGAGGAAGCCGAGGTACAGGAGCTGCTCGACGCGTTGCTCACCCACCCGCTGCTCGCCCAGTGGCTCGGCGAGGAGTACGACGAACGGGAGTATTCGGCCAAACTCGTCCCCGATTCGAAGAAGGCCGCCAACCCCTCGCCTCACGAGGGCCGGCTCGTGCTCGTCGGCGATGCGGGCGGCCAGATGCAGGCCCAAGGACCGATCATCAAGGGGATGAACCACGCGGTGACGGCCGGCGCGCTCGCTGCCGAGGCGTTCGTCGAAGCTCGTTCCAGGGGAAAACCCAGTACCGCCGGCGAGCGCTACGAGCAGCGCCTCCACGACGAGGGCGTGATGGCGAAGCTCCGACCGATGCGCTACGAGGTCGCGAGCGCGGCCGGCGAGAACGATATCACCACCGATCTCGCCGAACGACTGCTCGATTCGCCGCTCGGGCGCGCCAGCGTGCGTGCCGCCGACACGGCCGGGTTGCTCGGGCGGGCCTACGGCTCGCCGTATCTGGCGTCGATGATGCCCGATACGAAGACGCCCTACGTGACGCTGCCGACGATCATCGCCGAGGAGCTCGGAACGCGTGTCGCGGACGACAACACCATCGAGCCGCCGAGTCTCGGCGAGCGCATCGGCGAGCTGACCTACGACACCGACGTCGGCAACCCACATATCGTTCTGGAAGACGACTCCGTCGCAGCCAGCGGTGCGGCCGTGACGGCCTGCCCGGTGAGTGCCGAGGGGTTCGGCGGTGGCTGCTATCGCGAGGAGACAGTACAATCGAACGGCGACGAGGAGCGCGTCGTGAGCCTCGACACCCAGCCCTGCGTCGAGTGTGGGACCTGTGCCGTCGTCGCCGACACGCAGTGGGAACACCCGCGCGGCGGCAAGGGCGTCGAGTTCCGGGAGGGCTGATGGCTCGCCCGGAAACGAAGTACCGCGAGCGGATCGGCGAACTCGCCGCGCGGGCCGCCCGCGACCGTGCGACGTTCGAGCCGCCCCCGAATCCCCCGGACGAGGAGCGGGCGATGACGTTCCTTCGCGAAGGGCTTGGCCCGCTCGTGGTGCTCTATCTCGACGCGCGGACTGCGGACGAAGCGGTCGTCTTTTCGAACAAGGAGTTGGCCCGGTTCCACCGTGCGACGAACGACTGGCTCGCGCTGTACGCACGCTGTTACGGCGTTTCGATGGAGCCCGACACGACCGTCAGGAAGGCCGCCGAGGTACTCATCGGGACGGACGACATCCGGGCGACGGCGCAGTTGCTCACGCACGTCCCGGCGCGCACGGGCTAGTCCTGTGTACGCCAGCGGCCGCCGAGTTCGGCTCGATCGTAGTCCTCGAACGTGCCGTCGACGAACGTCGTCACACGGCCGGTCTCCTCACTGAGCGTGATCGTCGCGACCACGTCGTCGCGCAGCGAGGTGTCGAGCGCGCTCATGTGTCGCGATCCCATCCAGTCGGCGTAGGCGATCGGGCCGCCGTTGTGCTCTTCGAGCGTTGCACGATCGAGATCCTTCAGTCGGACCAGCCGTTCCTGGAGCACACCGTCGATGCTCGCGATCACCGCACCGTCCATCCGGTCGGCGGTCGTCGCGGCCGCCGCGTGGAACGCCTCGATATCGCCGAAGACGCTGGCACAGCGCTCGACCGGCCAGCGGTTCGCACCCATCGGGTCGGCGTACCCCTCGACCGAGGTGCCCGAGACGATCGCGAGGTAGAAGCCAGGGCCGCTGACGTGCGGTTCGCCCCAGCGGTCGAACTCCAGACTGATGGCCTCGAGACAGAAGCGTACGATGTCGACCATCTCCTCGACCCGCCGATGATGGGCGTACGCGATGTCGAGTTCGTCGCGATCGTCGTCGGTCCGCTTGCCGGCCATCGGCGGATCGCCGGCGCGGACGTCGTCTACTGGAGCCATCGACGGAGTGAGTACCGGGCCTGTGACGATAGCCCTTCGTTTCGTTTCGCGATCACGACCGTGTCGTCGGCCGCGCGGGCGACCTCCTCGGGAATCGCGCCGAAGACGAACTGCTGGAGCAGCCCCTCGCGGGTCGAGCCGACGACGGTCAGGTCGTGTTCGCTCGTGCGATCGGTGATGGCGTCGAGCACGTCGTCGCTCTCGACGACGGTGGTTTCGACCGCGACCTCGGCCGCCCGGAGCTCGGCCGCGCTCTCCTCGGCCTGTTCGCGCGCGTCGTCGACGTCGCCGTCGGGCGGGACTACCCGGAGTACCTCCGCCCGTGCGCCCGTGGCGCGACAGATCGCCCGGCCGATCTCCCTGCTGAGCTCGGCGTGTGGCCCGCCAGCGGTGGGGAGCAGTACCGATTCGACGTCGCCGGCGGCGTCGTCGCCGAGGCGCTCGACGAGCACGTCACAGTCGGCGTCGGTCGCGATCGCCGAGAAGCCGAAGAAGGTGATGAACACGAGCGCGCTCGTCACGCCGATCTCGGCGAACTGACCGACGTTCTCCGCCGCCGACGTCGCGACGATGTCCGTATTGAACGCCTGGAGCCCGCCGTAGAGGAAGAACCCGACGAGCACCACCTTGAGCGTGGTGACGACGATCTGGAACTGGCTCGACTCCTCGCTGCCGCGGATGTTGATGAACACCAACAGTGCGAGAACGGCAACCCCCGGCAGCCAGTAGGGGATCGCCTGCGGGATGCCGACGAGCGGGTAGATGAACCGGTAGAACCAGTCCGAAAACGATGCGAGGTAGAAGGCAGCGCTCGCCGGATAGCCGAGGATCATCGTCCAGCCCATGATGTAGGTGAAGTTCTGCTTGAAAGTATTGGCGACGTACATGTAGCCGCCGCCGCTCTCGGGGTAGATCGAGGAGAATTCGGCGTAGGCCGCCGCCGTGAAAGCGGCGACGACCGCCGCGATCGCGAAGGAGAGAATGGCGATAACGCCGACCTTGCTCACCGCCAGTCCCGAGAGCACGAAGATCCCCGCGGCCATCATCGTCCCGATGCCGATGGCGAGTGCTCCGAGCAGCCCGATATCCCGATTCAGCTCGGTGGTGACCTCGCCGGCGTCGCCGGCGGCCGCGTCGCTCATGATGCGAGAACGCACGCTGCTAACGGTTTCAGCCATGTCCCTTCAGAGGCAAGCAGCAACGCGATAGAATCCGATCGAGAGATCGGTCGTGACAGTCGTGCGTGACCTCGGTCAACAGTTAAGTGACGTGGTGTGCTAACTACGAACATGCAAGTGTCGGAAACAGTTGATTTCAGCCACGAAGACAGGAAGAGCATCTACGAGTATATCGAAGACAGCGACGACCCCGTCGCCGCCGGCGACGTCCGCGAGTCGCTCCGCCTCGATCCGGGCGGCTTTCGCCACCACGTCGCCATCCTGAAGCGTGACGGGCTCGTCACCGAGGAGGGGAGCGAGCTCCGGGCGACGTTCGAGGGCAGCGACGAGACCGACGAGGAGCAGTTCGATGCCGAAGGCCTGACGTTCACCATCCGGCCGGCGATCGAGACCGATCGCTCCGGGCTGGTCGGGGTCATCCGACAGGTCGCCGGCGGCAAGACCTACACCGTCGCCGAGAGCGTCGCCGACATCATCGATCACGAGGAGACGGTCGTCCAGCAGAGTCCCGTCCACTCGCGGATGTTCTTCGTCGCCACCGTCAACGACGAGGTGGTCGGCTGGATCCATCTCGAATCGCCGGAGTTGGAGAAACTCTCGCATACGGCCGAACTCACCCTCGGGGTGTTGGAGGAGTACCAGGGCTACGGCATCGGCGGCCACCTGCTCGATCGCGGGCTCGACTGGGCCGACGAGAAGGGCTACGAGAAGCTCTACAACTCGATCCCCTCGACCAACGAGGAGGCAGTCGAGTTCTTCGAGGCACACGGTGGAGAGGTCGAGGCCGTCCGCGAGAACCACTACACGTACGACGGCGAGTACATCGACGAGGTGATGCTGGCGCTCGAACCCTGATCACTGCCAGTTCTCGCTCGCACCCTCCAGTGGTTCGGCGACGACACCCTCCTGCTGGACGAGCGCGCGACCGTGCGCCGTACAGACCTCGCGGTTCGCGGCCCACGGAACGTGGAGTCGTACCGCTGCCGGTCGATCGCAGCCCTCCTCGGCACACGCAGCCATACCTATCGTTCGGCACGAACCCATACAACGATTGCCCTCAGAGGAGGATGACGGCCACGAGCGCGACGAGCATCGTCACCGTCACGAGCAGCTGGACAACCGTCGAGGCGAGCACCCCGACGGCGGCGTAGAGCGCCGCGCGCAGGCTGCGCTCCGGGTTGCGGTGGCGGTAGAACTCGACGACGAACACGGTGCCGGCGACGCCGAGGACGATGCCGAGCGGCCCGACGACGAAGAAGAGGGCGATACCGACGATCGCCGCGAGCGTCGTCGTGACCATCGACGCGCCGCCAGCGCGCGCTGATACCGCACCGCCGAAGTAGTCCGCGACGAGCGCGAGCACGCCGACGACGGTCAGCGCGGCGAGCAACAGCGGCCCGGGTTCGGTGTAGCCGCTCGCCCACCAGTAGAGATAGACGCCGACGAGCGAACTCAGCGTGCCCGGCACCAGCGGCACGACGCTGCCGACGACGCCGAGGACGCCCAGACCGACGGCGGCAAGAACGGCGATATCGACCATACCGTGCATCGGGGACTGACGGGATTAAATACGCCGGGACCGACCCTCACCTATCGGGCGATGGGGTCCGCCTGCCACAATCGCTGGGCATCCAGCTGATGACTCCTCCCGGAGACTGCCATGTCGGGACCCCATCCACTCCGCACGCTCGAATCGATCGCCCTGATCGCCATCGGCGGGTTCGCCGGTGCGAACCTCCGCTTTCTCGTCGCACGATTTCTCCCGGGAACGGGCGGAACGCTCCTCGTCAACGTCGCCGGCAGTTTCGTGCTCGGCTTCGTCCTTTACGAGGCGCGCTATACGGGAATCCTCACCGAGCGAGCACGGCTGGTTCTCGCGACCGGTTTTCTCTCATCGCTGACGACGTACAGCACCTTTGCGCTCCAGACGACGCTGCTCGCCCGCCCGCTGTGGATGGTCGCGAACGTGCTCGCGACCTACGCGCTCGGGTTCGGTGGCGTGCTCGTGGGACGAGCGCTCGCCCGCCGGATCGGTGGCGGTTATCGATGACCGCGATCGACCCGGCCCATCTCGTCGGTACGGGCGGCGCGCTCGGTGCGCTCGCCCGAGTGTACGTGAGCCAGCGCTTCGAGGGCGAGTACCCGGTCGGCACGCTCGCGGTCAACGTCCTCGGCAGCCTCGCACTCGGGCTGGTGACGTTCGCCGGTGCGGGCGAGACGATCGTTCTCCTGGTCGGTACGGGCGCGTGTGGCTCCTTCACCACCTTCTCGTCGTTCTCGTTCGAGACCGTACGTTTGATCGAGGAGGGCGAAATCGGCCGGGCAGCGGTCAACGGACTCGCGAACCTCGTTGGATCGCTCGCGGCGATCGCGCTCGCGTGGCTCGTCGTTCGCGCGGTCGGCTGATGGACTCAATCCAGGAAGCGGTCGCGCTCGTCGTGGGCCGCACGGTTCCCGTACCGATCGACGAGCGGTTTGTAGGCGTCGCCGAGCGCACGCATGCACGCGCCGGTCGAGACGTAGTCGAGCGCGCCGGCCACCGCTTCCGTCGAGCGAGTCTGCAACACGCGCATGACGAGCAGGCGTTCCTCGCGCGCCGAGAGGTCGCCGTCCGCGTCCGTGAGGTGGCATAGTGCGAGCGCGCGGAAGACGTGCGGATGGATCTCCGCGAGGCCGGGGCCGTAGGCGGCGCTGGCGGCGACGCGCCACTCGTGGTCGGAAAAATTCACCTCGGCAGTGACATGGGTCGCCCCGAGCGCGGCCCGAACCACGTCGGGGTCGAGCGTAGCGAGCGCGTCGGTCAGCGTCGCACCGACGCGCTCGACGAACCGCCGCGCGTGGCGATCACGGAGTTCGTGACCGGCATCCGACAACGGTGCGAGCATCAGCGCGGAGTGCTCACCGCTGCGTTCGTTGCGCGTCGTCGCGAGATAGACCGTCGAAAAGCCGTTGCGACGCCAGAAATCGACGAGTGCGGGCGTCGCGCCGTAGCCGACGCCGAGCCAGTCGGTCGTCGCGGTCGCCCGTATCTCGTCGAGCAGTCGCGAGCCGAGCCCGCGCGAGCGGGCAGCCGGATGGGTGGCGATGCGGAGCACGCGCTGGCCGGTCGGCACGCCCGCTCGCTCGTCGCGGAGCTGGCTCGTGAGCACGTCCGGGAGGAGGTGGCCCTTGAGACGACTACCCTCGTACACCTCGCGGCACAGATCTTCGGGAAGGTCGCCCTCGCGGGCGAGTAGCGCGACGGAGACGACGTGACCCTCGGAGAGGAGCGCGTGAACGGAGACGTTCGGCGCGTCGAGCAGGCGCGCGAGGTCGTTCGGCTCCGTGCGATAGTGGGCGGCGACGAGCAGCCCGAACGCCTCGCGCAGACGGTGTTCGTCGGCGAGCAGTTCGACAGGTTCCGGCCGTGCGTAGGCGACGGTTTCGGGCGTCGCCTCTTCGACCAGCGGCGCGACAGGCGGGCGCGCGTCGAGCAGCAGTGCACGGAACGCCCACACCTCGATCGGGTCGCCGGCGGCGTATCTGATGGGGTCGTCGAGGCGCTGCTCGTGCACGGCGAACGCGCTGTCGTCGAGGCGATCGCGAAAGCGCACCGAGAACCCGCGGCCGGCCCCCTCGTAGCCGTGGACGGTCGTGACGAACGCGACCGCCGGCGCGGCGAGAAATTCGGTCAACCGGTCGACCGGGAGCGCGGCAGCCTCGTCGACCACGAGCAGGTCCGCCCGTTCGGCTTGCTCGGTCGCCATCGCGGGCGTCGCGAACCGCACCTCCCCTCCCCCCACTGCATCGAGTCGATGTGGGGTTTCGTCCCGATCCATATCGGCGAGCGCGTCGAGCGTCGCGAGCAGCTCCTGCGCGCGCTCGAAGATCGGCGCGGCGCTGCGGTAGGCGGGGGCGGTCACGAGGACGTCCTTCCCGTCGGCCGCCAGCGCACCGGCGGCCAGCCCGGCGGCGCTCGATTTCCCCCGCCCGCGATCGGCCTCGACGACGAGTGCCTCGCCCGGCTCGCGAAGTTCCTCGAAGGCGTGGACTGCCGCCATCTGATCGGGAGTCAGACAGGCCTCGTAGGCCGTTTCTGGAAACCCGTGTTCGTTCGGCGGAGCGGGTACGGGCCGCTGCTCGCGCGGCGGTGGATCGGTCAGACCATCGCACTCGATGGTTCCGAAATCGACGTTCGCGATGGCGATCCCCCGATGCGCTCGGAGCGTGTCGACCAGTCGCTGCCGGAAGTTGCCGGCCACCGATGCGGGTTCAAAGGGTGGCACGGCGAGCGTCGCCTCGAAGCCGTCCCGGCGATCGGGCCACGAATCGAGCGGCGGCGTGAGCACGAGGAGTAGTCCGCCGCCATCGACCGCCCCCACCGTGCGCCCGATCGCGTTCGGCCGACACTCGTCGTGGCAGTCGAGCACGATCGCTTCTCGAGTTCGACCGAGGAGTTCGTCGGCGTGCTTCGGCGTAATTCGCTCGCAGTCGAGATCGTCGGTGTCCTCGTTGGCGACGAGCGTCGTCGCCACTCCCGAAATCCCGGCCGCATCGAGTGCTTCGCGCGCCCCGGCATAGCAGTCCTCGCGCTCGCCGGTGAGCACCAGCGCGCGGCGCTCGTTCGCCCGGCGGGCCTCGTCGCCGAGCGCGGCCGCGAGGTCGGCGATCATACCGATGGACGGATACCGGACGGCATGGGCGCGTCGGTTCGCTGTCTCAGCCCGACCCACAAAACTTAGTCCGTGCGTCACGAACGCCGAGTAGATGGACGAGCGCGGCGACTCCACGTCGGCGTTCGAGCAACTTCGCGAGCGGTTCGGCGGCGAATCGGATTCGGCATCGGGGGACGATTCGGACGAACCGACGTGGAAACGGTTCACCTCGCTACTCCAGATCGTACTCCTCCTCGTCGCGGCCTTCGGTGGCGTCATTCTGAAAGTCGCCTCGACGACCATCGACCAGGCCACGAGCGTCGCCCGCGCGAGCGGTCCCGCGCTGGTCGAGACTCTCTGGCCGATCCTGCTCGGAGTTACGGCGCTCGCGGTGGTGATCTGTCTGGTTGTCGTCGGCCTCTCGGTGCGGAACGTCTGAGTCGATTTTCGAGATCTATCGCGATCGTTCTCGCTCGCTGCCGGTACTGTTGCGTTCGACGATGACTACACCGACCCGTGTGCTCTCGCGTGTGAGTGGACCACGCCGATATCGACGAGATGGTTGGTGAGGGCCGCGCCGAAGAGGGCCGCCTCAAGCAGCAGCGATGAGATCCCAAGGGTCACTGTGAGATAGATCACGCCGATCATCGCTATCGCAGCGACGAGGACGAACGCGGCTTTCCGATTGAGCGATGCGTTTCGATACCACCGATCCGCGCGCCGCCCCGTCTCGGTTCGCCGATGCCAGTGCCCGTAACCGACACCAACGAGCATTCCGCCGACGAGTGCGAGCAAAAAGGCCGAGAATCGGATGTCGTCGCCGACGTACTCGAACACGAAGAAGACCGCCCAGAACGCCCAGAGAAGGATAAATCCGACGACCAGTATCGGTCCCTGTTCGAAGAGGTGATCGGGGAGGTCGTCCGTCCGAGTTGCCATGTTCGGATCACATCTGACGGCAAGAAAAAGTTTGTGTGAACTCGTCCGTGCGCTCGCCTCGCACGGCGTGCGTGCTTTGAAAGCGCTTTTATGCAGGGCTACGCTACCGCTGGCTACAGCCTGTACGGGGTTGTGAAGCTCCCAGCCTCAGGGATTCGGTCGCCGCCGAGAACCCCTCGGCGAGCAGTCAAAAGCGAGGCTTTTGACATGGCGGGGGAGACAGAACTCGCGTACAGGAGGACCACACAATGTCAGTTTATGTCACCTATGACGTTCCGGCGGACCTCGAAGACGACGCCATCGAGGCGCTCGAGGTCGCTCGGGACACCGGCACGGTAAAGAAAGGAACCAACGAGACGACCAAGGCGGTCGAGCGCGGCAACGCCGAGCTCGTCTACATCGCCGAGGACGTCAGCCCGGAAGAGATCGTGATGCATCTGCCCGAACTCGCCGACGAGAAGGAGATCCCCTTCGTCTTCGTCGAGACTCAGGACGACGTCGGCCACGCGGCAGGCCTCGAAGTCGGCTCGGCCGCCGCGGCCATCGTCGACGCCGGCGACGCCGACGAGGACGTGGCAGACATCACCACCACCGTCGAGGACCTCCGATAGGACGATGAGCGCCGAAGGAACTGACTCCACGCCCGCCGAAGTCATCGAGGTCGTCGGCAAGACCGGGATGCACGGCGAGGCGATGCAGGTCAACTGTCGGATCCAGGAAGGCGAGAACAGAGGACGGATCATCACGCGCAACTGTCTCGGTCCGGTTCGCGAGGGCGACGTGCTCCAGCTGAGGGAGACCGCCCGCGAGGCCGACTCGATAGGAGGTCGCTGATGGTCGACACGCGGTCGTGCGACTACTGCGGGTCGGAGATCGAACCCGGCACTGGGACGATGTTCGTCCGCGTCGACGGCGAGGTCATCCACTACTGCTCGTCGAAATGCGAGAACAACGCCGATCTCGGTCGTGCTGCCCGCAATCTCGAATGGACCGCCGAGGGGCGGCGCAGCACCGATAGTCAGGCGGGGACGCCCGACGAGGCCGAACAGGTCGCCGCCGAACCGCCGAGCGAGAGCGACGAGACCGTCGCCGACGAGATGGACACCGTTCCGGGCGAGAGCGAGGCCGAGGCGGTCGCGGCAGCGGCCGGCGACGCCGGTTCGCGCTCTGGTGAGCCCGCGGCCGCAACCGACGAGCGTGTCGATGACGACGCCGCGGCCGACACCGACGAACTCGACGAGGTCGAAGGCCGGAGCGCCGGCGGCTCGGACCCCGACATCGAGGAGGACCAGGACGTGTCCGATGTCGACGAGAGCGAGGCCGAGGCGAACGTCGGCGAGGAGACGACCCGCGAGACCGACGACGAGGACGACCTGTGAGTTCAGTCAGACGTTCCGGCTCGTTCCACTCGCCGGCTGCGACTGACAACCTCACGCTCGACATGGGGTGTCTCGCGTGAGCGAACACGACGAACGAACCTTCGTGATGGCCAAACCCGACGCCGTCCAGCGGGGGCTGATCGGCGAGATCGTCTCCCGGCTCGAAGGTAAGGGACTGAAGCTGGTCGCGGGCAAGTTCATGCGGATCGACGAGGAGCTCGCCCACGAACACTACGGCGAACACGAGGACAAGCCGTTCTTCGACGGGCTCGTCGAGTTCATCACTTCCGGGCCGGTCTTCGCGATGGTCTGGGAGGGCGACGACGCCACCCGACAGGTCCGCCGACTGATGGGTGCGACCGACGCGCGCGAGGCCGCTCCCGGAACGATCCGGGGCGACCTCGGCAACGATCTCGGCCACAACCTGATCCACGGCTCGGATCACGAGGACGAGGGCGCGAACGAACGCGAGATCGACCTCTTCTTCGACGACGAGGAACTCCTCGACTGGGATCGCGACGCCTCGACCTGGGTCTACGAGTAACCCGACCCGTCGAATTCGGTTTTTACGATCGCGGAAGGACGGTCGTTTTCGGCCGCTCTATAGGTTCGTCGTTCGTTCGCCACCGAACAGCGCGAGATAGCCGATGCCGGCGACGCCGACGACGAAGGCGGTCACGCCAGCGACGAGCAGCGTCTCGCTGTAGCCGACGATCGAGGCACCGGAGACGAACAGCGGCGGGCCGACGGTCGTGCCCAACTGGAGGATGCTCGTCCGGATGCTCATGATGCCNAGCCCGCTCAGAGATGTGTATAAGAGACAGAACAGGAACAGCGCGCCGGCGAGTACGAGGATGGAGTCGGTGAGTGCGGCGACGCTGAGACCCACTCCGTAGGTGAGGAAGCCGAGCGCGATGAGCCGGAGCGGCGAGAGATAGCCGAGCAGTCGCGAGGACTGTGAGGAGATTATTCCCATCGCCACCGCCGGCAGTCCGAGCAGGAGGCCGATCGTGCCCGAGGAGAGTCCGTAGGCGTCGTCGAGCACGAACGGGACGACCGTGAGCTGTGCGCCATAGAGGATGACGAAGATGCCGAAGATCGCCGTGTAGAGCACGAGTGCCGTCCGTGTCGGGATCGCCCGTGCCGCTTCGAGGAAATAGGAGAGCCCGCCCGATTCGGATTCGCCCTCGGGTTCGGGCAGGATCGCCGAGCCGGCGATCGCGACGAAGACGGCCAGCGCGAAGCAGACGAACGGCACAGTCCAGGAAATAAGCGCGAGCCCACCGCCGATCAGGGGGTAGCCGGCCGCGCCGATCGCGAGGATCGCGGCATTCAGCCCGATGAACCGGCTGCGCTGCTCGCCGGTGAAGATGTCACCGAGCAGGGTGACGGTAAGGCTCATGATGGCGCTGCCGGCGGTGCCCTGAACGATCCGGAGGGCGAGGACGGTCGTGAAGTCGCCGACGAAGACGATCGCGAGCCCGCTGATGCCGAACAGGAACAGTGAGGGAACGAGTACGCTCTTGCGCCCGATCCGGTCGGAGACGAGTCCGACGAAGGGAGTGAGGACGATGCCGGGGAAGGTGAACGCCGAGATGAGTAGGCTCGCCTGGCTTGTCGAGACGTTCCACGCCGCCTGGATCGTCGGGAGCGCTGGGCTGATGAGCGAGACGCCCATCACGCTGACGAGCGTGCTCGCGAAGATGACGAGCACCGTCGGCGACCGATCGGTTCCGAGTCGCGTCGATAGCAGCTCTCTCATGGTGGTCACTCGCGCGGCGCTCAGCCATAGCAAACGGACCCACCACGGATCGGGAGTTCGACGAATCGCTGCGTGCGTCGCGCGTTGTGCGCCGTTCGCCCACGTAGTGTTTGAAACTTGCGCACCGCGGTCGACAGTGATAAACCCGCCCCATGTGCGGGGAAATCTATATCCGCTCACGCCGACACCGGTTGGTATGTTATTTCCTGTCACGGGGGAGGGGGCGACCACGCACGACGGGCGAACGTGGCGATGGACGGTCGATCGGCGATGACGGTGCCCATCGAACCCGAGCTAAGTCGTTCGGAACTCGCCGACCGACAGGACGAACGCCTCGTCGAGACCGTCGCGAACGCCTACGAGAACGTCCCGTTCTACCGCGATCGGCTCGACGAACACGGAGTTTCGCCCGACGACATCGACGGCATCGACGATATCGGAACACTACCGGTGACGACCAAGACGGCCTTTCGCGAGGAATATCCCGACGGACTGTTCGCGGTCGACGACGGCGAGATCAACCGGATCCACGCCTCGTCGGGGACGACCGGTAAGCCGAAGATCGTCGGCTACACCGACGGGGATCTGGAGCGCTGGGCAGCGGTCGTGGCACGATCGCTCGCCGCCGCCGGGGTCGAACCGGGTGATACGGTGCAGAACGCCTACGGTTACGGCCTCTTCACCGGCGGCCTCGGCCTCCACGACGGCACCGAGCGCCTCGGTGCGACGGTCGTCCCGATGGGCGGCGGGGACACGGCCCGTCAGCTCACGATGGCTCAGGACCTCGGGAGCGACGCGCTCGCGTGTACGCCCTCGTACTGTCTCTATCTCGCCGACTGCGCCGAAGAACGCGGCCTCGACCCGCGCGAGCTCCCCTTCGAGACCGTGGTCATCGGCGCGGAGCCGTTCACCGATCCGATGCGCGAGGAGATCGAGGCGGCCCTCGACGTCACCGCGATCGACATCTACGGGCTCTCGGAGATCGTCGGTCCGGGCGTGGCGATCGAGTGTGCCGAAGCACAGGACGGCCTCCACGTCTGGGAAGACCAGTTCTACCCCGAGATCGTCGATCCCGACACCGGTGAGACCCTCCCACCGGGCGAGACGGGCGAACTGGTGTTGACGACGCTCACGAAGGAGGCGCAGCCGATACTCCGCTATCGCACGGGCGATATCACGCGGCTCTACGAGGACGAGTGCGACTGTGGCCGCGTCGAACGGCGGATGGGCAACGTCACCGGTCGGACCGACGACCTACTCATCGTTCGCGGTGTCAACGTCTACGCGAGCCAGATCGAGGCAGTCATGGTCGGTATCGACGACGTCGCACCCCACTACCGGATCGATCTCCGTCGCGAGGACAGCCTCGACACGATGGAGATCACCGTCGAACCACACGAACGCTCCGCGACCACCCCGGCGGAGCTCCGTGCGACGATCGAGGAGCGACTCGGCGAGGAGCTCGACGTCTCGCCCGACGGTATCGACGTGGTCGAACCCGGGACGATCGAGCGCACAGAGGTCGGGAAGGTGAAGCGGGTGTTCGATCACCGCTGATCAGGCGAACAGCTGCGAGAACAGTGCGTGCTGGCCGCGGTGGAGGCGCTCGATGAACGCCGATTTCGAGATGTCGAGATCGTCGGCGACCTCCGCGGCGGTCGCGCCCCGCGGAACGGTGAAGTAGCCACGTTCGACGGCCGCCCTGAGCGCCTCTTCCTGTCTGGGAGTCACGTTCCAGCGCGTCGCGATCGCCCCCTCGTCGTCGGTCTGGAGCGGGTAGGCGCGTTCGAGCGCGACGCCGACGGTCTCGCCGGCGGTGTCCAGTACGCCCCTGAGCACGTCGTGGCCGACGACCGCACCGGTGACGGTCGCGCTGCCCTCGCGATAGCGCAGCGATTCGACGATGAGGCCCGCGCTCACGAGGTCGTGGACCACACAGGGCTGTTTCGAGAGACAGCGACCGTTCTGTCGGCCGTCGACTCTGGCGAGATGGAGATAGCGGATGCGGTCGTCCGCGTCGAGCGCCGTCGCGAACCGTTCGGATTCGGGGGCGGTGAAACTCAATAAGGCATACCCGTCGGCGCGCAGCTGTGGCGGCTGAGCGTCGATCTCGATGCCCGCCGCGCGCGTGGCGTCGGCCAGCGGGCAGTCGTCGTCGTGCACGCGGAACTCGACGACGAGACACTCGTCTATCACGACCGTCGTCGTCGCCGCGAACGTATAAACCCCGTTCATGGACGTGTGAAGGTCTATGATGATAGAACGACGATGTGGGTGTGTACCAATGGATCTCGACACAGTGAAAGAGCGCGCCGGGCCGCGCCAGTTCAGCCCGGACGACGACATGCCGCGGGAGTATCGTGAGGCTGCGACGCGGATGATCCAGTTCCACGCGAACTCGGAGATCATGGGCGCGTATCTCGAACGGCCGTTCATCCGCGAAGCGCCGAGTCTGGATCGCAAGCTGGCCTACTCGGCGAAGACCCAGGACGAGCTCGGCCACGGCCAGCTGTTGTATCGGGCGGCCGAGTCGCTGGGGATCAAGACGCGCGAGCAGATGCTCAACGAGCTCGCCAACGGGGAGGGCAAGTTCCTCAACTGTTTCCACTATCCGATGGAGTCGTGGGTCGAGACGCCGATGATCGCCTTCTTCGTCGACGGTGCGGCGATGCGCCGGCAGGCGACGCTCAAGCGAACGAGCTGGGAGCCGTACGCCCACGCGATGGACAAGGTCGTCTTCGAGGAGGGATTTCACATCAAACACGGCGAGTCCATCCTGAAGGAGCTCGCTACCGGGTCGAAAAAGGAACAGGAGATGGTGCAGGACGCCTTCGAGACCTGGTGGCCGCGCATCATCCAGTTCTTCGGGCCCACGGACGACGACTCGACCCATCACGATTTCTCCGCCGAGGTCGGGCTGAAGCAGATGACCAACGACGAGCTCCGGCAGTCGTTCCTCAACCAGTATCTCCCGAAAGCCGAGAAGTACGGGCTCGAGATCCCGGATACGCCGACGATCGAGCAGGACGAGGACGGCAACTATCGGGTCGCCGAGGACGAACTCGACTGGGAGGAGTTCTTCCAGATCGCCAAAAACGAGTACGATCCCGGACGGGGACAGATCGACTCGCGCAAGCGCGCCCACGACGCGGTCGAGTGGGTTCGCGAGACGCTCGACGAGTACGAAACCACGGCGAGCGGCCACGCGCCGCAGGCGGCCGACTGAGATGAGGGCCAACAGATGATCTGGGAAGTGTTCCGACAGGAGGGAGCTGGCAAGTACCACACCCACTGCGGGAACGTCCACGCGCCGGATCGTGAGATGGCGCTCATGTTCGCTCAGATCCAGCACGGCCGGCGCAAGCCGACCCACAGCATCTGGGTCACGCCACAGCAGGAGATCGGTGAGGTGAACGAGGATGGCGCGACCTTCGGCGGCACCACGGACAAGGGCTACCGCTGGGCGACCCAGTACAACATCACGGCCGCCGCCGAGGAGGTTGCCGACTCCGAGAGCGAACAGGCCGACGCCGAGAAGGAACGGGGGCGGCGCTGATGGCGGCCACCGAGAGCCTCTCCGGGCCGAACGATCTCGACGACCGCGAGCGCGCGGCCGTCGAAAGCCTGCTCTACCGGCTGGCCGACGACGAGTTCGTCATCGCCGACCGCTACACCGACTGGCAGGTGCGTGCGCCAACCGTCGAATCCGACATCGCGATCGCCAACATCGCGCAGGACGAACTCGGCCACGCACGGCTCTGGTACGACCTGCTGGAGGACTTCGGCCACACCGAGCCGGAGCTCATCTGGGAGCGCGACCCCGAAACGTTCCGGCACAGCACGCTCTGCGAGCTTCCGTTCGCGGAGGGTGACTGGGCCGACGCCATCGTGCGGAGCTACTTCTACGACGAGGCCGAGCATCTCAGACTGGAGGCGCTCGAAGAGTCGTCGTACCCGCGCATCCGCGATCGCGTCGGCAAGATCGTTGGCGAGGAGGGGTATCACCGTGAGCACGCCGAGAACTGGCTGCGCCGACTCGTCGGTGGTGACGAGGGTCGCGAGCGCGTACAGGAGGCGGTCGATAGGCTGTTCCCCTACGCGCTGACGCTGTTCGAGGAAACGGAAGAAGACGCGGCCATCGACGATCTCGGAATCCGTACGCGCTCGCCGTCGGCGATGCGCGCCGAGTGGATCGAGACCGTCACCGGGATGCTGACCGAGATCGGGATCGACGCTCGTGCGCCCGCGACTGATGAAGACGGACGAGTGTCGACCGACGAACTGCCCGATCACGTCGGGCGGGGTGGCGATCACACCGATCACTGGGCGACCCACTACGACGAGATCACGAACACCTACGACGAACTCGGCCGCGATCACGCGGCACGGCTGATGGAGGACCCCGACGATGAGTAGCGAGTCAGGTGTCGACCCCGAGCTCGATCCGGACGCCAAATACTGCGCGTACACCGACTACGAATCGGGCGAGTCGGTCGAAGAACTGCCCGCGACCGGCGTGGGAAGTACCGGCATCGAGCGCGCGGTCTGGGACACCCTCTACGATATCGATGACCCCGAGATGCCCATCTCCATCGTCGATCTGGGGCTGATCTACGGCGTCGCAATCGATGACGGCCACGCGCGGGTCGACATGACCCTGACATACACCGGGTGTCCCGCGCGCGACATGCTTCAGGAGACCGTTCGCAAGCGGGTCGCGGCGGTCGAGGGTGTCGACGATGCCGAACTCCGGCTCGTCTGGTCGCCCGAGTGGACCGTCGAGATGGTCACCGAACAGGGCAAAGACGACCTCCGAGAGTTCGGGTTGAGCATCTGATGAACAGGTTTAGCGATCCGAGCGTCGACACCACCGGCAAGGACGAGCGGACCGAATGCCCGTACTGCGCGTCGACGAACACCGAGCGCGAGCATCCGAAAGGACCATCGCTCTGTCGGTCGATGCACTACTGTCACGACTGCAACCAACCGTTCGAGAAGTTCGAATAATCACTCACTACGATGTCTTCAGAAACACAGCAGATCGACGAGAGCCGCGACGAGATCAAGGAACGCCACCGCGAGGCGCGCGAGGAGCTGCTCGCCGACTCGTACGACCACTACATCGGCGGCGAATGGGTCGAAAGCGCCTCGGGCGAGACCTTCGAGACGCGCGATCCCACCACGGGCGAGGTGCTCGCGGAGGCACAGGCCGGCAACGGCGACGACGTAGATCGCGCAGTCGAGGCGGGGTGGGAGGCCTACGAGAGCGAGTGGGCCGACACGGATGGAACGAAACGCCAGCGCTTGCTCACCGAGATCGCCGATCGCATCGAGGAGAACCGCAGCGAAATCGCGCGGATCGAGACGCTCGACAACGGCAAACCGATTCGCGAGGCACGCGCCGACGTCGCGCTCGTCGCCGACCAGTTCCGTTACTTCGCGGGCGCAGCCCGCACGCACGGCGGCGAGACGATCCCTTCGGGGAGCGGGCAGTCGATCCAGACGCTTCGCGAGCCGTACGGCGTGATCGGTGCGGTCGTGCCCTGGAACTTCCCGCTGCTGATCGCCTCTTGGAAGCTCGCGCCGGCGCTGGCCGCCGGCAACTGCGTGGTTCTCAAACCCGCCGAACAGACCCCGCTGTCGATACTGCGGGTCATGGAGGAGATCGACGACGTGCTGCCCGATGGCGTCGTCAACGTCGTGACGGGCTACGGCGAGGAGGCTGGCGCGCCGCTCACGGGCCACTCCGACGTGCGCAAGGTCTCCTTCACGGGATCGACCGCGGTCGGCAAGGAAGTCATGAAGGCCGCCGCGGAGAACGTCGCGGACGTCACCCTCGAACTCGGCGGGAAGAGCCCCGTCGTCGTCTTTCCCGACGCCGATATCCAGCAGGCCGTCCGCGTCATGATGCTCGCCATGTTCTACAACACCGGCGAGTGCTGCACCGCCGGCACACGCCTGTTCGTCCACGAGGAGATCTACGAGGAGTTCATGGACGCGTTCGTCGAGAGCGCCGAGGGGCTCCAGATGGGTGATCCGCTCTCGAAGGACACCCGATTGGGCCCCAAGGTCTCCGAGGAGCAGGTCGAGCGCACGCTCTCGTACGTCGACCAGGCCAGGGAGGACGGCGCACGGATCGTCACCGGCGGTGGCCAACCCGAAGACGACGCGCTCGCCGACGGCTGTTTCGTCGTCCCCACGGTGATCGACGAGATCGACCACGATTCCGAACCCGTGCAGGAGGAGATATTCGGTCCTGTGGAGGAGGTCTTCGCGTGGTCGGACTACGACGAGATGATCGAACGGGCCAACGACGTCGAGTACGGGCTCGCGGCGGGGCTCATCACGAACGATCTCTCGAAGGCCAATCGTGCGGCCCGGGACATCGAGGCGGGCAACATCTGGGTCAACCAGTACAACGACTTCCCGGCCGGTCAGCCCTTTGGCGGGTTCAAACAGTCGGGCATCGGCCGCGAGCAGGCTGAGGAGACCCTCGACCACTACTCACAGACCAAGACGATCAACATGAACCTGTAGCGCGGTCCGTCTCCGAACTCGTTTTTTCAGGACTACTCGACGCGAAAGACCGGTGCGATCTCCCCCGACTCGTCGATAGCGCCGTCGAAGACCACGTGATCGCCGATCTCGACGTCGCCCTCCAGTCGGGCGGTCACGCGCGCGCCGTCGAGTTGCACAGTTCCAACCTGATAGGGACCTTCGAAGCTCGTCGGCGGCACCTGCACCGTCGTTTCCGAATAGACCTCGCCCTCTTCGGGGAGTTCGGTCGTCTCCAGATTGCGGCCACCACAGTCGTTACAGACCGCGAACGGCGTGCCATAGGTCGCGCCGCAGTCGCCACAGCGCACTCCCAACAAATCGCCGTCTTCGAGTGCTGCTGTCCAGTCGTCGTGGGTAAGGCTCATCCGCGCACCTCCATGACTGAGACGACGGTTGTCGCGGCGTCGCCACCCAGGTTGTGTGCCACGGCCTTCTCCGCGCTGTCGATTTGGCGCTCGTCAGCATCGCCCCGGAGCTGTTCGGTGAGTTCGACGATCTGCGCAGTCCCAGTAGCGCCGATCGGATGGCCCTTCGCCTTCAGCCCACCCGAGGGGTTGATCGGTCGGTCGCCATCCATTTCTGTGCGGCCCTCTGCGGCCGCGGGACCGCCCTCGCCGTCCTCGAAGAAGCCGATGGCCTCGCTCGCCATCACCTCGGCCCCCGTGAAGCAGTCGTGGACCTCGGCGAAGGCCATCTCGTCAGCACTCGTCCCGGCCTGCTCGTAGGCCTGCGCGGCGGCGTCGCGGGCGGCCTGCGTCGCGTGCGGGACGGGTTTCGCGCTCAGTGGGACGACGTCCGTCGCGTGGCCGACACCGCTCACGTCCACAGGTTTATCGAACGAGTCGGCGCGGTCGTCGTTCGTGACGATCACGGCGCTCGCGCCGTCGGAGAACGGACAGCAGTCCATCAGATGGAACGGATCGGCGACGATCGGCGAGTCGAGCACCTCCTCGACGGTCGTCTCCTTGCCGAAGTGGGCGTTCGGGTTGCGAGTCCCGTTTTTGTGGTTCTTGACGGCGACGTGGGCGAGCTGCTCCTCGGTCGTGCCGTGTTCGTGCATGTGGCGCTTGGTGAGTAGCGCGAACACGCCCGGAAAAGTCAGACCTGTCGGCTGTTCGTAGTGGCGATCCGAGGCGGAGGCGAAGATGCGCGTCATCTCGCCGGTGCCGAGTCCCGTTTCGGGCGTGCAGCGCTCGACGCCACCCACCAGTACTGTGTCGTGGATGCCCGCTTCGACGGCCTCGACGGCGTTCTTGAAGGCGTTCGCGGAGGTCGCACACGCGTCCTCGTAGCGCTGGCAGGGCACGCCCGCGAGACCGATCTGGGAGGCGACCGCCGGGGCGAGATGCGTGTCGTTTTCGGTCTGGCCGCCCATCGCGTTGCCGAAGTAGAGCGCGTCGATCTCGTCCGGCTCGACCCCGGCGTCGTCGTACGCGCCGAGCGCCGCCTCGGCAAACAGCTCCGACAGCGTGCTCTCGTGGACGCCGAACGTCGTCATGTCGGCACCCACGACGCTTGCTCGTGTCATCAACAATGGTTCGGGACCGCCGCACAAAGGCCTACCGAGGTGGAGTGCTCAGTGGGCCGCGTAGCCGCCGTCGACGACGTGGATCTCGCCGGTCGCGTACGAGGCCGCCGGGCCCGCGAGATAGACCGCCGCGCCGGCGATCTCCTCGGGATCGGCGAACCGATCCTGCGGGATCTCGGCGAGCAACTCCTCGTGGACCGAGTCGTTCCCCCTGACGCCAGCGGTGAATTCGGTCTTCACGTAGCCTGGGGCAATCGCGTTGACGCGGATGGCGGGTGCCCATTCGACGGCGAGGGTTCGCGTCATGCCGACCAGCGCGTGTTTCGAGGCCGTGTAGGGAACCTGGTGAGGGAGCCCGACGACCCCACCGACGCTGGCGACGTTCACGACGCTGCCCTCGCCGTCGCGCCCGTCGACGCGGCGGGCGAACTCGCGTGCACAGCGGAAGGCTCCGGTCGCGTTCACGTCCATGATCTCCTCCCAGGTTTCGATCGCGAGCTCCCGAGCATCGCCGAAGTACGGGTTCGTGCCGGCGTTGTTCACGAGCACGTCGACAGAACCGAACGCGTCCTCGGCACGGTCGAACGCCGCCTCGGCGTGGGCGTCCTCGGTCACGTCCGCCGTGCAGGCGATGGCATCTCCTCCAGCTGCTTCGATGCGCTCGACGGTCGTTTCGAGATCGTCCTCGGAGCGCGCGAGCGCGACCACCCTCGCCCCGGCATCGGCCATCGCGACGGCGATCTCCTCGCCGATGCCGCGGCTGGCACCCGTCACGAGCGCGACCTTCCCGTCGAGCGAGAACCGTTCGAGTTCCATGCCCCCTCCTCCGCCAGCGGGAACCATAAGCGTCGAGCTGGCTTTGGGAACTGTCACGAACGATCGCCCATAGCCAATGTTATGGGAGACCCCCACAGACCCAGCGCATGGCACTGGCGACTCCGGATCTGAGCGGTCACACGGCGTTCATCACCGGCACGACGCGGGGCATCGGCAAGCGGATCGCGCTCGCACTCGCCGAGGCCGGCTGCAACGTCGTCTCGACGGGCAAGACCGTCGACGACAGCGATAGCGATCTCGACGGGACGATCCACGAGACCGCCGCCGAATGCGAGGAGCACGGCGTCGACGCACACGCCATCCAGCTGAACCTGCGCGACGAGGAGCAGGTCGAGGCGGCCGCCGCCGAGGCGATCGACGTCTTCGGTGAGGTCGACATCGTGATCAACAACGCGAGCGCCATCCAGATGGCCTCCGTCGAGGAACTGCCGGCCAACCGGTTCGATCTGCTGACCGACGTGAACATCCGCGGGACCTACCTCACTTCTCGGGCGTTCATCCCCCATCTCAAGGAGATCGGTGGCGGACGGATCCTGACGAACGCGCCCCCGGTGAAGATGGATCGCGCACCCGGCGAGGCGGCCTACGCGTGGTCGAAGATGGGGATGACGTTCGTGACGCTCTCGCTCGCGAGTGAACTCCGCGGAACGGGGATCTCGGCCAACAGTTTCTGGCCCGTGACGGCCATCGACACGCGCGCGACGCGCTACTTCGGCATGGGAACGGAGGACGACTGGCGCTCGCCGGCCATCGTCGCCGACACCGTGCTCGAACTGCTCGACCGCGACGAGGAGTTCACCGGCAACGCCGTCTACGACGAGGACGTGCTCCGCGAAGCCGGCGTCACCGACTTCGAGCGCTACAACTGTACCGAGGGCGATCCGACCCCACTCTCGGCACAGCTGTTCGATCCCGACTACGAACGGCCGTAGCTGTCCGTTCCGTCCGTGGTGGGAAAGCGGTGGGATATGGGGAAAGGAAGGGGAAGAATCGTCGAACCGGAACGAGCGACACAGCCTTCAGTCGTCACCGTCTCGTCTGTCCATGAATCGAGCACGGCTCGGAGCGATCGGTGCGGTGACGGCCGGGAGCGCACTCGCGGTCTGGAGCGCCTTCGGGGTGCTGCGCACGCGATCGGCCGAACGGGTCGACTACACCGTCGAACGGACGATCGACGACCGGACCGAGATCAGGCGTTATCCCGAACTCGTCCGCGTCGAAACCACCGGCGATTCGACGCGCGAGGCGTTCGGACGGCTGTTCGACTACATCCAGGGCGCGAACGAGTCCCGCTCGGACGTCTCGATGACGGCTCCCGTACGAACTGACGAGAACACTGCTGAGGACGAAGAGGTGGGCGAGGAAATCGAGATGACCGCGCCCGTCCGAACGGAGAACGGCAGCGATTCGGAATCGGTGTCGATGACGGCTCCCGTCCGCACCGATACGGACGACGACGGCGTTCGGATGGGATTCTATTTGCCCGCGAACTACACGCCGAACACCGCGCCGCGGCCGACGGACTCACAGGTATCGCTCGCGGTCGAACCGCCGCGATCGGTGGCGACACGGCGTTTCTCGTGGTGGCGACCGGACTGGCGGACGCGCCGGCAGGCGTCGAAGCTCCTGGATTCGCTCGACGACAGCGACGTCGAGCCCGTCGGCGAACCGTTCAGTCTCGGATACAACGATCCGTCCACCCCGCCTTTCCTCCGGACGAACGAGGTCGCCGTCGACGTCGAGTGGGCGGACGCGGTGCCGGCGGCGGGACCGTCCGGCGAGCAGTCGTCGGATATCGGTGGCGATTAGCGACTAGCGATCACTGGAGATAGCTCGGGTCCTCGGCGTCACAGGTCTCCTCGTGCTGTGCGGCCTCCTGGTCGTCGTCGAACATGAGCCCGCAGTGTTCGCACTCGTGCCACGTGGTCCCGTCACGTTCGGTTTCGACCACCATACCAGACGTGGACCACCGACGACCAAAGGTGTTGTCCCCAGTGGGAACGCTGAAGGCTGTCGGTCCGCCAGTCCGAGTATGGCCGGTGGGGACGTCGACGGCGTCGAACTGACGGTCGAAGGTGCACAGAAGCGGGATGCGGGCCGGGGCGTCGCACGCCTGCCGGAGACAGCCCGACACACGCTTGGCGTGCTGAGCGGCGACACGGTCGTCGTCGAGGGCGAGCGCGCCACGGTGGCGAAGGTCTGGCCCGCGAGCGGCGACCTCGCCGGGGATCGAGTCCGTATCGACGCCGATACGCGGACGAACGCGGGTGTGACCGTCGGCGACTCCGTGACCGTCTCGCCCGTCTCGGTCGCCGAGGCAACGCGCGTGACCGTCGACGTCCCCGAAACCCTCGATGCGGACGACGACCTCACCGCACTCGTCACACGCGCGCTGCTCGATCGCCCGATCAAGGCCGGCGAGCAGCTGCGCATCGAACGGCTCGGGCCGGCACCGCTCGCGATCGAGTCGACCACGCCCGAGGGGACCGTCCGCGTCACGAACGAGACGACGATCGCGCTTCGCGGTGGGGCCGAGCTCGAAACGGACACGACGACCACGACGACCACGGTCGAGGCGACGTCGACGGCGGGGACGGCCGACGCGAGCGAGGGCTCGGCCCGAGTCACCTACGAGGACATCGGTGGACTCGACGACGAACTCGATCAGGTCCGTGAGATGATCGAACTCCCGCTCTCGGAGCCCGAACTGTTCCAGGAGCTCGGCATCGAGCCACCTTCCGGTGTGCTGCTCTACGGACCACCGGGAACGGGGAAGACGCTGATCGCGCGGGCGGTCGCCGGCGAGGTCGACGCCTTCTTCACGACGATCTCGGGCCCGGAGATCGTCTCGAAGTACAAGGGCGAGTCCGAAGAGAAGCTCCGCGAGGCGTTCGATCGAGCCGAGGAAAACGCGCCCTCGGTCGTGTTCATCGACGAAATCGACTCGATCGCGAGCGCGCGCGGCGACGACGCCGACATGGAGACCCGCGTCGTCGCCCAGCTGCTCACCCTCATGGACGGCCTGGAGAACAGGGGACAGGTCGTCGTCATCGGCGCGACGAACCGGGTGGACGCGATCGATCCCGCGCTCCGCCGGGGTGGACGGTTCGACCGCGAGATCGAGATCGGCGCGCCCGGCGAGGCGGGCCGGCGGGAGGTTCTTGACGTCCACACCCGCTCGATGCCGCTGGCCGAGGACGTCGATCTCGATCGGCTGGCCGCCCGCACACACGGGTTCGTCGGCGCGGATCTCGAATCGCTCGCCGTCGAGGCGGCGATGGCGGCACTCAGACACCGCACCGAGCGCGATTCGCTCGCCGTCACTCGCGCGGACTTCGAGACGGCGATGGCGGCCGTCGATCCCTCGGCGATGCGCGAGTACGTCGCCGAGAACCCGAACGCGGGCTTCGACGACGTCGGTGGGCTCGACGACGCGAAGGCCACGCTCACCGAGGCCGTCGAGTGGCCGTTATCCTACAGCGCGCTGTTCGAGGCGACCGCGACCGACCCGCCGGCGGGCGTGCTCCTCCACGGGCCGCCCGGAACGGGGAAGACGCTGCTCGCCCGCGCGCTCGCCGGCGAGAGCGACGTGAACTTCATCTCCGTGGCGGGGCCAGAACTGCTCGATCGGTACGTCGGCGAGAGCGAGAAGGCCATCCGAGAGGTGTTCGCCCGCGCCCGGCAGGCCGCCCCGGCGATCGTCTTCTTCGACGAGATCGACGCCGTCGCGGGCGGGCGCGGCGAAACCCACGAGGTAACGGAACGGGTCGTCTCCCAGCTCCTGACCGAGATCGACGGACTGGCCGAGAATCCGAACCTGATGGTACTCGCCGCGACCAACAGGATGGACGCCATCGATCCCGCACTCCTCCGGCCGGGCCGCATCGAAACGCACATCGAGGTACCAGCCCCCGACGAGGCCGCCCGCAGGGCGATCTTCGCCGTCCACACCGACGACAAACCCGTCGCCGAGGACGTCGATCTCGATCGACTGGCCGCCGACGCGGAGGGATACTCCGGAGCCGACATCGAAGCGCTCTGCCGAGCGGCCTCGATGGCCGCCATCCGCGAGGTCGCCGGCGAGTACAGCCCCGACGACGCCACCGCACACGCCGACGAGGTGTCCATTACGGCCGAGCACTTCGAGGATGCCGGCGAGTCGATCACGCCAACGTTCGAGTGAGATGGCGTGTTCCCCGATCGAACGGTGTTACTGGCTGCCTTCCAACGTATCCCGAACGCCGCCGACCGCCCGCACGAGCCGTCGACGGATGCGCCGGCGCTGATAGACGCCCTCGCCGATCGCCCAGCCGAGCGAGACGAGCAGACCCACGCCGAGAACCGTGAAGGCCCAGGTCGGCAGCCACGTCGGTTTGAGCCACGGCGCGACGTGTTTCCAGCGCACGGCGAGCTCGGTGAGTTCGCCCGGGAGCGGTGTCGCGGACACCACGCCGTCCACGACGGCCGGTACCGAGGGCAGCATCGTCTCGCGACTCCCGCCGTGGAGAGTGACGGCTCCGGTGGCGTTCTGCTCGCGGATCGTCGGTCCGTTCGGTTCGTCGCCGTGGGCCACCCGCTCGGCGTCGTAGGTCGCCCAGGGCGCGTGCATCTCCCAGACGATCTCGCCGTCGGGCGTGACCTCGATCACCCGATGGTTCATCGAATCGACGACGAGCGTGTTGCCGTTGGGGAGGCGATCAGCGTCACGCGGCCAGTTCAGCCCACCCGAAAGCGTCCACGTGCGCTCCCAGCTTCCGTCGCCGGGTGGGCCGCCCGTGCGCGCGTACTCGACGATCCGATCGTTCTCGGAATCGGCCACCAGTATCGTCGGTGTACCGTTCGCGCCGTCGAGATAGGACGGGTTGTGCTGCTCGAACATGGTCGAGTGATCGTCGTCGCTGCCGAGACGCAGGTCGATCTCCTTCGTCGAGCGATTCACGGCGATGACCTGGTCCATGTTGCGTACCGAGACGAGGAACTCGCCCTCCCGGAACTCGTCGACGTCGTTGACGTGCGTCCAGTCCTTCGTCTCGATCCCGTCGTCGGCGCTCGCCGGGTAGTGGTTCTTGAACTGCCACTCCCACGTCACGGTCTCGGTCGTCCGGTTGTAGACGAACACGCTGTCGTTGCTCGTCGAGCCGGTATCGTAGTTGATGCCCGCGACGAGCAACTCGTCGCCGTCGATCAGATCGACGTCGTGGATGTCCGGACTGTCGAATCGCTCGGTCCAGACCCGCTCCCGATTATCGGGGTCGAACTCGTAGACGACGGTCGTCCCCCGGACGGGGTTGACGACGAGCAGGTTGCCGTTCGGTAATGGATCGACGTCGTAGAACCAGTTCGTCCGGTCGTTGAGGCCGTCGTGGGTCCAGTTCACCGATCCGTTCTCGTCGACCGAGACGAGCCGCGCGGGACGGTTCGGCAGTGACATCCCCTGGGCGTGCCAGCCCTGGCTGGAGATGACCGTCTCGCTGTCGGGCGTGGTGCTCGTGACGCCGCGTTTGAGCGTCGGTTCGTCGTACGAGAGCGTCAGCACGCCGCTGAGGAGCACCAACGAGAGCACGACGACCCCGAGCAGCCCCCGAACGAGCCAGCGGCGGGACGGCAGACCGGCCATACGAAACGCTGTTCGGGTCGTATGATAGCCGTTACGAAAACCCGGAGTGGTACGTCGAGACCCCACTTGCAAGCGGTAGCCGGCCCTGTTCGTTATGAGAGCGTCTTCGTAGCGACGCTATCGAGCGAAGTACCGTGCGAGACCGGCACTCGTCGTCATTTCGACGATACCGAAGACGACGGCTGGCAGCGAGGCACTCGGTGGTAGCCCCGCTGCGACGACGAGTGCGGCCGCAACCGCAAAATCCCGCATCCCGACCGACAGGGCGACCGCGATTCGTTCGTCCCGAGGTCGGTGGACGCTCCCGAGCCATCCGATGCCGTATCCGAGGAAATTGAGAGCAGCGGCCCCAGCACCCACAACGAACAGCACCGTCCCGCTCGAACGGATCACGGCGGCGTTGGTCGCGGTCACGCCGCCGATGACGAGAATCACCATCAGTGCCGACACGGATGGGTAGTAGTCGTCGTATCGTTCGACGCGCTCGGGCCGCCACGCACGGACGCCGACCGCGAGGAGCATCGGCCCGACGACGGCAACCAGCAACTGTTCGACGAGCGGGACCGTCGAGACACCGATGCCACCGACGAGTACCACGACGACGGCTGGGATGAACGCGATACTCCCGATGCCGATGGCCGCGAGCGCCGTCGCCGAAAGAGCGGTGTCACCACCCGCGAGTTCGGTCATCACTGGCGTCACGAGTTCGGGGGTGACCGCCCCGAGAACGACGAAACCGACGGTGAGTTCCGGTGACAGTCCGAGACCGCGAGCAATGGCGAACGCGAGAAACGGCATCGTCACGTGACCGAGAAGCGCGATCCCAAGGGTTCGTTCCTCGATCTGCCGGAACTGCCCGACCGAGAGCGTCAGCGAGATGCTGCCGATCATCACGGCAAGGATGACAGTTGAAACCTCCGTTACGACCGCCACGCGTGGGACGGCGATTCCGAGACCAACTGCGAGGAGAACCCACAGGAGAAGGTAGTCTTCGATGATAGCCGTTAGCCTCATCTCGGAAGGGTGTCAGCCCCAAAAGGACTGTGTGCGGGCGTACTGGCGCTCCTGTGAGAGGATATCCCGGTAAAAATCGTCCTCGTTCTCGCGGAGCTTGGCGATGATGCGGGCGGCGTTGTGCGGGCCGACACCGCGGGCAGCGAGCGCGATGACGGCCTGCTTGCCGTGGCTCTGGACGAGCGTCGCGGCCTGATACGCGCGCTCGGTCTGTTTTTCCTGTTCGTCGTCCTTCTCGTCGGTTTTGATCGCCTCGACGACTTCCTCGGCCCACGGGTTGAGCGCCGCGATGCGCGTCGAGCCACAGAGTGGGCATTCGGGCTGATCGGGGATCCGCCGCACCTCCTGCGTGCGCTCCCACTCCTGGCAGTGCAGACAGAACAGCCGCATCCGATCCTCCTGAATCCGCTCTCGCACCGTGTCGATGACGCTCGCGTCGGCGTTCTCTGGCGCGAGCAGCTCCTTGCCCGACGAGCGCCCGTCGATCCCCACGGGGGTGTGCCCGCTGTGGGTCACGAGCTCGATTTCTTCAGATTTGATCCCCGAGAGCACGTCGCCGGCGTCGTCGATCGAGAGATCGTCGTGGAAGACCTCGCGGACGGCCTCGTCGTAGACCGGCGTGTCTTCGAGCGCCGCGAGCAGCCGTCCGCGACCGAACCGACTGTCACTCTGCCAGGACTTGAGCGCACCGAACGTCGCCGCGACCTGTGCGAGTTTGAACTTCAGCGCGTCGGAGTTCTTGAGGCTGAGTTCGATGAGCCCCGCGACGTGCTCGGCGGCCGTCTCGTTCAGAATTTCCACGACGTCGCTCCCGCACACCGCGCGCGGCACGTCGAGCTCGATGCGGTATGGGTCGATCTCCATACCCACCGAGGAGCCGGTCCGCTGACCGAGCAGCGCCGACAGAACCCTCCCGAGGGTCTCGTTGGTCGTGTGGCCGAAACAGGCGTTCACGACGACCGACCGTGGTTCGGATTCGACGACGACCCGGTTCTCGGTCGGCATCGGACCGTCCGCCTCGATCTGCTTTTCGAGCGGGTCGAGCGCCTCGCTCGCGGTGTACTCGTCGGTCGGATAGCGCTCGGCGAGATCGTCGGCTACCCCAGTCCGCGACGTGCCGTTGGCGAACGACTCACCGACCGTTTCCCGGATCTCGCCGACCTCGCTGGCGACCGCCCGCGGCACCGGGATCTCCTGGCCGGTCCACGAGGGGATCTCGCCGGCGGGATCCTCGATAGGACTGACCTTCACTTCGCTCTCCTCGTCGTTGACCTCCGCGATCCGCCACATCTCGCCACGCTGGATGAACGTCTCGCCCGGGCCGGCGAAGTTGACGACGAACCGTTCGTCGAGCGTGCCGATCGTCCGCCCGGAGGCGACGTCCGAGACCGTGTACGTCTCCTCGTCGGGGATCATCGAGAGGTTGGCGTAGAAATACTGCCACGAGCCGCCCGACTTCTCGAGTCTGTCCTGCTCCTCGTCGAGCCAGAGGATTCGGTTGCCCGATAGCTCGCGGACGATCTCGCGAAACTCCTCCTCGCCGAGATCGCGGAACGGGTAGGCGCGCGTGACGATCTCGTAGGCCTGGCGCGCGCCGATCTCGCCGAAATCCATGACGAGCCCGACGATCTGGTTGGCGACCGTGTCCAGACTGCCGTGGTGGATCTCGGCGGGTTCGACCAGCCCCTCGTGGGCGCGCCGGCAGATGGCGAGCGCTTCGAGCGTGTCGTCCGGGCGTGTCGTGAGCACGGTACCCGACGAGAGTCGGTCCGAGCGATGGCCCGCCCGCCCGACGCGCTGGAGGAGGCGGGCGACCTCGCGCGGGCTCTGATACTGGATCACGTGATCGACGCGCCCCACGTCGATGCCGAGCTCCATCGACGAGGTACAGAGCAACCCGTCCAGTTCGCCGGATTTGAACGCGTCCTCGACCTCGATACGGGCCTCCTTCGAGAGCGAACCGTGATGCACTCCAATGGGTAAATCGAGCGCGTTGCAGCGCGAACCGAGCGCTTCGGCCGTCTGGCGTGTGTTGACGAAGATCAGTGAGGATTCGTTGTCGGCGACGAGATCGCGGATCGCCCGCACGTGGCTCGCGAGGTCGGGATCGCTCGCGAGCTCCGCCGCCAGCGTTTCGTCCTCGTCGGTGATCCGTGGCTTTCGCACCTGGACGTCGAGCCGGCTGCCGACGTCGACCTCGATGAGCGCGCAGTCGCGCCCGCCGGTGAGGAACTTTCCCACTTCGCCGGGATCGCCGACCGTCGCCGACAGGCCGATGCGCTGGAACTCACCCGCGAGCTCGCGGAGGCGTTCGAGCCCGATCGTGAGCTGCGCGCCGCGTTTCGACGCCGCGAGCTCGTGGACCTCGTCGATCACGACGTGCGAGACGTCCCCGAGCGCTTTGCGGAGCTTCTCGCCGGTGAGCATCGCCTGGAGCGTCTCGGGCGTCGTCACGAGCACGTCCGGCGGGTCCTCAGCCTGCTTTCCGCGCTGATACTGGGTCGTATCGCCGTGGCGCACGTCGATGTCGAGCTCCAACTGTTCGCCCCACCAGTCGAGTCGGTCGCGCATGTCGCGGTTGAGCGCTCTCAGTGGTGTGATGTAGAGCGCCTGCATCCCGAACCGGTCCTCGCCCGCGAGCGCGTCGAACACCGGGAGCATCGCGGTTTCGGTCTTCCCTGTGCCCGTCGGTGCGATCACGAGCCCGTCCTGCCCGTCGGCCAGCGGCGGGATCGCCTTGCGCTGTGGCTCGGTCGGGGTCGTGAACCCGCGCTCGGAGAGCGCCGCCCTCACCTGCTCGCCGAGGTGTGTAAAGGCCGCCAGATCGGCGGCGGCCTCGCTATCTGCCATTGGATTTTCTATGGGTGCGAGCCGATTAAGAACTCCGGGTTAGAGCCGTCGGTACGCGCCGAGACGCGTCCCGTCGAGCAGATACGCCTCGCCGTTCGCGAGTCCGTCGGGCAGAAACGGCGCGAGAAATTCTTGACCCTCGACGTTCACCCACGTCCCACCTGAGAGATCGTTGAACGACGGGAACACCACGAGTTCGCCGTCGATCGCCAGTTCGGTGTCGTGATGCTCCTCGAACGGCTCCGGCGCGAGCGATCCACGGAGCCACGCGCGCTCGGCCCGGCTCCCGCCCACCTCGTCTTCGAGCCGGACGGTCGGGTGTTCGTGGCCGACACAGACCACATCCGCTTCGAGTACACGCTCGCTCGGCCAGGTGTGTCCGTGGGCGAATCCCACCCCGCCGACTCGAATGCCGTCGGTCGGCGTCACGGCCACGCCGAACTCCTCGGCGAGCGCTTCGATCTCTCCGTCGTGGTTGCCCTTGACGAGCGTGACCGGAACGCGATCGGTGAGCGCGGCCAGCAGTGTTTCGAGCTCCTCGCGCTCGTCACCCCGCGAACCGCCGATTGAGTGGGCAAGATCGCCGAGGAACACGACCCGTTCGGCTGCCGTCGTCTCGACGAGTGAGAGCACGCGCTCGCGGCGTTCGTCGGCCTGACTCGGCAGCGAGACACCCTCCCAGCGAAGCGCGGCTTCGAGCCCGGCGTGGTAGTCAGCGATGCAGAGCACGCGCTCGCCGCACTCGACGACGGCCGCCGGTTCGCCCGGAATCGGCTCGACGCGACCCTTCCCGCCCATCAGATCGGTTTGAGTCTGTCGTCGTCGGGTTCGTAACACTCGCCGCTCATCAGCGCCTCCTGGATCCCGTCGTCGGCCGCTTCGGGCGTGAGATCGTACTCCGCGACGGCGTGCTCGACGATCGCCTCGCGATCGACGCCGTCGCCCTCGTTCAGCGCCGCCATCGCCGCCACGACCGCTTCCTCGGGATCGGGGTCATCCTCGGCACCCTCCGACTCGTCGCCGTCATCGACGTCGGCAGCCTCGTCGGTCTCGTCGTCGGCAACGACATCGTCGTTTTCGCCTTCATCCCCGGGCTCCGACGCGAGTTCGGTATCGGAAGCGGGATCGGCCGGTTCGGAACCCGCCTCGTCCATCTCGTCGGGCATCGGCGTCTCGATGTCGGCCTCGCCCGGGTCGCCCACCTCGGCGGCGCTCTCGAAGTCGGTACCGAACTCCTCCTCGATCCGCTCGCGCTCGTCGGGATCGATCTCGAACTCCTCCGGATCGTCGACGTCGACCTCGACCGACTCCTCACTGTCCGTCCCGGTGGCCTCCTCGTCATCTACCTCTGGAGTGATCTCGTCGTCGGTTCCGTCGATCTCGCCGAACGACTCGTCGGTTTTGTTCTCGCCGTCCTCGTGCTCGTTCCCGGATCGCTCCGGCTCCGCCGCTTCGGCGCGTTCACGTTCGTCGGATTCGTCCCCAGCAGTTGGTTCGGGCTCCGCTTCGGCTTCGACCTCGGTTTCGCTCTCGGTAGCTGACTCGGGTTCTCGATCCAGTTCGGCTTCGATACCGGTCTCGGTCTCTGTATCGCCCATCGAATCCGCTACGGATGTGGTCTCGTCGTCCGCATTCGCGCTCTCAGCTGTGATCGACTCGTCATCCGTTTCGACTGCCGGCTCCGTGTCGGATTCGTCACCGGCCGTAGTCGCCGCGTCGCGGTCGCTACTGGCCCCCGAATCGGTCGCCTCGGCACGCTCGGTCACGGCATCGCGCCCGGTCGATCGACCTTCGGGCGAGACGTCGAGCGGGCCGACCTCCNCTCCTGCGTCGTGTCGTAGTGGGCGAGCGCGCGCGGAACCCCGGCGGCCAGCCCCCGTTCGACACCCTCGCCTTCGAGTGTGTCGCGGAGCGCATCGCCGCGCTCGTCGCGGTCGCGCGCCGCGCGCATCGTCCGAACGCGTTCGAGGGTTAGTTCGGCGGCATCGACGGCGAAGCGATCGCGCGTGGCGGCGTCGACCTCGTTCAGGCTCTCCGGGCGGATCGAGGTGAACACCCGATCGGAGTCCTCGGGCTGGAACGTGCGCGCCTTGCCCGCGACGGCGACGAACGCGGGAGCGTCGGCGCGTTCCAGGAAGGAGAGCGCCTCGGGCTGGTACTGGCCGGCGTAGACGACGAACGCACCCGTGAGATCGACGATCCGGGCGCGGAGCTGCTCGTCGTTGACCGCCTCGATCTCGGTCAGTACGCCCACGGCGAACAGCCGGTTGAGCCGCGCGCCGGTCGGCGTCACGACGTAGTTCGGCGCGCGCTCCTCGTCGCTTTCAGCGTACGAGAGGGTCGCATCGTCGAACTCGGCCGCGAAGACCCGATAGGCGGTCTCGCGGTTCGGCCGGCTGCTCATTCTGCCACCTCCACCCCGCCCGCCTCGTCGGCCTCGGCGAGCAGCGTTCGTGCGTGCTCGGCGGGGTCGTCGTCGCGAGGCGCGAACTCGGTCGCTTCCAGATTTGCGCCGTAGTCGTCGATCGAGAGCGTGCCTCGCACGCGGAACTCGTGGCCGACGATCGACTCGCGGATCTCGTCGGCCACCACCTCCTGATCCATCGCGTCCCGGGCGGCCTCGCGCGCGTCCTCGACGTCGCCGCCGTAGACTTCCTCGGTGAGATCGGCGTCGAGCACGGCCGTGAGCGACGCCGTCCCGTCGTCGACGATGGCCTTCACACGCAGGTCGTCCTCGCCGTCGACGTCGCCGTGAGCGCGGCACTCGCCCCGCTGGATGACGCGCCCGCACTCCGGACAGCGCTGGATGAGTCCGGAGCCGTCCCGGACCGCAAGCAGGCTCCCGGTGACTGTCACGTCGAACAGCCCCCCGGTGGCGATCGCCTCGTGGACGCTCATCCGCGGGGCGTTCTCGCCACCCTCGATCGTCTCGTCGAGCGGCTCGATCGTCGAGAATTCGGCGACGTTCACCGAGGGCACCCCGCGAAACTCGCGGACGTAGGCGTTCTCGATACGAATCGACGCGTCCTCGTCGATCCCGTCGTGGGGGTTCCAGTCGGTGAACGGGAGTCGTCCCGACTCGTCGGCGACCACGCCGCTCAGGATCTGCGTCTCGCCGTCGCGCCCGTCGATGACCTTCTCCTCGACCTCGGCGACGCGGACCGCGAGCGTGCGCCCGCGATCGCCCGGCACGAGCTCCGCGAGCGTGCTCTCGCCACCGATCTCGTAGGAGACGTCGAGGGGTTCGTCGGCGAACGCGACGGTCGTCTCCGAGCCGAGGTTGAGCTCGGGATCGCCTTCCCACTCGCGGACGCCGGCCCCGTGTGCCTCGATCGTGTCGCCCGGCGCGAGCTCGAAATCCTCCCAGGCCGTGTAGGAGATCGTGCCCGATTCGTCGGCAAGCTCACCCTCGAAGATCACGAGCTCGTCGCCCTGATAGCGGATCGAGCGTTTGCCGACCGTGAGCACTCGCCCGCGAACCGTCACCGAGCCGTCGCCCGTCGCGACGTCGGCGATGGCCTTGCTCGTCGGAGCTCCGTCACTCGTGTCGTCGCCGTACTTCCGCCGGAGGCTGCTCTTGGCCTCCTCGATCGGCACGCTGTACTCCACCAGGTTCTGCAGATCCGCTTTGACCTCCTCTTTGTCGACGCCGAGGGCGGAGGCGAGCTCCTCGGCATGATCGTCGAGTGTCATCACCTGTCTTCGGAGCGGAACGAACTAAAGCGTTCGCGCCCGCAGTCAGTCGCTCTCGGTCGTACTCGCCGCCGTCTCGGTGTCGGCGACGCCGTCGATGCGGTAGGTGTAGATCCCGGTGAAGAGATCGCTCGTCAGCGCGAACCCGCGCTTTTCGTTGTACATGGCGCTGTAGGCCATCGGCGGATCGCCGAACACCTGGAGATCATCGGCCGGATTCGGCACCGCGGGCGCGTCGGTGCGGTGGCGGTCGATCGGGTGTGGGTTCGTCGGATCGGTAATGTCGTAGAGCACCGTGCCCTCGTGCCAGTCGCCGCTCACCACCAGCGTGGCGTCCCCCCGGGGAACGATGTCGAACTGGTGGCCGGTCCAGTCGAAGCGCTCGGTCTGGTCGTCCGTCCCGTCGTCGCCCGACTCCATGCGCTCGGCGTTCGGCGAGACGGTGAACCCGATAGGGATCGGGTTCTCCGGCGAGCCGTCGCGCCAGCCGATGTCGAAGACGTGTTTGCCGCCCGGCGTCCCGTAGGAGCGCTCGTCGCCGACGACCACGAGGTCGCGGCGCGGATCGGGCAGCGCGTAGTGGCAGTTCCCGAACGCCTCCTCGCCGACCTCGCTGTCAGCGTAGGAGCGCTGCTTGTCGTAGTCGAAGTGACCCACCCGACGCGGGTTCAGCGGGTCGGTCGCGTCGAGCAGCACGTAGCCATCGACCATCTCGCCCATGTACGCACAGTGGAGCAGCCCGCGTTTCGGGTCGTAGACGACGTCGTGTGCCAAGCCGGGCGGGCCAGCGACACCGTGCTGCTGTGGCGAGCGCGGGTCGGAGACGTCCCAGACGTCGATCCCGCCGGTGTCCGGATCGTCGCTGTAGTTGACCGTGTAGACGACCGATTCGTTCGAGCGAACGAACAGATTGTGCGTCCCGCTGGCGTTGAGTTCGCCGATGATCTGCGGCGATTTCGGCGTCCCTTCGGCGAACCCGTAATCGACGATCTGGACGCCGGAGTCGCCGGCCGGGTGGTTGCTCCGACAGTACAACCCCTTCTTTGGGCCGAACTTGACGTCGAGACAGCGCACGCCGTCGTCGGCCGGGAAGTGATGGACGAGCTCGGGCGCACTCGGATCCGTCAGATCGACGAGATAGCTCCCGGTGCCCGAAAACCGCGTTCCGACGGCCGCGTAGCGCCCGTCCGGACGGATGGAGCCTTCGGCGAACCCGCCGACCGACGAGGAGAGCTGTGACTGGCCCGCCGCTCCGAGTCGCCACGTCGATGGTGTCGGCGTCGTGGCTGCGTTCGTCCGTGTCCGCTCGGCGGTCGTGGTCGTTCGGGTTTCGTTCGAGCCGTTGACGGCGCTCTCGCTCGGTTCCATCTGGAGCGCACCGTAGGCCACACCGGAACCGATACCGACCACCCCGAGAGCCTTGAGCACTGCTCGACGAGACGTCCCTGCCATGCTGTTCGGTAGAATCGAACGCCACGCGCGCACTTATCTCCTCCCGTTCGTTCATCAGCGCAACAGACACCGATTTCGACGATCACGGCGTCCACGGTCCGATTTCGCCCCGGTTCCACGGCATCGAAAGCGGCTTTCGAGGTCGTCGGCTACCGTCCCCATGCACGTCGTGGCCAACGCGGCGATGAGCGCCGACGGCAAACTCTCCTCGCGGCGGCGCGAGCAGATCGTCATCAGCGGGCCCGACGATTTCGCGCGCGTCGACGCGCTCCGTGCGTCCTGTGACGCGGTGCTCGTCGGCGGCGGGACGGTACGCGCCGACGATCCCCATCTCACCGTCGAGGATCCCGAGCTGCGCGCGGAGCGTCGTGAGGCTGGCAAACCAGCTCACCCCGCGCGTGTGGTCGTCGACACACGTGCTCGTACACCGCCGTCCAGCCGCGTGCTCGACGACGCCGCCGTGAGCTACGTCCTGATCGGTGCATCGGCACCCGAGGATCGACGCACCGCTCTTCGGGACGCGGGTGCGGAACTGCTCGTCGCCGGCGACGAGCGGGTCGATCTCGCGGCGGGGGTCGCCGCGCTCGAAGACGAGGGGATCGACCGACTGCTCGTCGAGGGTGGTGGTGAGATCCTCTTTTCGGCGTTCGAGGCGGGACTCGTCGACGAACTGTCGCTCTTCGTCGGCTCGCTCCTGATCGGTGGTCGCGATGCGCCGACGCTCGCCGACGGTACGGGGTTCGTCGACGAATTTCCGGAGCTCGACCTCAAAGACGTCGAGCGCGTCGACGACGGCGTGCTCTGTCGCTACGCCGTCGAGTGATCAGTCGTCGGATTCGGCCAGCGGTGCCGTCTGCGCTTCGTCGGTGTGAGTTTCGAGATACGTGTCGGCGTCGAGCGCGGCCTTGCTCCCCATCCCGGCGGCGGTCACGGCCTGCTGGTAGTGGTGGTCGACCACGTCGCCAGCGCCGAAGATACCGGGGACGTCCGTGTGGGTCTGGCCGCCGCCCGTACCGCCCGCGGTGGTGAGATAGCCGGCGTCGTCCATCTCGACGCCCGTGTCGCGGAGATAGTCGGTGTTCGGCGTGTGACCGATGGCGAGGAAGACGGCCCCGACGTCGAAATCGAACTCGTCGGTCTGGGGATCGTCGCGCTTCTCGCTCGGATGGCCTTCGGGATTGGTGAGTAGCGAGACGTCCTCGACGCCTTCTTCGGGCGAGCCGCGGATCTCGGCGAGTTCGGTGTTCCGCATCACTTCGATGTCGCCCTCCTCGACGTGTTCTTCGAGGCGTTCGACCCAGTAGTCCTCGGCACGGAACTCCTCGCGGCGGTGGACGAGGTGGACTTTCGAGGCGAACTTCGTCAGGAAGGTCGCTTCCTCCATCGCGGCGTCGCCGCCGCCGACGACGAGCATCTCCTCGCCGCGGAAGAAGGCCCCATCACAGGTCGCACAGGTCGAGACGCCGTAACCCATGAGTTCGTCCTCGCCGGGGACGCCGAGCGTACGCGCGCTCGCGCCGCTGGCGACGATGACGGCGTCGGCCGTGTAGCGTTCGCCGCTCGCGAGCGTGAGCTCGTACGGCCGTTCGGCATCGTCGATGGATTCGACGACACCGTGCTCGATCTCCGTGCCGAAGCGCTTCGCCTGCTCTTTCATCTCGTTGATGAGCTCCGTCCCGCCGATCCCCTCGGGAAAGCCCGGATAGTTGGCGACGTCGGTCGTGAGCGTGAGCTGGCCGCCCGGTTCGTCACCCTCCAGCACCAGCGGGTCGTTGTTCGCGCGCGCAGCGTAGATGGCCGCCGTCAGTCCCGCGATGCCCGACCCCGTGATGACGAGCCGACGATGGACCGGCTCCGCGTCCTCGTTCATACACTCGATTGACGGTCCGCGAATAACTACCTTGTGCTGTCGCGGGAGTTTAGGGGGCTGTCCCCCTCGGTCGGGCCATGCCTGCAGATCTCGCGGAGAAGACCGACCGGTACGAACGGCTGCTCGCCGACGCGCTCGATGCGGCGACGATCGCGCCGCCGACGGGGACGCCGCTGGCCGATTCCGCGGCCGACTACGAGGAGATGGCGCGCTCGTATCTGGAGGACGGGCGACATTTCCGTGCCAGCGACGACCCGGTGAACGCGCTCGCGGCGTTTTCGTACGGTCACGCCTGGCTCGACGCCGGCGCGCGCATCGGACTGTTTTCGGTACCGGACGAGGGCGACCTCTTCACCGTCTGAGAACAGATTCGGTCGGTGCGCTTACAAGGGGTGGGTGTGTCAGTTTCCGTCGATGGAGGCCGTTCTGTGGTACGTGCTGACCGGGACACGCGGCGGCACGAACCGCGTGCGTATCCTCCAGGCGCTCGACGAACGGCCGCGCAACGCCAACCGTCTCGCCGAGGAGCTGGATCTCGACTACAAAACCGTCCGTCATCATCTCGACGTGCTGGAGGAGAACAACGTTCTCGAAAACAGCGGTGACGACTACGGTGCGGTCTATCTCCCGACCGATCAGGCGCGCCATCACTGGGAGACGATAGAGGAAATCATCGACGAGGTGAACTGAGTATGGTCCGATTTGGGAAAGAGTATATGCACGCAAACGAGGTATGTAGGGATAGATGGCGGCTCTGATCGACGCGATGCGCGTGTTCAGCGCGCTGAACGTGCTCCTGCTCCTCGGACTGGGCTACGTCTGGGGGCGGAACTTCCTCCAGTTCCGCTCGAAGCACACCCTCGGCCTGCTGGTCTTCGCAGTCCTGCTGCTCGCGGAGAACGCGCTGGCGATCTACTTCTTCGTCTTCCACGAGACGCTCACGCTCTGGGTGACGAACCCCGAGCTCGTTCCACCACCCGCTCAGAAGGCGATGCTCGCGCTCCGACTGTTCGAGTTCGGTGGCGTCGCCTTCCTCACGTGGGTCACGTGGGACTGAACGTGGCACGGAGCCGTCGAGGGCGTTCGATCGGAAAACGTGCAGGAAACTGCAGGCCTATCACTCTCCTTACTCGCGCACGACCCTCCGTCGTGAGCAGCGTCGTGGATACGTCTACCCGGAAAAGCGCCGCGATAAGCGGCAGTTTAACCCCCTCCGCACAGACGGCGTCGAGAGGGCGTGACACGTCCGATTTCGGCGGGGTGTAATCGGTAGCTTTAAGTAGTTTACGAGCTAACGTATTGTCAGATACCGAGTTCTGGGAGTGGGCGCGACCGATCCCCAGCAGCCAACCGCATCCGAGTCACAAACCCATGAGCGATTCAACAACACGAGTCAACGAGCGAGAACGAACCGACGAGAGCGAGGTCGAGCAAGAGGAGGTCGACGAAGACGAGCTCGTCTGTCCCGAGTGTGGTGGCCGGCTGGCCGCCGACAGCGAGCACGGCGAGACCGTCTGTACGAACTGTGGGCTCGTCGTCGAGGCCGACGAGATCGACCGTGGTCCCGAGTGGCGGGCGTTCGATAGTGCAGAACGCGACCAGAAGTCGCGGGTCGGTGCCCCGACGACGAACATGATGCACGACAAGGGGCTGTCGACGAACATCGGCTGGCAGAACAAGGACGCCTACGGCAACGCGCTCTCCTCGCGCCAGCGCCAGAAGATGCAGCGCCTGCGCACCTGGAACGAGCGCTTCCGCACCCGCGACTCGAAGGAGCGCAACCTGAAGCAGGCGCTCGGCGAGATCGATCGTATGGCGAGCGCACTCGGCCTGCCCGACAGCGTCCGCGAGACCGCGTCGGTCATCTACCGCCGTGCACTCGACGAGGATCTCCTGCCCGGGCGCTCGATCGAGGGTGTCTCGACATCGGCGCTCTACGCGGCGGCCCGCCAGGCTGGCACGCCCCGGAGCCTCGACGAGATCGCCACCGTCTCCAGAGTGGGGAAGATGGAGCTCACCCGAACCTACCGCTACGTGGTCCGCGAGCTCGGCCTGGAGATCCAGCCGGCCGACCCCGCGAGCTACGTGCCGCGGTTCGCCTCCGATCTCGAACTCTCGGAGGAGGCCGAACGGCGCGCACGACAGCTCCTCGAGACCGCCAAGGACGAGGGGATCATCAGCGGCAAGAGCCCCGTCGGGCTCGCCGCCGCCGCGGTCTACGCCGCCGCGCTGCTCACCAACGAGAAGGTGACGCAGGGCGCGGTCAGCGAGGTTGCCGACATCTCCGAAGTCACTATCCGTAACCGGTACAAGGAGCTGCTCGAAGCCGAAGGCGACGTGATGGCCGCCTGATCGACGCGAACTTTTTTGTACTCGTCGCGTGTTGAACGGTGACATGGACGAAGCAGCCGTCCAACTGTTGTGTCCGGAGTGTGCGAAACATTGGCGCGAGACGCCGCGCGAGCTTCCGGCGGACGGGTCGACGTTCCACTGTCCGAACTGTCACGCGAGCTATCGTATCAGTGAGTTCATGCGAACCGACCGCGATCTCAGCGCGTTCAAACAGTTCCAGTAGTCGGCCGAGCCGTCTGTAATATACATTATCGTCAATGACACTTACTGCCGCGAACGGCCGTTTCGCGGCGTTTTTCGCCCCCGTATGTTAACGAGAGTCAGGATACTACTAATATCCTCCAGTCACTAGGGGCAAGTGCCCATGAAAAAGCAGGAGCTTATCCACCTCCACGGCCTGCTTGCAGAGGTACGTAAGCATCACGAAGCACGGACGGGGAAATCGGCCGACTACGACTCGTACGAATCGCTCGGCGTTCGTCCGACATCGATTCATCAGTCGAAGACAGACCACAAAGCCGCCGTTTTCGCGCTCGCCGACGGTATTACAACCGATATGCGACGAACCGAAAACGAGGAGACGGTTCCGGCGGCCGCCGACTGAGACGAGCGAACGGCAGACAACCGCGTTCTCCGGTCAGCAACGTTCCGTAGCGCCGCGGCTCACTCTTCGAGCAGCTCGTCGAACTCCGGCAGCAGATCGTCGTCGCCGTCGTTTCCGCCACTGGAATCGTCTCCGCTACTGGCATTCTCATCTCTGGTATCCTCGTCAGTGGCGACGTCATCGTCATCTTCGGCTTCGTCGCCGCTTTCGAGGACCTCGATTTCGAGGACGTCGAGCGGGATGTTTTCGAGTCGTTGGCCGATCTCCTTGCGCGCGATGCGGGCGGCGTGTTCCTCGCGCTCGACGTTGAAGACGGTCATTTCGAGTTCGAGCGCGACGAGCGCTTCGTCGGCAACGATGAAGGCGGGTTCCAGCTCCTCGCCGGCCGGCGAGCTGCGCGAGCCCATCTCGATCTCGACGTAGCTCAGATCGGGGTTGAGCATTCCGCCGGTCTTCGAGATGGCGATGCGGACGGCCTCGTCGGGCGTCTCGACATCGTAGACGGGCACGGCGGCCTCGACGACGACTCGACAGTCCATGTCGGCCGTTCATCGGCTGATAGTATCAACGTTGGGTCGCCGAAGTCGAAAGGGCCAACGACCACCCGTTCGTCCACCATCGTGATGGAGACCGGCAGCCTGGATCTCGACGAGGTGGCGGGCGACTTCGATCTGCAGGCCACGCTCGAAAGCGGTCAGAGCTACGCGTGGCAGCGTGCGGACGGCCGGATGTACGACCAGCCGTCGGCCGTCGGCGGATCGGCGTGGTACGAGACGGTGCTCCCGGCGACCGTCACCGGCGAGCGCGAGGTGATCCGCACTCGCCAGACCGACGGTCGACTCGACTGGGAGGCGACGACCGACGCGACGGCGCCGCTCACCCACCGACTACGACTCGACGACGATCTCGACGCCATCCGCGCGGCGACGCCGGCCGAGCCGCTGATCGAGCGGGCGTTCGACGCCTACGAGGGGCTGCGAGTGGTTCGCGACCCGCCGTTCGTCTCGCTCGTCTCGTTCATCTGTTCGGCACAGATGCGCGTATCCCGCATCCACGGGATGCAGCGCACGCTCGCCCGCGAGTTCGGCTCGACGATCGAGTTCGACGGTGAAACCTACCACGCCTTCCCGACACCCACACAGTTGGCTGCCGCCAGCGAGGCGGAACTGCGCGAGTGCTCGCTCGGCTATCGAGCGCCTTACGTCGAGCGGACGGCCGAACTCGTCGCGAGCGGCGAAGCACACCCCGAATCGGCCCGTGGGATGGCCTTCGAGGAGGCCCACGAGTATCTCAAGCAGTTCGTCGGCGTCGGTGACAAGGTCGCCGACTGCGTGCTCCTCTTCGCGCTCGACTACCTCGAAGCCGTCCCGCTCGACACCTGGATCCAGGAAGCGATTTCCGAACACTACCCCGACTGCGATCGCGACTCCTACGCCGAGACCTCGCGGGCGATCCGCGAGCGCTTCGGCGGCGAATTCGCGGGTTACGTCCAGACGTACGTGTTTCACTACCTGCGCGGCGGGGTCGAGTGATCGTCGGCGATCCGTTCCTGGAGCCAGACTGCTTTTGCTCGTCGCCGAGCAACCCGTCCCATGAGCGAGACCCGTGCCCACGTGTTCGTCTCCGGTCGCGTCCAGGGCGTCGCCTACCGTGCGAACACCCGCGACACCGCCCGCGAGATCGGCGTCGACGGCTGGGTGCCGAACCTGGACGACGGCCGCGTCGAGGCGGTTTTCGAGGGTGGAGAGGAGAGTGTCGAGCGCATGGTCGAGTGGTGCTACGACGGCAGTCCAGCCGCCACGGTCGAGAACGTCGATGTCGAGTACGACGATCCCGAGGGACTGTCCGGGTTCGAGGTTCGCCGGTAGTCCGCACGCTTAATTCGCCGGCGGTCGATGGACTCGTCATGATCGACACCGACCGGATGGCCGCCGTCGACGAGAACGCGGCGGCGCTCGGCGTCCCCAGGAAACAGTTGATGGAATCGAGCGGCAACGCCGTCGCCGGTGCGGTCCGCGACATTGCGGACCCGGACGCGCGCGTGACGATCGTCGCCGGCCGGGGCAACAACGGTGGTGACGCGTTCGTTGCCGCGCGTTTTCTCGACACGTACGACACGCGCACGCTGCTGCTCGGACGCGCCGAAACGATCACGACCGAGATTGCCCGCGAGAACTGGGCAGCGCTCGGACAGGGTGGCTACGAGATCGACGAGGTACGCGACTCACGAAATCTCGATCTCGAAAACCCGGACGTCGTCGTGGACGCGATGCTCGGCACGGGCATCACCGGCGAACTCCGCGAGCCCGAGGCCACGGCTGCGCGCGCGATGAACGATTCCGACGCGACCGTCCTCTCGGTCGACGTTCCATCGGGTGTCGACGCCGACACCGGCGAGGGGGGTGCGGGAGCCGTCGACGCCGACCACGTCGTCACGTTCCACGACACGAAACCCGGACTCGACGCGCTCGACGCGGACGTACGGGTCGCCGACATCGGCATCCCGCGGGCTGCCGAGCGGTTCGTCGGGCCGGGTGATCTCGCCGTCGAGCGCGACCCGCACGGCGAGAAGGGCGATTCGGGGCGCGTGTTCGTCGTCGGCGGTGGTCCCTACACCGGCGCGCCAGCGCTCGCAGGGCAGGCCGCGCTCCGGGCGGGTGCCGATCTCGCCTTCGTCGCCGCCCCCGAGCGGGTGTTCGATCCGATCGCGGGCTACGCCGAGGACCTCATCGTCCAGCCCTACGACGCCGACCGACTCGGACCCGATCACGTCGACGAACTGGTCGAGACGGCGACCGACCACGACGATATCGTGGTGCTCGGGCCGGGCCTCGGCAGCGCCGACGAGACCCACACGGCCGTCGAGCAGTTTCTGGAGCGATTCGACGGGCGAGCGGTCGTCGATGCCGACGCACTCGCCGTCGTTCCCGAGATCGAGACGGACGCGACGCTCGTGTGTACCCCGAACCGCAAGGAACTCGCCGCGATGGGCGGCCCCAACGTCGACGATCTCCGCGAGCACGCCGACGAGATCGAGTCCTTCGCCGCCGATCTCGGCCACGTCGTGCTGGCGAAGGCGAAGGACGACGTGATCACCGATGGCGAGCGGACGCGGATCTCTCGGACCGGAACGGCCGGGATGACCGTCGGCGGGACCGGCGACGTGCTCGCCGGGATCACGGCCGCGCTGCTCGCGACGCGGGAGCCGTTCGAGGCGGCCAGCGTCGCACCATACGTCAACGGCCGGGCGGCCGAGCGGTTCTCCAAGAGCGGGCTGCTCGCCTCCGAACTGCTCGACGGGATCCCGCACGCGATGGAGGCGGACCGATGAGCGACGACCCGGGCGACGCGAGCGACCTGACCCACACCACGGCCGAGGGCAACGCACAGATGGTCGACGTGGGCGCGAAACCCGACAGCGCGCGCCGAGCGGTCGCCCGCGGGACGATCCATCTCCAGGAATCGACGGTCGCGGCGATCGCCGACGACGGGATCGAGAAGGGCGACGTCCTCGCGACCGCGCGCATCGCCGCGATTCGTGCCGTCAAGCACACCTGGGAGACGATCCCGCTCTGCCACCAGATCCCCATCACGAACGTCGAGACCGAGTTCACCCTCGCCGACGATCGCGTGACGCTCACCGTCGCCGTCGAGACCACCGGCAAGACGGGCTGCGAGATGGAGGCCCTTCAGGGCGTGACGACGGGGCTCGACACCGTCTGGGACATGACGAAAGCCGCCGAGAAGGACGAAGACGGCCAGTATCCCACGACAGCGATCGAGGACGTGCGAGTGCTCGAAAAGGAGAAAACGGCCGAGGAAAGCTGAATTTCCGATCAGTTACCGTCGAGCGGTCGGATCTCGCTCTGGCCGTCGAGCACGAGCTGTGCGTCGCCGTCGTACTCGTTCGTACGCCCGCCGATCAGGCGATAGCGTTCGTTTTCGTGCAGTCGGCGAAGTCCGTTGTCCGCCCAGACGACGAACCGGATCAGCGTCACATCGTCGTCACGATCGCTGTCGACCGGCGCGAACAGGCCGACCTGTTGAACCGACGACGAGGAACTGTTCCACAGCGTCGCGACCCGTACGTCGGTGCTGACGCCGTGATCGGTCGGAAGTGTGGGCAGCGAACCGACCGGGGTGAGTTCGATCTCGCGGCCGTACTCGTCGGTGACGCTCTCCGGGCTGCTGGTGAGCAAGTTGAACAGTACGGGAACGACGAGCAGCACGCGGAGCACGCGCCACGTCAACGACCGCGTGTTCCGGCGCTCCCAGTCCCGTGCTCGCCGTTCGAGTTTCCCGTTGCCGGCGTGTTTGTCGGCGTGGCAGGTCGGACAGAGCGTCTGGAGGTTCGACAGCTCGTGGCCACCACCGTCGGATTTCGCCACGATGTGGTCGACGTCGAAGTAAACGTCGTCGACGCGCGTGCTCTTGACGCCACAGCTCTGACACGTGTAGCCGTCGCGGGTGAGCACCGCCTTCCGTCGGCCGTCCCAATCCGGCGGATACTCGTTGCTCGTGTAGTCGTCGTACGCGGGGTTGTAACTCGTCTCCGTCGCCATGATCTGTGACGTTCGGCGAACGTTTCGTCGATGACAAGAAACTACCGGGATCGTCGTCCGTTCGGTCGCCCGCTGTCCCCGGATTCGAACCGGCTACGCGACCCCGGGAACGATGACGGTCGACGACGATTCCGCTACCGACCGAACGCTCAGGCCGACTCGGCCGGCACGGTGAGGTTCGCGGCGCGATCCCGGCTCTGCTCGACGACCGTCGGGCGCGCGGCGAACGTGACCGTCACCTGCTCGCCGTAGGAGACGTCCTCGACGCGGGCGTGATCGTGGATCCAGGAGACGAGGCTCATCGTCCCGTCGCCCATCGGCAACACGAGCCGTTCGCGTTCGTAATCGGGAAGTTCGTCTTCGACGCGTTCGAGCAGTAGCTCGACGTCGTCGCCCTCGGCGGCGCTGATCGACACGGGATTGGGTGCGAGCGCCGACAGCGCCTCGCGCTTTTCGGCCAGCTCGTCCGCGTCGACCCGGTCGGTCTTGTTCAGAACGGTGACGATCGGGGCCTCGTTGCGCTCGTAGAGCGTGTCGTGGGCGGTGACGAGCTTCTCGCGCATCGTCTCGGTCGGCTCGCTCGCGTCCACGATCAGGAGCACGAGGTCGGCGCGGTAGACCGAATCGAGCGTCGACTTGAACGATTCGACTAGCCAGTGCGGGAGATCGGAGATGAATCCGACCGTATCGGTCACGAGCACTGGGCGATCCATCGCCGCCCGGCGCGTGGTCGTCCCGAGCGTCGTGAACAGTCGATTTTCGGATTCGGCGGTCGAATCGAGATCCGGATGGAGCCCCTCGTTCTCGTCGATGTCGACGTCGGCGGCGAGCCGGCGCAACAGCGTCGACTTGCCGGCGTTCGTGTAGCCGGCCAGCGCCACGAGATCGAAGCCGGACTCACGGCGCTGTTCGCGTCGATGGGCTTCGGTCTCCTCGATCCCGTCGAGCTCCTCGCGGATCGCGCTGATCTGGGCCTTGATGTCCTGCTCACGCGATTCGTCGTACTCGCCGAGCCCCATGAACCCCGGGCGTTCGTCGCGCTTGGCGAGGCTCGTCTTCGCCTCCGCGCGCGGGAGTTCGTATCTGAGTTCGGCGAGTTCGACCTGGAGCTGGGCCTTCTTCGTCTCCGCGCGCTGACCGAAGATCTCGAGGATCAGTCGGAACCGATCGAGCACTTCGGTGTCGCCCGGCAGATGCTGGCCGAGGTTGTAGATCTGGTACGGGCCGAGCCGGTTGTCGAAGATCACCGCCGCCGCGTCCCGATCGCGGACGAGCGCCGCGAGCTCGTCGGCCTTCCCCTCGCCGAGATGGAGCGCGGCGTCCTCGGTTCTGGTCTGGGTGAGCGTGCCGACGACCTCGTGACCGGCCGCCGCCGCGAGATCGGCGATCTCACCCGTGTCGGCGCTGCCCGAATCGACCCGCTTTGCGATGATGACCTTCATGTGGTGGCTCGACGCGTGGCGTCGATCGGTCGGAAATACGGCTCCATCCCCTTTCAATCCCGGGTCCGATTCGTCGTCCGTCGCTCGCTGCCGACCGAACCGATCGATGCGTCGTCAGGTCTGTTCTTCGGGCGGGACGAACGGGCCGACCGAGACCGTATAGCGCGCGATCGTGGCGAGCCTGAGCATGTAGCTGAGGAGGATCGCGAGCGGCAGCAACACGATGGCGATGGCGGCGCTGACGACGATCGGCAGCAACGGCTGGGCGACCGTCGTGCTCGGGACGGACGTGTAGACGGTCGTGGCGTAAAACGCGACGAGCAGGATGGGGATGCCGAGGGTGGCCAGCCGTCGCGAGAGCTGTGCGAGATCCTGCTGGATCGCGATCGTCTTGAAGAACTGTCGGGCGACCGCGACCGCTTCCAGCAGCTCCGTCACCGCGTCGAGCTCCTCGGTCGAGCGGTCGTCGTACGACTGGCGGATGGTCTCCGTTTCCGTCAGTCGCTGTGCGTAGGCCGGCCCGAGCAGGGTCGAGACGATCGCCATCGTGTCCCCGGTGCCCGCGACCCCTTCGAGGCGCTCGGCGTAGGAGTGCATCGCCGAGCGGTACTCCTCGATCTCGTCGGTCGTCTCACCGTCGTGCTCCGTCGCGAACGCTTCCACCCGCTCGTCGAGCGTCTCGCCGATGAGCGCGAGGAACGCCGCCGGGTCGTTCGGGCTCGTGGCCCGCCCCGTGAGCTCCGCGACCGACTGCCGAAACTCGCGCGTACCGTCGAGCCGGTCGGTGAGATCTTCGACCGTCCCGAACACCCGCGAGAGCACCAGCTGGTTCACGGTGAGCGTGATCGTGATGACCGAGAACAGCCCGGAGACGACGCCGCTGCCGAACATCGACGAGACGGCACTCGCCGGCTGGAACGTGATGAGTTCGATCTGCGTCGCACCGAACGTGATCAGGAACGCCGCGGCGGCGAGCAGAACGGAAACGAGCAGTCGGTTGCCGTCGATGAGGATCCACTTCGAGAGTTTGTTCATGATGAGCGTCTCCAGTCAGCGTAGCGAATCGCCGGTGATCGTCGCGTTGCGCGTTTCGACGACGGTGCCGTTGACGGTGTTTGCGGCAACGATGGTCGCGGATCCGTCTGGCGGCAGGAGGACGGTCACGCTCGACTGGCCGCTATCGAGCGAGGTCCGGTGGAACGTCTCGCCGTTCGGAGCGACGACGAGCAGCCGATCGACGCCCTCGTCGGTCGTCGCGTTCGGGACGAGACTCAGCTTTGCGTTCACCTGCCCGATCGCCACCGACCCGTCGGTGGATGCCTCCGCGAACACCGCCGATTCAGTCGTGTTCAGTTCGACGGCCGGATCGGTCGTGAGACAGCCGCTGGTCACGAGCAGTGCGCCGAGGGCGACGACGGCCAGCAAACGAATCCGTACGTCTCGCTCCATTAGCCGACGGTTCGGCACCGTACCGACGGTTCAGCGCTGTACGTCACTCCCGATTTGTTCGTCATGAATCTCCCTCACGCGGCACCGATAAGAGCGTACTGCCTTCGGTGGCCGGCTCACCGGGTGCGGATATCTTCCTCGTCGCGCACTTTCTTGGTCTCGCCCTCGCCCGCCGACTGTTCGCTGACGAGTTCGTAGAAGTCGTTCTGCAGGCCGGCCGGGAACTCGACGACGCCGATCCAGGAGCCGTCGTTCTGCCACTCCTCCCTGACGAGATCGCCGAACTGACGGATCTGTGCCTGTGCGCTACCGGCGTGGTCGGCGGGGATCTGGGCGGCCATCGTCACTTCCTCGAAGCGGATTGGGATCACGGGTCGCAAGGCGTCGAGCGCGTCGTCGATCTGGCTCTCGACGGGTTCCATCGGATCGATCCGGAAGTCGGTCTCTTCGAGCGCCGACTCGATCCGGTCGGGCGGATGGGGCGCGCCGTCCATCTGTGGGTTGACGGCGTTGCGCGCGATCGTGTTGATGAGCTGTTTGCGCTTCTGGGCCTGCATCTCGCGGCGCTGCTCGGCCGTGATCTGGATCTCGCCCTCGCGGATCACCTCAGGGATGATCTCCAGCGGCTCGGTCGTCCCGAACACCTCCTCGACGTCGGCCTCGGCGGGGCGATCCCCGCGGGAGGCGTCCTCGAAGACGTCCTCGGCGGCGATCACGTCCTCGAGATCGCCCTCGAACTCGTTGCGGTCGATGGAGAGCGCCGCATCGGGATCGACGAGCACCTCGAAGCGTGCCCCGTGGGATTCGAGGCGTGCCGTCACCGCCTCGTCGAGCGATATCATGCCACCCTCTGGGGGGCGAAGCTACAAGTCGTTTCCCATCGCGAAAAAGCGCGGCCCGCTTGGCGTCGTGATTACTCGTCGGTGTCCTCGTCGTCGCTCTCGAAGAGCCCGTACTCGTCGAGATAGGAGTCGACCTCGTCGTCGGGGAGCTCCGCGAAGCGCTCGGTCTCGACGTCGATCGTGGCGACGCCGATGCCCTCCGGCGTGAGGCCGCCGTCGACGGATTCGGCGAGCGTTTCGAGGGCGAGACCGATGCCGCCCTGGAGATCCATCGACTCCTGATAGTTCTCCTCGAGATATTCGATCATCTCGCTGCGGCCGGAGCCGATCGCGAGCGCCTGCCACTCCGACGACGTGCCCGACGGATCCGTCTCGAACAGTCGCGGCTCGCCGTCCTCGATGCCGCCGATGATGAGCGCCACGCCGAACGGGCGTGCGCCGCCGACCTGTGTGTACTGCTGGATGTGGTCGGTGACTTCCTTGGTGATCGTTTCGACGCCGATCGGCTCGCCGTAGCGGAGCTGTTCGACCTGGGCCTGGCGGCGTGCGAAGTCGATGAGTTGGCGGGCGTCGGCGACGTGGCCCGCGCTGGCGATGCCGATGTGATCGTCGGCCTTGTGCATCTTCTCGACGCTCTCGCGCTCCATCAGCGGCGAGCGGAAGCGCTTGTCGACGGCGAAGACGACGCCGTCGTCGGTCTTGACGCCGATGCTCGCGGTGCCGCGCTTGACGGCCTCGCGGGCGTACTCGACCTGGTAGAGTCGCCCGTCCGGCGAGAAGATCGTTATCCCGCGGTCGTAGGCCTGCTGTTGGGATTGTCCCTGCATAGTTTTAGATATCGAGTGTTGTCGCTCCCACGAACCCACTCCCCGAGTCTATCTCGACCCGATCGCCCCGCACGGTCGCGAGCCGTCGTGCATCCGCGAACGCGACGTTTCTCTCGGCGGATTCTCGGGCCGCGCGACTTTTATACCTTTCCTCACAGGCGCGTATCGTTCCGCTCACGCCGAGCAGCCGGATGCCGACCGGCGCGTCGCCGACGGTGTCGATACAGGCGATCGCCGCCCGTGCTCGCTCGACCTCACCGTGGCGCACCCGGACGATCGCCATCCCCGATCCGTCCTCCACCTCGAAGTCGATGACCCTGAGGTCGGCATCGGCGCTCCCCGGATCGCCGAGGAGGTTCTGGGCGGCGTACCAGCACTCGCGCTGGAAGTCGCGGGTGCCGAAGTCGTCGTCGGGCCACGATTCGATCCCGACCGCGAGATAGCGCCGGCGCGGACGGAGATGTTTCGGCAGGTGTTTCACGCTTACTCGTCTGCCGTCGATGCGTCACTTCCGTCGGCGCGTTCGGCGACCAGCACGCCGACCTGATCGTGAACGCGCTCGACCGCGGTGAGCGAGAAGCCAGCATCCGTCAGCGCGTCCGCGAGCGTGCCGACCGTGGCAGGATCGTCGACTTCGGGCGAGTAGAAGGGCTCGTCGGGATCGGGCTCGTCGAAGAACATCACGTCGCCGAGCACGAATTTTCGAGGACCGAGAGCCGCGATGGCCTCGATCGCCTCGTGCTTTTCCTCGTCGTCCAGATGGTGCATCGCGAAGTTCGAGACCACGATATCGACCGACTCGTCGACCGCCGGCTCGCGGAAGCTCCCCTCGCCGAACGCGACGTTCTCGATGCCCGCGTCCGTGGCTTTCGAGCGGGCTTCGTCCATCATCCCGTCCGAGATGTCACGGCCGACGACCCGTTCGGCGTCGCCCGCGAGCGCGAGGGCGATGGCTCCCGTCCCGGTGCCGAGATCGAGCACGGTGTCGTCGGCGTCGGGCGCGGCGTGTTCGACGACCAGCGACGAGCAGGCGCGGTACTCGGCGCCGTCCTGCTCCTCGTCGTAGTTCCCGGAATGCTCGTCGAAGCGCGCGGCGTGTTCCTCAATCGTCTTCTTCATGTCTCCCTCTCCGGACGCCCGGCCCAATGAACGACTCGCTTAGGCGCTCGCGATTGCGAGCGGCGAGACGACCCCACTCGGCGAGCCCCTGCGCGACCGCCTCGCGATCGAAGCCGACGACGTCGCCGAGCGCGAGCAGCTCCCGGGGTGCGCGCAGTTCGAGGTGGCTCTCCGGGCTCGCGCTCACCACGTACGGTGCGTCGTAGTAGGTGACGATCTCGCGGAGTTTGCGGAGATCGCCGAGCGCCTGGACGCGCTGGCCGCCGCTCGTCCGGAGCACGCGCCCGAAGTCGAACTCGAAGCGCACACCGTTTCGCTTCGCTGCCCGTGCGAGCACGTGATTGACGTCGCCGTCGGCCATCGGCCGGGCGAGGACGTCGACTCGGGGCTCCTCGCAGGCGAAGCGGTTCAGCGCGTCGGAGCCCTCGACCACGACCAGCGTGTGCTCCTCGCGGTGCTCTTTGACCCGCGCGCTCGCCGCCGATCGGCTCTCGCCACCGATCTCGACCGCGTCCACCACGTCGATGTCGTACTCGCCGGCGACCTCGCTTCTGCTCGGCCCACCCTCGAACGCAGCGGGACCGTTGCGAACGACGATACCCGAGAAATCGCACTCTGCAGCCGTCAGCGCGAGCCGTGCGGCGGTGCTCTCGCCGTCGGGATACGCACGGACGGCTTCGTATGCGTCCATCTTACGCCCGCGATTCGAGCGCGTCGGCGGCGTTCTCGATGGCCGCCGCCTTCTTCGCGGGGTAGGCCTCGACCTTCGCGCGGAGTTCGATCCCCGGGCCGCGCTCGACTCGTCCGCCGTAGGCTGCCTGTTTGTCGAGGCGCAGGAACAGCGAACAGTTCTCGTCGACACGCTCTTCGAGTTCGGTGCGGATCGCGTCGAGATCGATCGCGGCGAGTTCGTCGAGCACGTGGCGAATCTCGTCGGCGTTCTCGACGCGAGCCGACAGCACGACGATGCGATCGCCGTTGAACCCCTCGTTCTCGATACGGTTGATCGCGACCTCGTCGGGGAGGAACTGCCGGAGCGCGCCCTGGACGCGCGCCTCGTCCTCGGTCGCATAGCAGAAAGTCCGCAGGTCGATGTAGTGGAACGGAACGCCGCTCATACCCTCGTTCAGTTCTCGGGCGACAAACGCCTTACTCCTCGGCTTCGAGCGAGTCCTCGGGCACGCCCGCCTCCTGACCCTCCTCGAAAGTCACGGTGTAGGTCGCGTCGCCGAACATCGTCTCCATCACCTGCGTCACCGTCCCCGTCTCGCCGTCGTACTCGCTGTGCTCGTCGTGTAGAACGACCTCGTCGTCTTCCTCGAAGCTCATGGATCGCGTTATCGGACGGGTGGATAAAAGCGCCGTGTTTCGCCGTGAACGGCCGTGCGCCGCGGTCCCGATCAGGTTTCCTTGCTCACGCTCATCGTGTCCGTCGTGACGAACAGCACCTCCGTCCGCTGGGCGACGACTGCGAACACGAGTCCGAGCAGGACCCCATAGGCCCAGTGGGCGAGTAGCGTCAACAGGAGGTAGAGCACGAGCGCCAGCCCGGCCTGTGAGCTGTAGAAGGCGACGAGGAACCCGGTCCACATGATGGTGGCGAAGACGAACCCGCTCTGGACCATCGTCCGACCGGGGAGATAGTCGTTGAGTACGGCGAACAGCAGCGGCCACGTCGTCATGCCACCGCCGGCGAAGATGACGTAGCCGAGCAGCGCGTTGTCCGGCCGTCCGAGGCCGAGATAGGCGAGTTCCGAGAAGGCCGCGCTGTCGATGACACCGAGGGCGATCCCGGCCCAGAGGATCGGTGCCATCGCGAGCAGGCCGACCCCGCCGGCGATCGCACCGATGACGCCGCCCTTGACCACGGCGACGACGTCGTTTTCGGCCTCGCTCTGTGATTCGCCCGCGATCGCCGCGATGACCGAATCGGACCGTGACATATGAACACACAGTCGGCCAAAAATAAAAGTCCATCGCGCGAGGGATCGACGAGAGCCGATTCAGCCGTAGGAGTGGCCCTCGTTGCGCTCGGCGTTCATCCGCCGAATCGCCCCGCAGGCCGTGCTCGCGTCGTAGCCGAACAGGACGTCCTTGGCGTAGGCGTCGGCGACCTCGCTGGCGTGGATCAGCTCGTCGAGATCGATGTCGGGCGCGTAGAGCTCGATCGAGAACGGTGTGCTGAGCGCATCGAGAAAGCCCTTGGCGATGATCTCGATCCAGTAGGTCGTCGAGTAGGCCATGTCGTACAGCGGGACGACGAACTCGTCGACGTACTCGGAGAGTTCGTCGAAGTCGATGCCAGAGCGTTCGACGAGATGGCCGGGATACGGGTCGGGATGGAGCGTGAGATACAGTCGCCCCGGCACGCGCTCGGCGGCATCGGCGACGAAATCGGTGATGGTCTGGCGACGCCATTCGAACCGGTCGTCGAACGCGCTTTCCTCGAACCGCTCCATGCAGCGGTCACAGAAACAGTATTCCGGGCGGGGAAAGCCCACGTCGTCGAGGCGGACGTCCCCACTGATCGCGGCGGCGTCGGCGATCGTTTCGAGCAGCCCCTCGCGGTAGCCGGGATGGGTCGGACAGACGTACGCCCAGTCGAAGTAGCGGCGCTCGCGAGTCGCCCGCTCGCCAGCCTCGTTGACCGGCACGATCTCGGGATCGGCGTCGGCGATTGCGTTGTCGGCGTGACAGGAGATCATGCTCACCGCGTCCTCGACCGGTTCGTTCGTCCGGCCGCTCACGGATTTCACCTCGAAGAACGCGCGGTCGAACTCCGGCCAGTCGAGCTCCTTCTCGTTGCGCGTGACGACCCCGAACATACCGGGAGTGGGGTGTGGGCGCGGGTAAGCGGTTCGCTCCGCGCAGCCGATTGATTCACTTCCAGCCGGCGGCAGCGAAGACGATACCGAACAGGAGACCGACCACCAAGAGCCCACCGCCGCCGATGGCGTAGAGCTCGGTCGTCGTCCACTGGAATCGGCTCCCGTAGCGCAGGATGCCCGCGGACACCAGCAGGGTGAGCCCGGAGCCGACGAGCGTCGTCACGAAGTCGAACCCGAAGCGTGCGCCCGGATCGGCCATATCGTCCACCGGTTACGGACGGGTTTCGGCCTTCGGCCGGCGGCTGCAAGCGTACGCCCAGCCGCAGTCGAAAAGTCACTCCTCAGACGTCGATGTGGTCGGTCAGGCGTCGGCGGATGATCGTCCCGCAGTACAGACAGCGCACGCCGTCGTCGAGCACCTCGAAGCGGGTGGCGACCGGTTCGTCTTCGGTGGTGATGCAGTTGCGGTTCGGACACGAGAGCACGCCTTCGACGGTCGACGGCCGCTCGACGCGATTTTTCTCGATCACGTCGTACTCGCGGATGATGTTGATCGAGGCCGCGGGCGCGACGAGCGAGATGACCTCGACTTCGTCCTGACTGAGCTCGCGTCCCTCGATCTTCACCACGTCCTTGTGGCCGAGCCTGTCCGAGGGGACGTTCATCCCGATGCTGACGACCTCGTCGGTGGCGCTGTCGATGCCCAGGATGGCGAGCACGTCCGGCGCGTGCCCGCCCGCGATGTGATCGATGACGGTGCCGTTGTGGATCTTGCTGATCCGGAGTTCGTGCGCCGACTCCTCGCCACCCTCCCCCTCGTCGGCATCGTCCTCACTCCCGTCGTACTCGTTCATCGGTCGTCCTCCGCAAGCAGCAGATCGAGCAGCGCCATCCGTACGGGAACCGCGTTGTGCGCCTGCTCGAAGTAGTGTGCGTGCTGGGTCGCGTCGACATCGGGAGCGATCTCGTCCACTCGGGGCAGCGGATGCATCACCACGCACTCCTCGCGCGCGTCCTCGAGCGTCGCGGCGTCGATGCGGTACTCGCCGGCGATCTGGCGGTACTCGTTCTCGTCGGGGAAGCGCTCGCGCTGGATACGGGTGACGTAGAGGACGTCGAGTTCCTCTATGACGGCGTCGAGATCGGTGTGTTCCTTGAGCCGTGCGCCCGACTCGTGGAGATCGTAGCGCACGCTCCGGGGGAGGCTGAGGCTCTCGGGACTGACGAAATGCTGGCGGGCGTCGAACTTCGTGAGCGCGTAGGCCAGCGAGTGAACCGTCCGCCCGTATTTCAGATCGCCCATGATCCCCACCGTCAGATCCGAGAGGCTGCCGGCCGCCTCGCGCATCGTGTAGAGATCGAGCAGCGTCTGGGTCGGATGCTGGCCGGCCCCGTCACCCGCGTTGATCAGTGGGATGTCGACGAACTCGCTCGCCATCTGCGCCGCGCCTTCACTGGGGTGGCGCAGCACGAGCGCGTCGGCGTACCCCTCGACGACGCGCACGGTGTCGGCGAGGCTCTCACCCTTGGTCGCGCTGGAGGACTCGACCGGCCCCATGTCGAGCGCGTCGCCGCCAAGGCGCTTGATCGCCGTCTCGAAACTCATGTGTGTGCGCGTACTCGGCTCGAAAAAACAGAGCGCGAGCAGGTCGTCGGCGTGGCGATCCCGGTCCGGCGGCGTTCGATCGATCTCGGCCGCGCGGTCGAGTACCGTCTCGATGTCCGCCCGTGAGAGGCTCTTGGCGCTGATGACGTGGTCGTGGCTCACTGCATACAGCCGGGCACCGACTCGTCTTGAATCCCCCGACACGCCCCGTCCGCCGGCAAGCTTTATCCAGCCTCACCAGCAAGATAATCCAATGCCAACGCGCCTGCCGACCGGCATCGACGTTCTCGACAATCGACTCGGGGGTGGGGTTCCTGCGGGAAGCATCGTCGCCCTTTCGGCCCCGCCAGCGAGCCAGGCTGAACTCCTGCTCGCCGAGTTCGTGGTGCCGCGCGATACGCTCTATCTCGCGCTCGACCGACCCGCGGCGGTCGTCTCGGCGAACATCGAACGAACGGACGTCGATACCGGCGACCCGACGGTCCGGACGATCGACGCCGATGATCCAATCGACGAAGCGCTCGCCGTCCTCGACGACCTCCCCGAGCGCTCGACCGTCGTCGTCGATCCACAGTCGGTGATCGAGCGCGCCAAGCGCCCGGCGTTTCTGGAGTTCATGACCGGCCTGCGCCGACGCGTCGACGACACGGGGAGTATCGCCGTGTTGCACTGCCTCGACGGGCGTGACGTCTCGCCGCTGCGCGACAGCACCGAACATCTGGCGGACGTGATCTTCCGGCTCACGACCGATACGACTGGCGCGACGATCGAGAACCGTCTCGCGGTGCCGAAGTTCCGCGGCGGGCGCGCGCTCACCGAGACGCTCAAACTCACCCTCACCGATCGAGTCGCCGTGGATACCAGTCGCGATATCGCGTAATGAGACGGCGGCTGTCACCGGCGGAGCGTTTATGCGACGGCCGGCCGACAGCGCCCGCAATGGCAACCGCAGAGTCGACGTTCGACCTCCGACGCCTCGCCGCCCAGATCGTGCTCGTCGGGCTGGTCGTCACGGTCGCGCTCAGCGACTTCGGCAACCCCGTCTTCGCCGTCGTCGGCTTCCTCAGCGGGCTGTTGCTCGTGCTGGCGGCGGTCGATACGATCCGCGAACATCCGCTCTACCCGGTCGCGTTCGGCGTCGTCATCGTTCTCGCGGGTGTCGGCGGGATCCTGATCAACGGGTTCGGGTTCGTCGTCGCGCTGCTCGTTCTCGGCGGGCTCGTCTACCTCGGCGATTGGGGCTATCGGCAGTACGAGCGCGCCTAACGGTTCGACGCGGGGTCGTTACTCCTCGTCGAGTTCCTCGGTGATGTCGTCGACGTCCACGTCGGCGTCCTCGAGCTCCTCTTCGATGGCGTCGAGGTCGGCCTCGCCACCGCCACCGCCCATACCGCCCATCATGCCACCCATGCCGCCCATCATCCCGCCGGTGCCGTCGATGACCTCCTCGACGACCACGCGATCGAGGTCGAGCCGGTCGATGAGATCGCCCAGGATCTGCTGTTTGCCCATCATCCACTGCTGGTCGAACTGGAGCTGAGGCGACTGCTCGATGTAGAGCGTCTCCTTCTCGACGACTTCGGTCTCGAACTCGGGTTCGCTCTCTTCCTCGTCGTCTTCGTCCTCGTCGGGCTCGACCATCTGCTCTTCTTCGACCTCGTCCGTTTCGATGCGCATATCGAAATCGGCGTCGAAGTACATGCCGAGCATCCCCTCTGCCTGTTCGAGGCGGTCGTCGACCGTGTCGAGCACCTCGTAGTCGTACTCGACGTCCTGGCCGGCGAGCGGGTGGTTGAAGTCCACGCGTGCGCGGCCACCGATGATCGTCTCGACGTGGCCGTGCTCGCCGTCGATGTCGACGTGGCCACCGGGGTAGCGGTCGTCCTCGGGGATGCGGTCGGCGCTCACGGTCCGAACCTCGTCCTCGTCGTACTCGCCGAAGGCCTCGTCGGCGGGCACCGTCACGGTGCCCGAATCGCCGGCCTCGCCGCCGGTGAAGTCCTCCTCGACGGTGTCGAAGAGGTGGCCGGCACCGACCGCGATGACGCGCGGTTCGAAGCTCTGCTGTTGGTCGTCGACGCCTTCCTCTTCGGCAACCTCCTCGTCGGTCGTATCGACGAGCTGGTCGTTCTCGACCGTGCGGGCGGTGTAGGCGAGACGGACGAAATCCCCCTCCTGAATCCCGCTTGCGGCTTCCTCGTCGGCGTCCGATGCGGACTGTTCGCTTGCTTCGTCGCTCATACCCTCTCAACTCCCGTTCGACGTTTAAGAACGTTGCTTCACGTTCGCCTGCGGACGACGAATCGCGCTGCTCACGTACTGCAAGCGAGCGACGTCGTCGCCGTTCGTGCAGGGGACAGGTTTAGGAACCGGAACGTCCTCTGTGGAGTATGGTAGACACGACCGAAGCGAGTCAGTCCCTCTCGCGCGACGAGGCCGCCGAAGCGCTCGAATCGCTCGCGAACGAGCTGCGCGGGGACGCCGAGATGACGGTCCTCGCCGGCAACAAGTCGGTCGCACTCACGCCGCGCGACACCCTCGATTACGAGATCGAGGTGAGCGAGCGCGAGCCGATGCTCGGCGACAAACGCGAATCGATCAGCATCGACCTCAACTGGAAAGCCGAAGAGTAGTTTCCGTCCCGGACGAACGACCCTCGTGTACGAAGTCGAGTGTAAGGTCGCCAGCCCCCACGAACCGGTCCGCGAGCGGCTGTCGGCGCTCGATGCCGACGTCGTGGGCACCGTCGAGCAGGTCGATACGTACTACGATGCGCCACATCGGAGCTTTCCGGAGACCGACGAGGCGCTCAGGATCCGCCGCGAGGACGATGCGGTACGACTCACCTACAAGGGACCGCTCGTCGATGCACGATCGAAGACCCGTGCCGAACACGAGACGGCGATCGGGAGCGCCGAGGCGATGGCGAACGTCCTCGACGCGCTCGGGTTCGTCCCCGCCGCGACAGTCGAGAAGACCCGAGAGGAATTTCGCTGCCGGGGCTATACCGTCGCGCTCGATTCGGTGGCGGGGCTCGGCACGTTCGTCGAGGTCGAGGGTGAGGCCGAAACCGAAGACGAGATCGAACGCGTGCGCGATGGCGCGCGCGATCTCTTGGCGGCGCTCGACTGTGATCCGGACGAACAGATCCGGACCTCCTATCTCGAACTGCTGTCCGCGGCCGAAACGGACGAACGACCGCCGAACGAATAACTACTGGTTATCTCCGGGCGCGCGAAGGTTTCCGCAAGTTATAGGCCAGGCGGCGGCGAACCCACGGCATGACCGAACGCAACATCCGCGTGGCGGCGCTCGATCGGCCGGCCGCCGAGGACGAGCCGGTCGAGATCGTCGAGCGAAAGGGGATCGGCCATCCCGACTCGCTGTGTGACGGCATCGCCGAGAGCGTCTCGCGGGCGCTCGCGGCGGCCTATCTCGATCGCGTCGGACGGATCCTTCACTACAACACCGACGAAACCCAGCTGGTCGCCGGTAGCGCCGCCCCCGCCTTCGGCGGCGGTGAGGTCGTCGAACCGATCTACCTGCTCATCGTCGGGCGCGCGACCAGCGAGTACGAGGGGACGACGATCCCCACCGAACCGATCGCGCTCCGGGCGGCCCGCCAGTATCTCGAAGCGCACGTGCCGGAACTCGACGTCGGCACCGACATCGTGATCGACGTCAAACTCGGTGAGGGCAGCGGCGACCTCCGGGACGTCTTCGGCGAGGGTGGCGTGGCGATGGCCAACGATACGAGCTACGGCGTGGGTCACGCGCCGCTCTCCGAGACCGAGGAGATCGTCTTGAACGCCGAGCGGCGACTCACGGGCGAGTACGCCGCCGAGCATCCCGAGCTCGGGCCCGACGTGAAGGTGATGGGCAAGCGCGAGGGCGACGAGATCGATATTACTGTGGCGGCCGCGATGGTGGATGCGTATATCGGGGACGTCGATGCCTATGCCGAAGCGGTCGAGGAGGTTCGCGAGTACGTTGCCGAGATCGCCGGCGAGTACACCGATCGGGCGGTCTCGATCGACGTGAACACCGCCGACGACTACGATGCGGGCTCGATCTACCTCACCACCACCGGCACCTCCGCCGAGCAGGGCGACGACGGCTCCGTCGGGCGGGGCAACCGCGCGAACGGACTCATCACGCCGAACCGCTCGATGAGCATGGAGGCCACCTCGGGTAAGAACCCGGTCAACCATATCGGCAAGATCTACAACCTCCTCTCGACGGAGATCGCCGAGCGCGTCGTCGACGACGTGGCCGGCATCCGCGATCTTCGGGTCCGACTGCTGAGCCAGATCGGTCGCCCCGTCGATCAGCCACACGTCGCCGACATCCACGTGAGCACCGAGGCGGGCATCGCCGTCGGCGACGTCGAGGACGAGATCCGCACGATCGTCGACCGCGAACTCGCCGACATCACCGGGCTGACCGAGCGTGTCATCGAGGGCGACATCTCGACGTTCTGACGACGGTTTCTCTCGCTGGGTTGCGGATTCCGAAAGCCGTATAACTGTTAGCTGTGTGTATCGACGTAGTATGAGTGCCGTCAGTAGGAGAATACACACAGGGGGTGCGGGCCGTCTCGATGGGCCGCAATCGACGAGCAGGCGGTCGCTGCGGAGGAGTGGTGAATGAACCGGGCCGCGCTCGCCGCCGTTCTCGTCGTTCTTCTCACGATCCAGGGAAGCGTCGTCGGCGTCCTCACGGGCGACGTCTTGCCGAACGAGAGCACGAACGACAGTCCCAACACGACCGTCGAACAGTCGACGGAACTCACGACCGCTGGATCGCCGGGGACGGGTTCGACCTCGGTGATGGCGGCCAACAACGAGGACTCCCACGAGACGTCGGCAACCACGACGGACTCTTCGGAAACGTCGACGACGCCGACTACCACGGAAGAAACGACGACGCCGACCAGTACCGAATCAGAAACGACGACCGAATCAGAAACGACGACTGAAACCGACACGACAACTCCCGAAAATCCCGAGAGCACGAACGACAACGAAACTTCGGATAAGACGGATGAATCGGGCGGATCGGATGAGGAAACTTCCTCAGAACCTGAATCACCGCCTCAATCTCCAACACCAACCGATGGAGAGGCTCCGTCGGGAGACAACGGCGGCAAAGCGCCGAGTGAGGGGACGCCCCCGTCCAGCGGTGCTGGCGAGGGCAGCGCACCGCAGGGTGATGCCGGAAGCGCCACGCCGCCAGCCAGCGGATCCGGTGGTGCCGGCGGGCCGTCGAGGAGCGGTGGAGCGAGCGCCCCGTCGGCCGGTGCCGGACAGCCCTCCGGTGGCTCGGGTGGGGCCGCGGCCCGTCCGGGTGGCGCAGCCGGTGCAGTACCGCCCGGAGCGGGTGCAGCGCCGTCCGGTGGCGCGCCGAACGGGGCCGCTGGTGGTGCGCCCGGTGCGGCGGCCGGTGGTGCGGGTGGTGCACCGAGCGGTGCAGCAGCCGGGGGTGTCCCGAGTGGCGCACCCAGTGGGGTCGCTGGTAGCGCGCCAAGCGGGGCGGCCGGGGCAGCAGGTGCCCCGAGCGCGGCGGGCGCGAGCGGTGCGCCAGGCGGTGCAGCGGCCGGCGGTGCTGCGGGCAGCGCCACGGGTGCCTCGCCCGACGCCGAGTTCAACGTCACCGGGGTCTCCTCCGACGTGTCGGTCGGCGGGACGGGCAACGTCTCGGTGACGATCGAGAACACCGGCGAGGACGCGACCGACGCGGTCGTCAGCCTCCAGTCGCAGTCGAGCGATCTGGTCTTCGGTCAGTCGGCGAAGACGAGTCGGTTCGTCGGCGACTGGGACGAGGGCGAATCGCGGACGATCGAGGTGACGGCGCGCGCGATGCAGGGTGCCGACACGGACGACTACCCCGTCCAGGCGACGGTCTCGTACGACGATGACGACGGCAACGCTTCGCAGTCCGCGCCGCTGACCTTCGGCGTCAGCCCCGCCAGCGAACAGGGGTTCACCCTGAGTAGCGTCGACGGCGATCTCGCGGCCGGATCGGAGGGGACGATCTCGGGAACGATCACCAACGATGGACCCGAACAGGCCACCGACGCGGTGATCACGCTCTCGCCGAACGGGAGCCGCGCCATCGTCCCCCGGCAGTCGCAGTACGTCCTCGGCGAGCTCGATCCCGACGAATCGGAGGCGTTCGAGTACCCCGTGCTCGTCAACAGCACCGCCGAACCCGGCGCGCGCCAGGTCTCGTTCGTCGTCCAGTATTACGACGCGGACGGCAACCCGCTCCAGAGCAAGCCGCTCAACGCACGGGTCGACATCGATGCCGAAAGCGATGACTTCGCGGTGGTCTCCTCCTCGTCCGACGTGCAGGTCGGCGACGAGGGGCCCGTGAGCGTCACGCTCGAAAACCAGGGCGAGAACGTCTCCGAGGCGACCGTCTCGCTGCAGTCGCTGACCGGCGATATCCTGTTCGGGCGGACGGCCAACGCCACGCAGTTCATCGGCGAGTGGCCCGCCGGTGCCCAGCGCACGGTCACGGTCAACGCGACCGCGAGCAATCAGTCCGAAACTCGAAGCTACCCGCTGCAGACGTCGATCTCGTACAAGGACAGCGACGACGATCCGGGACGGTCGGGACCGTTCACGGTCGGGATCACGCCACAGTCCGAGCAGTCGTTCGCGCTCGGAAACACGTCCAGCACGCTCAACGTCGGTGACGAGGGCAACGTCACGGGCACCATCACGAACCGTGGTCCGCAGGATGCGGAGAACGCGGTCATCAAGCTGATCTCGCAGAGTCAGAACGTCAAACCACAGTCGACGGAGGTCGCGCTCGGCAGCCTGCCGGCGAACGGATCGACGGCGTTCTCGGTCCCCGTCGAGGTGACCGACAGCGCCGAACCCGGCGGGCAGCAGTTCTCGTTCGTCGTCGAGTACGACAACCGAAACGGCGACACGCGCCGGAGCGGCACGCTCGACACGCAGGTCGACATCGGGCCACAGCGTGACGCGTTCGTCGTCGAGCGGGCGAACGCGAGCCTCGACGTCGGCGGCTCCGACACGGTGACGCTCAACGTGACCAACAACCGTGAGAGCACGGTCAGCAACGTCAACGCGAAGGCGTTCGTCGACGACCCGCTGTCGATATCGAGCGACGAGGCGTACATCTCTCGGCTGGAACCGAACGAAACCCAGCAGATCGCCTTCGACGCGAGCGCCGGTGGCGACGCGAGCGCCGGCGAGTATCCGCTGTCGGTCGACTTCCAGTACGATTCGGGTGGCGAGTCGAAGCTCTCGAACACCTACGAAGTGCCGGTCGAACTCGTCGAAGTCGAGGACGGCGGCATCCTCTCGTCGCTGTCGATCATGTGGGCGCTCGGCGCGCTGCTCGTCGTGTTCGGCATCGGCTGGGTCTGGTCACGACGGTCGTAGATGGTCGACTATCAGCGCTACATCGACTGGATCGACGAGTGGATCACCGAGCGGCCGCGGACGGTGGTGATCGCGTTCGTCCTGCTCACGCTCGTCTTCGCCGGCGGGCTGGCGAACATCTCGACGGACGCCGGGACGAGCCAGTTCACCGAGGACAGCCCCGCACAGGCCGCCCTCGACGATATCGATCAGGAGTTCTCGCCGTCCTTTTCGGAGGGTAACGGGAGCACGCAGCTCATCCAGTCGGGATCGAACGTGCTCGCGAAGGACGAACTGCTGGCGATGCTCGAAGCCCAACAGCGCCTCGAAGAGCACGAGAGCCAGCGGGTAGTGTCGGCGTCGAGCGCTGCGGGCATCGTCGCCCAGACGATCGATCCGAACGCGACGACCGTCGACGCACAGATCCGGACGCTCGACGGCGCGACACAGTCCGAGATCGAGAGTGCGATCCGGACGGCCGCTGCCGGGCCCGGCTTCACCGGGTTGGTGAGCAACGACTTCGACCGACAGTCGGTATCGGCCTCGGCGACGATCGGCACCGTCCAGCACGACGTTCTGGGCGGAGTGTCGACGTCGTCGGCCGGGACGGGTGGATCGAGCCCGCTGCTCGACATCCAGACGCGTGGACAGGAGATCGTCGGCTCCGTCGATAGCGACATCCGTGTGTTCGGGAGCGGCATCATCTCCGACGAGTTCACGAACATCATCTTCGACTCGCTCGTCATCGTCGTTCCCGCGGCGTCGCTGTTGATCCTCGTCTTCCTGGTCTTCGCCTATCGCGATCCGATCGATCTGTTGCTCGGCGTGCTCGCGCTCGTGATGGCGATCATCTGGACGTTCGGGTTCACCGGACTCGCGGGACTGCCGTTCTCGCAGCTGCTCATCGCCGTGCCGCCGCTGTTGCTCGCTGTCGGCATCGACTTCGGCATCCACGCGATCAACCGCTATCGCGAGGAGCGTGTCCAGGACGTCGGCATCAGCCAGTCGATGCGGACCGCGACCGACCAGCTGCTGGTGGCGTTCTTCATCGTCACCGGTACCACGGTCGTGGGCTTTGCCGCCAACGGCATCAGCGGTCTCGGGCCGATCCGGCAGTTCGGTCTCATCGCCGCCGTCGGCATCGTCTTCACGTTCCTGATCTTCGGGATCTTCCTGCCGGCGGCGAAGGTCTGGGGCGACCAGCTCCGCATCGAGTACGGGATCCCGGAGTTCGGCCTCTCGCCGCTCGGCGAGGAGGGCTCGATCCTCGGTCGGATACTGATGGTGGGTGTCGGCGCGGCACGGCGTGCGCCCTACGTGATCCTCGCGCTCACGGTCGTTCTGACGGTCGTCTCTGGGGCGTACGCGACCGGTGTCGACACCTCGTTCTCACAGGACGACTTCCTGCCGCCCGAGGAGCTGCCGGGCTACGTCGAAGATCTGCCCGAACCGTTCGCGCCCGGTACCTACACCGTCACCGACACGACGAACTTCCTGGAGGATCGCTTCTCGACGACACAGGGGAGTTCGGTGACGATCTACGTCGAGGGGCCGTTGCGTGACGACTACGCGCTCGAATCCATCCAACGGGCGAACGACGACCCGCCGGACGCGTTCGTCGCGAGCAACCGGTCGGCCGACACCGACAGCATCGTCGACGTCATCGGCGACTACGCCGCACAGTCGCCCGAGTTCGCCCAGCTGGTCGCGCGCAACGACGCCGACGCCGACGGCGTGCCCGACGACAACCTCGGCGAGATCTACGACGCGCTGCTCGACTCGCCGTTCCGTGCACAGGCGCTCCAGTACATCACCGAGGACTACCGCAGCGCTCAGGTGGTGTATTCGACCGAGAGCGACGCCTCGAACGACGAGATCACGCGCGATGCACGGACGCTCGCCGATCGATATCGGTTCCCGGCGACCGCCACGGGCCAGACGCTCGTGCTCGAAGCCGTTTCGGGCACCATCCTGACCTCGGCGATCCGGAGTCTCGTCGCCGCGCTGATCGTCACGGCGGTCTTCCTCGTCGCGGTCTACTACGTCATCGAGGGACGGCCCTCGCTCGGCCTGGTGAATCTCGCGCCGATCGTCGTCTCAGTCGCGCTGCTCGCGGGCTCGATGCGACTGCTCGGCATCCCGTTCAACGCACTCACGGCGACGATCCTCTCGATCGCCATCGGGCTCGGCGTCGACTACTCGGCGCACTTCGTCCATCGGTTCATCGACGAGTACCACGAGTTCGACGAGCAGCTGTTCCCCGCCCTGGAGGAGACCGTGCGAGGGACCGGTGGCGCGCTCACCGGGAGCATGCTCACGACGACGACCGGCATCGGTGTGCTCGCGCTCGCGATCACGCCGATCCTCGGCCAGTTCGGGCTGGTCGTCGCGCTCTCGATCTTCTTCGCCTATCTCACGGCGATGCTCGTCACACCGTCGGTGTTCGTCGCGTGGGAGGCGCTCACGTGAGCGACCACGACGAGGCGGTCGCGGCGCTCAAGCGACTCGGACTGTCGAGCTACGAGGCGCAGGTGTTCATCGCGCTCCAGCGCCTCGACACCGCCACCGTCCGCGAGGTCGATCGGACGACCGAGGTGCCGCGCTCGCAGATCTACGGCGCGGCCGAGGATCTCGCCGAGCGCGGCCTGGTCGACATTCAACAGTCGACCCCGATCCAGTATCGCGCGGTCGATCTCGACGAGGCACGCACGCGCCTCCGCGAGCGCCTCGACAGAGAGGAGGATCGCGCGTTCGACTACCTCGAATCGGCTCGTCGTGAGCGCGCCGACGAGAACGAGGCGCAGGAAGATATCTGGACGGTTCAAGGAACCGATACGATCGACGGTCGGGTCGTCACACTCATCGAGGACGCCGACGACCGGGTCGTCTTCGGCGCGCGCGAGGAGGGGACGTTCGACGACGCCGTCGCCGACGCGCTGACGGCGGCGAGCGAGCGCGGCGTCGCGGTGACGGTCGTCAACGGCGACCGAACACGCGAGCGCTTCGGCGACGACGTCTCGTTCCGTGCAACGACCGATGCGCCGAACGACGAGCGGAGCGGGCGCGTGCTCGTCGTCGATGCCGACACGGTGCTCATCAGCGTCACCGGCGGCGATGGCCTGCCGGCCGTCGATCACGAGGCGGCCATCTGGAGCGCCCATACGGGCTTCGCGACGGTGCTCGTCGGCCTGCTCGACGTCTGGTTCGATCAGTATCTCGAAGACGACTGATCCGCGCCTCGATCCGTACTGTGATTTTCCGTCAGTCGTCCCACGCAGCCAGCCCGGCCAACCGCTCTGCGTACTCACCGATCGTCGTCGGACCGAGCGCTCCGTCCTCCGTGACGACCGTGATCGCGTCGGCCGGCGTACGGTCGAACGTCGGGTTCAGCACCTCGATCTCGGCGTCACCGTCGTAGACGGCCGCGGGATCGCCCGGCTCGAAGCGTGCGTCGGCGTCGGTGGCGATCTTGTCGCTCGCGGCGACGGCGTGGACGGGAACCCCCTCGCGGGCGGCGGCGATGGCGACCGCACGCGTGCCGACCTTGTTCGTGACGCTCCCGTCCGGGCGGATCGTGTCGGCCCCGACGAGCACGCTATCGACGGCGTGCTCGGCGAGAACGTGCGCAGCGGCCGCATCCACCGCGAGCGTCACCCGGCAATCATCGTCGCTCGCGAGCGCTTCGGCGACGCCGACACCCTCGCGCGCGGGCCGCGACTCGGCGACGATCACCCGCTCGACGGTCGCCTCACGAAGCGCCTCCAGCACCGTCCCCGATCGCGAGAGCGTCAGGACGGTGCCCGAGAGCCGGGCTGTCGCTTCGCTGGCGGCCCGCGAATCGGCATCGAGCGCCCGCTGGATTCCCTGACGTGACGACTCTTCGACCGCTGTCGGCGTCCGTGCACTCGCCTCTGCCATCGCTCGATTGATACGATTCCCGATGGCGGTCATGCTCGGCCGTGCCGTCCGGAGATCGCGTGCGAGCGCCGCGAGGTCGTCCCAGCCATCCGCCTCGACTCCGTCCGTCGTTGCGAGCGCACCGGCACGGTCCCGGAGCACCTCCAGTGCGCGCACCGAGAGCCACGCCGAGCCGTGGTCGGTGTCTTCCTGAATCGTCTCGATTGTCGGCGCGACACGTTCGTAGGATTTCCAGAGATCGGGGATCGTCTCGCGACGATGAATTTCGGTCGGCGAGACCCACGCGAACTCGGTGATGATCTCGTCATCCGTTTCGACAGCTTGCGAGTCACAGTCGAACAGATATGGATGGACCTGCCAGCGTGTTTCCTGCTTCACTTCGACCATGAATGGCTTGCCAGCACGGACGAGTGTGGTCGCATCGTCTACCGTCCGTTCACGAATCGCCGCGTGTGCGGCCCCGTCGGGATTGCCGTTAGCGTCGTCGATGAGAGCGCTCCACCGATCGGCGTTCGAGTCGATCCCGTCACCACCCCTAACCAGCAGTATCTCGCCACGATTGCGGAGGAAACAGGCGACACGAGGTTCACCCATACCAGTCGTAGCTACTCGCGGCGTTTCAAGATAGTGTGGAGAGGGCTGAAGAAAGGGAAGGGGGGGGAGACAATCGGATTCGATCGCTCGCCAGTGTTGGCACGACCCGAAGTACGGAAGTGGCTACCCGGCGATTGCCGTGTATGAACGTCTCACCCGTCACGGATCTCCCCGAAATCAGTGCTGGCGATGATCTCGCCGCACTGATCGCCGAGCGGGCCGACGGCGATGTCGACGTGGTCTGCGTGGCGAGTACCGTCGTCTCGAAGGCCGAGGGCCGGGCGCGCGATCTCGCCGACTTCCCGGCCGGCCCGCGCGCACACGAGATCGCCGACCGACTGGCCGAACTCTCCGGCGACGAGAAGGATCCTCGGTTCGCACAGGCCGTCCTGGAGGAGAGCACCGAACTCCTGATGGACGAACCGTTCTTGCTCACCGAGACACGGTTCGGCCACGTCTCGGTGAACGCCGGCATCGACCGCTCGAACGTCCCCGAGAACGATATCCTCCTTCTGCCGAAACGCCCGAGTGAGAGCGCGCGCCGACTCAGCGACGAACTCGGCGTTCCGGTGATCGTCACCGACACCTGCGGGCGACCGTTCCGGCACGGCCAGCGCGGCGTGGCCATCGGCTGGGCGGGCCTGTCCGCCAGCCGCGACTGGCGCGGCGAACACGACCGCGACGGTCGCGAACTCGGCGTCACCGTCGAGTCCGTGGTGGACGAACTCGCGGCAGCGGCGAACCTCGTGCTCGGCGAGGGTGCGGGCGGGAACCCGGTCGCCGTCGTGGATGGGTTCGACATGGACGGGTTCGACGGCAGCGACAACCTCTTTCGCGCCGTCGAGGGTGATTTCGTCCGGCAGGCGCTCCGGGGGTGGTCGTATGCAGGGCATTGAACTCACGCCCGAGCGACCCACGCGGCGCACCGTCGATCTCGGCGAACGAGCCGCTCAGGCAGGGTTCGACACGATCTTCGCGAGCCATCACTACAACAACCGCGACCCGTTCACAGCGCTCTCGCTGCTCGCCGATCGCACCGACGACGTCCGACTCGGCCCGGGCGTGACGAACCCCTACGAGACCCATCCGGTGACGCTCGCCTCGCGCGTGGCGACGCTCGACGAGCTCTCGGACGGCCGGGCGGTCTTCGGCGTCGGACCGGGCGACCCATCGACGCTCGAAAACCTCGATCTCGGCGAGCGCCGCGGGCTCCGCTCCGTCCTCGAATCGTTCAAAATCGCACAGGAGCTCTGGGCCGGCGAGCGCGTCGATCACGACGGCACGTTCGGCGCACACGACGCCGGCCTGAACTACGAGGTCGGCGAGATCCCGGTCTACGTCGGCGGCGAGGGGCCACACATGTGCCGGATGGCGGCCAAACACGCCGACGGGCTGCTGTTCAACGGCTCGCATCCCGACGACGTCGCGTGGGCGGCCGACCGGGTCGAGCAGGGTCTCGACGAGCGACCCGACGGGTATGGAAAATTCGACTTCACGGCGTACGCGAGCGTGAGTATCGCCGAAGACGGCGACGAGGCACGTGAGGCCGCCCGCCCGCCGGTGGCGTTCATCGCCGCCGGCGCGCCACCGCCGGTCATCGAGCGCCACGGGCTCGATGGCGAGCGCGCGGACGCGATCGGCGAGGCGATCTCGGCCGGCGAGTTCGATACTGCGTTCGATCGTGTGAGCGACGCGATGATCGACGCATTCTGTATGGCCGGCACGCCCGAAACGGTCGAGAAACGGCTGTCGGCGGTGTTGGAACACGCAGACAGCATCGTGATCGGCTCGCCGCTCGGGCCCGACGTCGAGGAGGCTATCGACCTTGCTGGGGCGGTGTGCGACCGAACCCGTCGGGAGTGAGCCCCGAGAGCAGTCCGCCGATGGCGAGATAGGCGAACAGCCCGAACGCGACGATCCAGATGAGGGTGCTCGACAGGATCAGTGCTGCCGAGAGCGGGTCGCCGAGCGCGACGTCGGTCACGATGTTCGTCAGCTCGGCGAGATTGCCGAGCAGTTCGAAGACGACGTTTGCCATACCGTTCCGTTGCTGGCGAGGGTACTTGTGCCTACTGACCCGCCTTCCAGACGAGTCCCTCGAACCGTCCGTTCAGCACCGTCTCACCCGCACGACGGCAGACGACCGCACAGGCGATCTCGTATCTGTCTTCTCGCTCGTCGACGCTCTCGGTCGTCACTTCGCAGGTGATCGATTCGCCGGTGTAGACCGGTTCGAGGAACTCGAACTCCATCGAGCGCGCGAGCACGCCGAGATCGCCGCCGATCTTGGTCGGGAGCGTCGCCGTGAGCAACCCCTGGACGACCAGCCGGCCTTCCGAATCGGGCTCGGTGTGGATCGCCTGCTGGTCGCCAGATACCTCGCCGAACTGTTCGACGTCCGCGTGCGTGAAGGTACGCTCGAAGACGTGCACGTCGCCGTCCGCGGGCTCGCTCGCCATGACCATCCGTCTCGGTCCGCGCGCATAACTCCCTCGCCACCGGGAGGCGAGCTATTATACTCTCGCTGCCCGTCGTCGCGGTATGACGTGGGAGACCGTCGATCTCGACCGAACCGAGGGCGTGGCGACCATCACCGTCGACCGTCCGGACCGGCTCAACGCGATGAACGTCGAGACACTCGACGCGCTCGAAGAGGCGCTCGACGAAGCACGCGACGCCCGCGCGCTCGTGCTCACCGGGGCCGGCGACGACGCGTTCGTCGCGGGCGCGGACATCGGCTACATGGCGGAGCTCTCGGTGGCCGAAGCACAGGCCTACGCCGAACTCGGCCATCGCGTCACCGACACGATCGAGACGTTTCCCGCACCGGTGATCGCCGCTATCAACGGCTACGCCTTCGGCGGCGGCTGCGAACTCGCGCTCGCGGCCGATCTCCGGGTCGCCGCCGAGAGCGCCGTCCTCGGCCAGACCGAGATCGACCTCGGCATCGTCCCCGGGTGGGGCGGCACGCAGCGCCTCTCGCGACTCGTCGGCGACGAACGCGCCCGCCGGCTGATCTTCTTCGGCGAGCGCATCGGTGCAGCGGAGGCCCACGAGATCGGTCTCGTCGGCGAGGTCGTCGCCGACACCGACCTCGACGATCACGTCGCCGACATGGCCGCCGACCTCGCGGCGAAGCCAGCACACGCCCTCAAGGCGGCCAAAGAATCGCTGAACCAGGCCCACGAATCCCACCTCTCGGCGGGACTGACCTACGAACGCCGCCTCTGGAGCGGTCTCTTCGGGACGCACGATCAGCGTGAGGGGATGGACGCGTTCGTCGAGGACCGCGAGCCCGATTTCGCGTAACCGATCGGGTCGACAGCGGTCGATCCCGACGTTTAACTTCGACCGCACGCCTACCTACCGGGTATGGAGTTCTGCGACGAGTGCGGCTCGATGATGAAGACCGACGACGGCGTGTGGGTCTGCGACAACTGTGGCTACACCAAACCGCGCGACGATGCGAAGGAGGCGGCGATGACGACGACACAAGGTCAAGAGGAGTCCGAAATCATCGACGTCAGCGACGCCGAGAACCGTGGCCTCCCCACGACCGAGGTCCACTGCCCCGAATGTGGCAACGACGAAGCCTACTGGTATATGCAACAGATTCGTTCGGCCGACGAATCCGAAACCCGATTCTTCGTCTGTACGGAGTGCGAACACCGCTGGCGCGAGGACGATCACTAAACACCCACTTTTTTAGACGGGGTCCTCCCTCGCGCCTGCGGCGCTCGGTCGAACCCCGACCAAAAACCTGGACTAAAAACTCCCGCGAGCGCCGCAGGCGCTCGCGGTGAACCGCGCTCACTGCGTTCGCGCGGACGATCTTCAACAGAGCACCGCAACAGCCGACCGCTGACCGCACAGCACCGCAGAAGCCCTCGCTCCCTCACATTCGTTCAGTCGCTCGCCCTTCATCCGCCAGGAGAGCACGGCTCTCCTGAGCCTGCGGTCGCTTTGCGACCGCGACGCCAGGGACCGCACCCGCACAGCGGCCGCACTGCCGCGCGGCGGCGTCACTCCATGGCGTCGAGAAGCATGCGCGCACCGAGGTCGATCTCGCGCTCGGTGACGTCGAGCGGCGGGAGGATCCTGAGCGTCTTGTTTCCGCAGGCGAGCGTGAGCAGCCCACTCTGGAAGGCGTTTTCGAGAACTGCGTCGCGGGTGTCCGAAGTGTCGAACTCGATGGCGAGCATCAGTCCCTTCCCGCGCACGTCGACGACCGATTCGGGGGCGGCGTCGTGCAGATGCTGTGTGAACTGCCGGCCACGCGCGACGGCGTTGTCCATCAGATCGTACTCCTGGATCGCGTCGATCGTGAGCGCGCCCTGCATCGAGGCGACGATGTCGCCGGCGCCCCACGTCGAGGAGATCCGACCCTTCTCTTCGGGGAAGACGTCCGAGCGCGAGATCGTCGCGCCGACGCGCAGCCCCTTCGCGGCCGTGATGACGTCGGGCTCGATCGGGTAGTGATCTGCACCCCACCATTCGCCCGTGCGCCCCATCCCAGCCTGGATCTCGTCGGCGATCAGCGTGATGTCGTACTGCTCGCAGACGTCGGCGATCTCCTGCATGAAGGCGTCGCTCGGGAATCGGTAGCCGCCCTCGCCCTGGATCGGCTCCATCACGAGATAGGCGACCTCCTCGGGCGCGACCGATCCCTCGTCGCTCAGCATTCGACGGAGCTGCGAGCCCTCGCCGGTGAAGAACCCACACGAACAGTCTCCATCACCACAGGTTCGATCACTGCAGAACGGCACGTCGTGGATCCCCGAAATCTCGGGGTAGTCACGGCGATAGACCGACTTCGAGCGGTTGAGCGAGAGTGCGCCGAGCGTCCGACCGTGGAACGCGCCCTGGAAGGTGATGCCGTAGGAGCCACCGCCGTCGTAGCAGATCTTGATGGCGTTCTCGATCGCTTCGGCTCCCGAGTTCGAGAGGAACACTTTGTCCATGTCGTACGCGCTCGTCAGGTCGGTGAGTCGCTCCATCAGCCCTGCCGGGCCGGGGAAATCGGGATCGTCGGGCGAGCCAGCCCCCACGTAGAAGTCGTGACCCGCGGTCTTCAGCGGATCGACGAGATCGAACTCGGCCATCGGCTCGGTGATTTTCGGGTTGTTGTAGCCCAGCGGGGCGGCCCCGACGTGGCAGGTGAAATCCAGGAAGACGTTGCCGTCGGGATCGGTACAGAACGGTCCCTCGGCCGGTTCGGTCGGATCCCAGACGAACTCGTAGACGTAGGTGCTCGGAGCAGCGACGTCCTGTTGGCGCTCGACCCATTCACGGGCGCGCGGTCCCGGTAGCTCGCTGACACGGGGTGCTGCGGTATCCCGGTCCATGGTCCACACCGTCGGGCCGGCGTCTTAACTAATTCGTTTCGGTCAGTGCAATATTTTCAGACGTCGACGTACTGGTCTTCCCACTCACGACGGGCGTCGATCTCGCGCTGGCCGCGGCGAGTGATCTTGTAGTAGTTCGTCCGTCTATCTATCTGACCTTTCTCGACGAGCCCCTTGTCGACCAGCGTGTCGAGGTTCGGATACAGCCGTCCGTGATGGATTTCGGTCTCGTAATACTCTTCGAGTTCGTCCTTGATCGCCAGCCCGTGTGGCTCTTCCTTGCCGGCAATGGCGTACAGCAGATCGCGCTGGAATCCTGTCAGGTCGTGCATCGTACTCGTGTACTGGTAAGTGGATGATTCGTATAAGTATATCGAAATTGTCTGCTCGCCGAAACGGTTGTACCGGGAAACTATGGGTGATTTTCGCACCGCTATAACTCTGAAAATATGCGTTCGAACCTACCGGACGAGCCGGTGCCACAGCTGTCGATCGTGAATCAAGGAAAGCGCCCGACGCGGGAGAAAAGCCCGCGCCGGGCGCTCGCCGCCCTGAATTGGTCCCCGCTGACGCTTCGGCCCTCCAAACGAAGCGTCACTCGTATCCTGTGGACTGTGACACTTAACCTTATCGGCCGATCGTCACATGTGCTCCTCTTCGAGCGCCCAGCCGAGCGCGCGCCGGTAGTAGGTGAACATCTGCCTGACGCCCTCGTGGTTCATCTCCTCGTCGTCCAGTTCGTCCATGAGGAACTCGTACTGCTCGCGGATCTCCTCCTCGTCACGCATACCGGCTCGACGGGATGCTCCCCCATGAACCTTCACCCGTCAGGCACGCTCGCGACCGGCGATCCCGTGCCAGATCGCGTTGACCAATCGCGTCTCGCCGCTACCTTCCGCATCGTCCCATCCGCGAGCGAGCGCGTCCTCCAGCGTATCGAGATCGTGGTTCTCGAAGTTGTTCGCGTCCCGAAAATCGGCGAGCGCCGTGCGTTCGTCCTCGCCGAACTCGCCCGATGCTTCCTCAGCAAATCCTGCCTCGACGAGCGCTTCCGTGACTGCCTCGGCAGTCTCCCCGTCCAGTTCTCGAAACGTGTCGGGCGGCTCGCGTTCGAGCAGCGTCACGTCGTAGACGCGGAAGACCCGTTCGAGCTCGTCGATCGGGCTCTCGTGATCGTCGACGCGGACGTCGATCCAGCGATCGTTGGCCCCGTCGTAACCACCGTCGGGTTTCACGACGTAGAGCGCCGCCGACTGCTCGCCACGGGCATCCCCACCGGCCTCGTTGCCCGCCTGTAGCGCGGCGATGAGTCGCTCGGGCAGGCCGCCGCCGGTCGATTCGTACGTGTCGGCCATCGCCTCGATCGTCGCGCGGTTCTCGAGGATGTTGCCCTGCACAGTGTAGTTCTCGCCCTGGATGTCGCCGGCGAACTCGAAGCAGTCCGCGCCGGTGAACGCCGCGATCGAGCCGTCCTGCCCGACGATGCCGACCTGTCGCTCGGGGGCCTGATCGTCGGCGTCGGTGAGCGTCTCGACGACCTCGCTCGCCGACCTCCCCTCGCGGAGCAGATCTAGACCATCGGGGCCGTAGGCGACGTTCGCGAAGCTCTGGGTGGCGATCGCGCCCGCGTCGGCGCTGGCGAAGGGAACCACCGAACCGACGCTGACGAACTTCGACTGAACGGCGACGCCGATCGCGTCCTGCTCCGGGTCGCGCGCGACGATGGAAAACGTGCTCGGGCGTGGTGGCATATCTCCGGGTGCACACGCGCCAGCAAAAAGCGTTCCTCGCTCACGAGAACTGATCAACGAGAGCCGGCTCCGCCCTCTCCTGAGATATCTTTCATCGATAGCGATTGCATCTTAGCTCACTCGTCGCCGAACTCGTCGAGCGTCGTGTTGACGCCGGCCCGAACGTCCGAGACGAGCGCGCCATCGATATCGAGCCCGAGCACCGAGACGGCCGCCGTCCCGACCTGCTCGGTGGCGTCGGCCGGTGCGTAGATCCCGAAACGCCACTGGTCGCGCTGAGTGGTTTTGAGTGCCTCGACGAGCGTCGACTGTCGGCCGAGTGGACGGATCTCGCCGCTCACGACGACCCGCGAGGAGGACTCGGTCATGCGCGGGCGCGCCGGCACGTCGAGGATCACGCTCTCGGCGGCGACCGAGGCACGATCGGCGATCTCGCGTTCGTACTCGCGGATCGTCGTGTGATCGGCGTCGACGAGTTCGTCCGGCGTGTCGCGGAGCTCGGCCCACACCGCCCGTTTGTAGAGATCGCGTCGACCGAGACGCTCTGCATCCCTCGCCGTGCGCTCGTCGTTTCGCAGCGTCACCAGCAGGTCGTGGTCGTCCATCCGGCGGAGGTCCGCCCCGCTCAACTCGTCGTCGAGCAGGCGCTCGGTCGCCCGCCGGAGCATCGCCTTGCCGATGCGCGCGACGGGATGGCTGTAGACGACGGGGTTCATCAGCGCGCGGGCGAGCAACAGCGCCTCGGCCGTCTGGACGTTCCCCTCGGCGAGGACGAGCTCGCCGTCGAGAAAGCGGAGTTCGCGGACGAGCCGACCGTGGTCGATCGTTCCGTAGGGCACGCCCGTGTGGAGGGCGTCGCGCACTAGATAGTCCATCCGATCGACGTCGAGTTCGCCCGAGACGAGCTGGCCGAGTCGGCCCTCGCCGGCCACCAGGTTCGCGATGCGTTCCGGATCGAGATCGTGGTCGGCGAGAACGTCGGCGACCTCACCAGTGGCGAGGAGTTCGTCCACGTCGTCGTGGTAGTTGCCCGTCCGACGCTGGATCAGCGCTTCGAGGTTGTGGCTGTACGGCCCGTGCCCGACGTCGTGGAGGATCGCGGCCGCGCGGACGCGCTCGGCCCGTACACCCTCGATACCGAGCTGCGAGAGGGCGCGATCGGCGAGGTGATAGACTCCCAGACTGTGCTCGAATCGGGTGTGATTGGCCGAGGGATAGACGAGATCGACGGTGCCGAGCTGGCGGACGTGGCGCAGGCGCTGCACGGCCGGGGTGTCGAGCAGGGCCTGCGCGACGCCCGAAATCTCGATGTGGTCGTGGACGCTGTCCTTGATCGTCTTCATTGGTCCCGTCTTCGACGTGTTCGGTGAAAAACTTCGGCCCTGCTCGTGTTTGGCAGTTCTCACGGCATGGATTTTCCATTGCTATTGACTCGATGTTCACACGACGACTGCTGATGACAGTGAGAAACCGCAACGCCCCGCACAGCCCACATACCTCCCCAACCGATTCGCTCGTTCGTTTCACTCACTCGCTCATCCACCGTCAGAACGGAGTTCTGACGAGCCTGCACTCGCCGTGCTCGTGCAGACCTCGCGCAGTGTTTGCGCTCGGTGCTCACTCCGTTCGCACGCGAGCGCAAGCGCGCGCCGACCGCTGCTGGTTTGTTTTTCAACGATTCCGTCGGCTGCGGTGAGCACAAACGTTTACTCCGCCCGTCGTGGAGTCGGCGTATGGTGACGTTTCTCTCCGGGGGCACCGGCACGCCGAAACTGCTGGCCGGGGCCAGGGAGGTCTTCGATCCTGCCGATCTCACGGTAGTCGCCAACACCGGCGACGACATCGAACTCGGCGGGCTGTTGATCTGTCCGGATCTCGACACCGTCCTGTTCGAGCGCGGTGGCGTCCTCGACCGCGAGCGCTGGTGGGGCATCGACGGCGACAGTACCACTACCCACGAGGAACTCCGCGATCTCTCCGAGCGAGCGGGTTTCGAGACCGGTCCCCGATATCTCACCGACGAACGCCAGACCGACGGCCCGCGATTCACGCGCTGGCGACGCTTTTCGGGTGTGGGCGAGTTCATGACCATCGGCGATCGCGATAGAGCTGTGCACCTCCTGCGGACGAGTCTCCTCTCCGAGGGCCACACACTCACCGAGACCACGAACCGGCTCGCCGACGCCTTCTCGCTCGATATATCTATTCTGCCGATGAGCGACGACCCGGTGGCGACGATGATCCACACACCCGACGAAGTGATGCACTTTCAGGAGTTCTGGGTCGCTCACGGTGGCGAGCCAGCTATCGAGGACGTCGAGTTCCGGGGTGCCGAGCACGCCGACCCAACCACGGAGGTGCTCGACGCGCTCGCCGACCCGGTGATCGTCGGTCCGTCGAACCCCGTGACGAGCATCGGCCCGCTGCTCGCGCTCGACGGCGTGCCCGAAGCGCTCGCCGAGACCACCGTGGTCGCCGTCTCTCCCTTTATCGGCGACGATCTCTTCTCGGGACCGGCGGCGAAGCTCATGGAAGCGATGGACACCGAGGCGAGCACGGCGGGGATGGCCGAATCGTACCCCTTCGCCGATGCGTTCGTCGTCGACGAGCGCGATCCCACCGAACTGGGTCGCCCGACGATCACGACCGACATCGGCATCGACAGCGCAGAGGACTCCGAGCGCGTCGTGGAAGCGGTCGCCGACGCGCTCGCTCTCGTGGGGGCGGCCTGATGTTCGAACCACGACTCGCGCTGGCGAGCCTGAGCGGCGAGTCCGATGCCGCGTGGGCACGGAGCGCCGAAACACACGCCGACGCGGCGTTTCTCGGCGGCATCGCCATCGACGAACCGTCGCGACGGGCCGCCCGACGGATGGCCAAGCGTGATCGCGACGAGTTCCTCCCCGACGATCCGCTGGCGTTCGTCGAACACGAACTCGATGCGCTCGACGACGCCCCGCTCCGCGCCGGCGTCAACGTCCGCAGCGGCTCGCGCGCACCGATCCACGAGGTCGCCGAGCTCTGTCGTGAGCACGACGCCATGCTCGAACTCAACGCCCACTGCCGTCAGGACGAACTCTGCGCCGTCGGCTGTGGCGAGACTCTCCTTCGGGACGCTCACCGTCTCTGCGAGCAGGTCGAGACCGCCGCCGACACCGGGGCGACGGTGAGCGTGAAGGTCCGTGCGGAGGTGCCCGGCGTCTCGCTTCCCGACACCGCGCGCTGGATCGACGGGGCCGGCGCGGACGTGATCCACGTCGACGCGATGGATTCCGAGTCCGTGATCCGGGACGTCGCGGACGCGGCCGAACTGTTCGTCGTCGCCAACAACGGCGTGCGCGACGGCGAGACTGCTCGGGAATATCTCGAATACGGTGCGGACGCGGTGAGCGTCGGCCGTCCGAGCGACCGGCCTGCGATCCTCCGGCGCGTGCGCGAAGCGGTCGACGACTGGTTCGAGACGGAGACGGAACCGACTGCGGGGGCGGGTCGATGAGAACCCCCGCGGAGAACGCCCAACTGGCGCTGCTGCTCGAAGTGACCGCCACACCGAAACCCGGCAACGTCGATCGCGACCGTGAGTATCCCGACCTCCGCTTCGAGCACTTCATGACTGGTGCGGTCGGCGCGAGCGAGGGACTTCGGATGGCCGGTGCGAGCGACCCCATTGGAGAGTCCTTCGAGCGCGCGGTCGACGGAATGGCCGACCAGCGCGGTGGCAACACGCAGTTCGGCGCGCTGCTGCTCCTCGTCCCGCTCGTCCGGACGAGCGTGACCGGCGAGCTGACGCCCGAGCACGCGGCCGAAGTCGTCGAGGGGACGACCGTCGCGGATGCCGCCGGCTTCTATCGCGCCTTCGAGCACGTCGACGTCGGGATCGGCGACCCGCCGGACGAGATGGAAGCGCTCGACGTGCGCCGCGGTGCGGACGCGATTCCCGAACTCGAAGCGCGCGAGTTCACCCTCGAAGACGTACTCGCCGCGAGCGTCGAACGCGACGGCGTGGCCCGCGAGTGGGTGTCGCGGTTCTCGCGGAGCTTCGGGATCGCCGAGCGGATCGCGAGCGGTGAGGGGAACGTCCCCGATCGCGCCGCGCGGGCCTTCCTGGAAGCGCTCGCGAGCGAACCGGACACGTTCGTCGCGAAGCGTCACGACGAGGCGACCGCCCGCGAGGTCACCGAGGCCGCACAGGCGGCGCTGCGCGGCGACGCCGACCCCGACGCGCTCGCCGAAGAACTCGTCGACGCGGGGGTGAACCCCGGGACGACGGCCGATCTCGTCGCAGCCGGACTGTTCATCGCGCTCGAAGACGGACTCGCCGTATGACCGATTCGCAGGAGGGGGTCGACTGGCCGGTCGAGCTTCGGGGCGTGACCGAATCCCTGGTGGCGACGCTCGGCCCGAACGGGATGTGGAATCTCGCGGCACTCGGGCTCCACGCGGTCGAACCGGTCACGGCGCGCACCTGGGGACGCACGCGGACGTGGCGGAACTTCCACGAGGATGGGCAGGGTGTCGTCCAGTTCCTGCACGATCCGCTGGTGTTCGCCGAGTGCGCGCTCGCGATCCAGGAACGCGATTCACCTGTGCATCCCGCGGCGAACGCGTGGGCGCGCGTCGCGGTCGAATCGGTTGACGAGGGTGAATCGGGTGAGACGAACTGGGAAGAGTGGGAACTCACGCCGATCGAGGCCGCTATCGAGGATCGGATCGTGCCGACGACCAATCGTGGCTACGGTGCGGTCGTCGAGGCCACCGTCGCGGCGTCGCGACTCGACGTCCCGGCCTACGACACCGACGAGCTCCGCGAGCGACTCGACTACTTCGCCGACGTGGTCGAAACGTGTGGTGGTCCGCGCGAGCACGCAGCGATGGAGCGGATCGTCGAACACACCGCCTGGACCCCCGAGGACGGGTGAAAGCAAGAGCGCGTCGTTTATACGCCGGGCGAAGAAGAGGTGGTATGGCGATCAAACCGGCTTACATCAAGAAGACGGGCAATCTCCTGCTCGAACAGTATCCGGAAGCGTTCTCGACCGACTTCGAACACAACAAGGAGAGCGTCACCGCGCTGACGAACGTCGAATCGAAGGGCGTTCGCAATCGCATCGCGGGCTACGTCTCGCGAAAGCAGCAGGGCGCAGTCGCCTGAGTCGGGCATTGCGTCGACCAGAACAGTTTTCATCGGCATTGTCCTACGCCGAGCAATGACACACGTTGGCGTTCTCGGTGCGACCGGTGCCGTCGGACAGCGACTGATCCAACTGCTCGACCCCCACCCCGAGTTCGAAATCGCCTGTCTCACGGCGAGCGACGACAGCGCGGGCCGCTCCTACCGCGATGCCGCGAAGTGGCGCATCGAAACTCCGATCCCCGACGACGTCGCGGAGCTCGACGTCCGCGAGACCGCTCCCGATGCGATCCCCGACGACATCGACCTGCTGTTCTCGTCGCTGCCCTCGTCGGTCGGCGAACGCGTCGAACCAGACCTCTGCGAGGCGGGCTACGTCGTCTCGTCGAACTCGTCGAACGCGCGGATGGCAGACGACGTCCCCCTCACGATCCCCGAGCTCAACCACGACCACCTCGACCTGCTCGAGGTCCAGCGCGACGAGCGCGGCTGGGACGGCGCGCTCGTGAAGAACCCGAACTGCTCGACGATCACCGCGGTGCCGACGCTCGCAGCGCTCGATACGTTCGGGCTGGAGACCGCCCACGTCGCAACCCTCCAGGCGGTCTCCGGTGGTGGCTACTCGGGCGTGACCTCGATGGAGATCATCGACAACGTCCTGCCCCACATCGGTGGCGAGGAGGAAAAGATCGAGACCGAATCGCGCAAGCTCCTCGGGAGCTTCGACGGCGCGGAGCTCGACCACCACGACGCCGACGTCGCCGCCTCCTGCAATCGCGTGCCGACGCTCGACGGCCACCTCGAAAACGTCTGGGCCGAAACCAGCGAGTCGATCACCGCCGAGGACGCCGCAACGGCCATGCGAGAGACCCCATCGCTCAATCTACACAGCTCGCCCGATCAGTTCATCGAGGTCTTCGAGGAACCGGACCGTCCGCAGCCCCGTCTCGATCGGATGGTCGGCGACGGGATGGGTGTCGCGGCTGGCGGCCTCCGCGAGACTTCCAATGGGGTTCAGTACAACTGTCTCGCCCACAACACCCTGCGCGGCGCGGCCGGCGCGAGCGTTCTGAACGGCGAACTGCTCGTCGAACAGGGCTGGGTCTAAATCTATCGAGATATAGAAAACGGTCGCTCGCTGAGACGATATGAAGTACAATTATGACTTTGAGGACATACAGGAGATTTTTGAAGAAAAAAGTGAGAGCTACAGTGTTCATCATCCAAACCAAAAGCTAGCTCGGACGCATTTGGTTAGTACATACAATCTACACACATTTCATAGTGATGTGCGGAATTCGATGGGAAATTCAACTGGAGATCGACACAAGACTCAGTTACTCCTCCTCAATCAGAGTATCAGCGCGTCGTATGCTCTCTACCATTTAGTGCAGAATCACTGCTATACCACTGCCTATGGGCGAATCAGATATCTCTGGGAACTTTATTTAATCCTTCAGCAATTAAATCGGAGAAAAGGACGTACTGGAGCCAAATACCAGAGGAATCGGGAAGCACTTACTGATAATGAGTACATGTCATACCAGACTCTCCCGCTCACTGAGTATCTCTCGGATATCCGAGAGACAGTAATCAACAATCTACGACACCAGCACGAATTGTATGGGGAAATTTACGATTATATCAGTAATATTGGGTCACATCCCCACTCGATAAAAACCTCTAGAAACGACGACAAATGGAATTTCAAGTTAGAACGAGACCTTTTCGAATTCGGTTTGGTATTCAATTTTGGACAGGCTGCTCAATTCGTCCGAACGTTCTCTGATGTACGAGAGAGTACAGACATTAGAAATGAGATGGAGCACGTATTCGTCCATATAGAGCGCTCCGGGTTGACGCTACCTGAATTCTTGGAAGATGATATAGAATTCACAAATATTTGGTAATACTCCTCTATAGTATGCTGAGCATCGCACTCTTGGTTGATTACAACCAGTACCGATTCATAATACCTGATTTTTCAAGCCCTCGTACTCACCGGTGTCGGCAACTCGTCGCAGGTTTTCGGCGAGAATATCGGCGAGCCGCTCGTAGTATTCCGGCGTGTTGCCGGCGTTGTGCGGCGTGATCAACACGTTCTCGAACCCCCAGAGCGGGTGATCCTCGGGCAACGGTTCGGGATCGGTCACGTCGAGGGCCGCCCCACCGATGTCGTTGGAGCGCACCGCCGAGACGAGCGCTGCGGTGTCGACGACCGGCCCGCGCGCGACGTTGACGATCGTCGCGTCGGGCGGTAGCGTCGTGAACTCGGCCTCGGCGATCATCCCCTCGGTCTCGTCGGTCAGCGGCACCGTGAGCACGAGGTGGTCGGTGCGGGCGAGCGCCTCGTGGAGGCGATCGGGGCCCACGACCTCGTCGGTCGGACCGCCCTTCTCGGGCGAGTGGCGAATCCCGATCGTATCGACGTCGAACCCCTGCAGCCGTTCGACGACGGCGCTGCCGAGCGCACCGAGTCCCGCGACCGTGACCGTGGAGCCGGCGAACTCGCGGGTCGGGTAGGCACGCCACTCCCGGTTCTGCTGGCGTCGCCAGCCCTCGTGGTGGCGGCGAGTGAGCGTGAGCAGGTGGCCGAGCACGTCCTCGGCGATGTTCGGTCCATGGACGCCGGAGGCGGTCGTCACGCTGACGCCGTGGCTCTCGATGGCGTCCATCGGGAGATGGCCGTAGCCCGCGAACGAACAGGCGAGCAGCTCGAGGTTCTCGGCGCGATCGAGCAGCTCCTCGTCGACGGTCTTGCCGGCGACGACGCGCGCGTTCGTGACGAGTTCGCGCTCCTCGGCAGGCGTGCGTGCCAGCCGGATGTCGTACTCCGGGAGGCGCTCGCGCAGCGCCGCCGCGTACTCGCTGGTCGCGATGCCGTGAACTCCCTCTTGGCGCACCAGAACGTCCGGTCCGTCGCCGCTCATCGCTCGTCCCTCGATCGGATCATGGGCGGCTGTTCGATGGCCACCGTCATTAACTTCACCCGTCGAACGATCGCCCTGTCGGGCGGCGACCGCCGAGCGGGAGACCTTTATTCGCGGCGCTGGCCGGAACCGTATGGAGCGGATTGACGTGGCGGTCGTCGGTGGCGGTCCGGCAGGCAGCTCGGCCGGGCGGGCGGCGGCCCGACAGGATGCCGAGACAGTCGTGCTCGAAAAGGGCGTCCCGCGCGAGGACCGCGCGGAGCTGGGACCGGATTCGACCGACGCTGCGGGGATGCTCGACTACTGGGTCGATCTGATGGATCTGCCCGAGGCGATCCCCGACGACGTGATCCTTCGCGAACTGAACGGGGCGACCTTCGCCGGCCCCACCGAGCGTCTCACGATCCGAGAGACAGGGATGGGTAGTTCGTATCCCGATTTCGGCTTCACCTTCCATCGGGCGCGCTTCGACGACTGGCTGCGCGAGCGCTGCGAGGCCGCCGGCGCGGACTATCGCGTCGGGACGAGCGTCAGGGACGTCGCCATCGACCGTCGCGGAACCCACACGCTCACGCTGCGCGACGGCACCGAGATCGAAACCGATTATCTGATCCTCGCCGACGGGCCACAGCGGACGGTCACGCGGGGCGTGCTCGGCGAGTTCGTCGCCGAGCGACGGCTCGAAGACCTTGCCTCGAACCGTGCGAACCACATCGCCTATCAGGAGTACCGGGAATTCCCGCCCGAACTGTTCGACGAGGACCTCCTCAAATTCTGGTGGGGATCGATGCCCGGACACACGGCCTACCCGTGGGTGTTCCCGAACGACGGCTGTGTGGCGCGAGTCGGCCTGACGATGCCAATCGGGCTCGATATCGACGAAGTGCGCAACCCAGAGCGCTATCGACTGCTCGAACCCGACGACGAGACCGTCCCATCGGGGAAAGAGTACGTCGAACGGCTGCTCGCAGCCGAGTATCCGGACTACGGTCTCGACGACTTCCCGCTCGTGGAGGACCGGGGCAAGAGCGGCGGGACCGAGACCTACCCAATCTCCTCGACGCGCCCGATCGACTCGCCGACCGGTGCGAACGTCGCCATCGTCGGCGGTGCGATGGGCGCGACCTCGGCCTTCCACGAGGGTGGCGACCACGTGGCCGTGCGCACCGGCAAGATCGCCGGCTCGCTGGCGGGTGCGGGCGCGCTCGACACCTACAACCGCGAGTGGAAGCGCGCGGTCGGCGACGAGATCCTGCGGAACGTCTCGATGGCCGACGTCGTCACCGGCTTCGAGCCCGACGACTGGGACGACGCTTTCCGATCGGTCGATCGAATGCTCGACGACGGTCGTCTCAGCGCACTCCGGATGCCGTTTTCCGGTCGCGCCGGGCTCTCGGTGCTCGCACGATACGGCAAGGCGAAGTTCGGCTACCGCAACGGCGGCTACGTCCAGCTCCGTGAATCGGAGTACGCCGTCTGAGTCACGGACGGTTTATACTCGCGGTCCGTATCGCGATCGCACGCCGTAGTCCTCGCTCGAGTACGTCCACACGGACGCGATGACGCGCGGCGAACCCCGGCGTGCGACACAGGTCGTGTGATATACGACCGAACGTGGAGCCGGTGTCGACCGGCGACACGGGTTGCGCCACGCGCAACCGAACGCGAGGCCGGCACACGCCGGCCGAGGATGGTCGCCGACGACCCGCCCGGCATAGGGTTTCCCGGCCGAGACGGCACACCGCCCGCGATGAGGCCGGCCGTTAGTGTTCCGGGCGATACTCCACTCGATCGAGCCCACGCTCCGTGCAACGAGCGCAGCCCTCAACGAGTCGGTGACGCTGACGGGTGAGACGCCAACTGAAAACCCGTTTCCGTGCCGCCAGATCGACGGATTCGGGCGTGCAACTCTCGATCGACGAGCTACTGATCGGTACATCTGTGGGCTGTTTGCCGATTGAAGGAATCGGACGATAGAGGTGCTCTGTACGCCACTGATCGGGTGCACGGAGGTTTTAACCCCGTCCGACACGACAGTTCATTTGCAAATGCTCGACGAAATACGGCGTGCGAACCGGGACACGCGCGCTCAGTACGCTCTCATGGCCGTCTTCGGCACGCTGTGCATCCTCGCCGCGTTCGCACCGCTCCAGGAGTCGATCCGCATCACGACCGTCGGGACGCTCTTCGGGTTCACCGCCGGGCTCTGGGTCTCGCATCTGTTGCAGGTGGTCCAGAGCGCCGCCGAGGCGAACCGGAACGGGACCGATCCGTCGACCCCGGATTCACAATGAGCGAGTCGGAACCGTCGGCCGATGCCGACACGAGCGACGATCTGAACCGGTTCTCGGAGGACGTCGAGGCACTGACTGGCCGGAACCCCAACATGGGGTCGTTCCTCCTCACCGTCGGGAGCGTCACCTGCGTGTTCATCGCACTGTTCCAGTTCACGCTGCCGAGCTCGGTCGGCTTTCTCCTCACCGGCGGGGTGCTCATCATCACCGTTCTCAGCGGTGTCTTCGCGCTGATCCTCGACACGTTGGGCTACTTCGGATAGTCGGTACGACGGTGGGGTGACGACCGTGACCCGAATAGCCCGGTTCTGTCGCGCATTTATGTTCGCAACCCCCATAGCACGGGTACATGGATCGCAACGGTTTCGTGAAACTCTCGCTTTTCGCCTTCGGGCTGATCCTGGTGAGCTTCCTGCTCCTCGGTTTCTCGCGGCTCGTTCTCCCCTACCGCACGGCGCGCGTTCTCGCCGCACCGACGACCCTGCTCGGGTTCGGGCTGGTCTGCTATCTCCTCGTGCGAGCTGTGCTGTCGAAACTCCGTCTCGTCGAGATCGAGGAGTGAGAGACCACAAACCGTTTTCGCACCGGCCCCCGAGTCGCTCGCATGGACGCCAACACCGTTGCGGATCTCCCGCCCGACCGGCGGCGGGCGCTGTTCCATCGTGATGCCGGCATCGACGCGATCGCCGGCGATGTCGCCGACATCGTCGAGCGCGTGCGCGAGGAGGGCGACGTCGCGCTGCGCGAGTATGCCGAGGAGTTCGACGACACGACCGTCGGCACCATCGACGTGTCCGACACCGCCGAGCGCGCTTACGACGAGATCGACGACGATCTCAGGGGTGCGATCGAGACCGCTGCCGTCAACATCGAGGAGTTCCACGAGCGCCAGTTGCCCGACGATTGGCGGGAGGATTTCGACGGTCGCGAGCTCGGGCGGCGCTACCGACCGATCGAGCGCGTCGGTGCGTACGTCCCCGGCGGCGGCGCGGCCTACCCCTCCAGCGCGCTGATGACGGTCGTTCCGGCCACCGTCGCCGGTGTCGAGCAGGTGGCGGTCGCGACGCCGCCGGCCGACGAGCTCAGTCCCGCGACGCTCGCGGCGCTGCACGTCGCCGGCGCGGACGCGATCCATCAGGTTGGCGGTGCACAGGCGATCGCCGCGCTCGCCTACGGCACCGAGACGGTCTCGCCGGTCGAGAAGATCGTCGGCCCGGGCAACCGGTGGGTGACGGCCGCCAAAGCCGCCGTCAGGAACGACTGCGCCATCGATTTCCTCGCGGGGCCGAGCGAGGTCTGCGTGCTCGCCGACGACTCGGCCGATCCGCAATTCGTCGCGGCCGACCTCGTCGCGCAGGCCGAACACGACCCCGCGGCGTCGGTCGTCGCCGTCACCGACGACGAGGAGCTCGCCGACGAGATCGTCGCGGCCGTCGACCGACAGATCGAGGAGCGCGAACGCGAGGCAACCATCCGCGAGGCGCTCGACAACGACGCCAGCGGCGTGTTCGTCGCCCGCTCGATGCCCGAGGCGGTCCTCTTCTGTGAGGAGTACGCCGCCGAGCACCTCTCGATCCAGGCCGAAGACGACGAGGCGCTGCTCGACCGGATCAGCAATGCGGGCAGCGTCTTCCTCGGCCCGTACAGTCCGGTGGCAGCGGGTGATTACGCCGCCGGGCCGAACCACGTACTGCCGACCGGTGGCCACGCGCGCACCACGGGCGGGCTGTCGGTCGAGACGTTCCTGCGATCGACGACGGTCCAGCGACTCTCGTCGGACGCGCTCGACGCGCTCGGCGACACGGTGACGACGCTCGCCGAGGCCGAGGGGCTTGAGGCCCACGCCGAGAGCGTTCGGATTCGCGATCGATCGGCGTCCGAGTAACGATCATGTTCGTTGCCGAGCGTTTGGGCCTGTTTGGTCCGGAGCCAGCGGCTGCAGCCGGTACGGGCGTCGTCCGCTAACGGGCGGGTCTCGAAACCTTCAAACACTATCCCATATGAGGTGGCACAATGGCAGCATTACCGTACGAGACGGCCGCGTTTGCGCTGTTCGCGCTCGTCACCATCGCGGGTGCTTTCGGCGTCGTCCTGATGGAGGACGTCTGGCACTCAGCGCTCATGCTCGGGGTGACGCTGTTGAGCGTCGCCATCCACTACGTGATGATGAGCGCCGAGTTCCTCGCCGCGATGCAGATACTCGTCTACGTCGGCGGGGTGCTCATCCTCATCACCTTCGCCGTCATGCTGACACGGGTTGACGATCCGAAGGAGGCAGTGTCGTGACTACCCGTCCGCGCCTGCGGCTCGGCAGCCATCTCCTCCCCGGGCTCATCGCGGTCGCGCTGTTCGTCGTCTTCGCCGCCGTCTTCCTGACGAGCTCGTTCGACGCCCCCGCGGGCTTTCCCGGCGGCGGCTCGGTGACGGCGTCGATCGGCTACGCGCTGTTCAGTCTCGACGGCGGTGCGTATCCCAGCGAGGGCTTTCTGATCGCCTTCGAGATCATCGATCTCGCGCTCGTGGCGGCGCTCGCGGCCGCGGTGATGCTCGCGAAAACTGAAGAGAACGGTCATATCGCCGGTGCGCTGCGGTTCGTCTCGCCCGACCGCGACGCCGACGACGAATCCGAAACCGACGCCGAGACCGCTGCCAGGGCCGACGGTGGCCGTGACGTCGAGGAGGACGGTCGCTGATGGTCCCCGTTCAGTATTACCTTCTCCTGTCGGCAGGGCTGTTCTGCGTCGGTCTGTTCGGCATCCTCACTCGCCGCAACGCGCTCGTCTTCCTGATGAGCGTCGAGATCATGCTCACCGCCGCCAACATCAACTTCGTTGCCTTTTCGTTCCAGCACGGGAATCTCACCGGACAGGTGTTCAGTTTGTTCACGATCGCACTCGCCGCGGCGGAAGTCGCGGTCGGCATCGGCATCGTCCTCGTCCTCTACCGCAACTTCCGCGGCGTGGACGTGACTGAAGCAGCGACAATGAGGTGGTAACGATGGTGGCATTCGACTACGCGCCGGCGATCGCGCTCCTGCCGTTCGCCTCGTTCGTCATCGCGCTCTTCGCGGGCAAGTACATGCCCAAACGCGGCGCGCTCGCGGGCATCCTCGCCACCGGCGGTTCGCTCGTGCTCTCGATCTGGATGGCGCTCACGGTGGCCGGCGGCGAGACCTACAACGAGGAGCTCTACACGTTCGTCTCGCCGGAAGCGTTCGATCTCCATCTCGGCATCCTCGTCGACCCGCTCGCGGCGCTCATGCTCGTCATCGTCTCACTCGTAGCCTTCCTCGTCCACATCTTCAGCCTCGGATACATGAACGACGAGGGCGAGACCGGTCTGCCGCGCTACTACGCCGGGCTCGGTTTGTTCACGGCGAGCATGCTCGGCTTCGTCCTCGCCGACAACCTGTTCATGGCGTTCATGTTCTTCGAGATGGTCGGCCTCTGCTCGTGGCTGCTCATCGGCTTCTGGTTCCGCGACGACGCGCCGCCGAGCGCCGCGAAGAAGGCGTTCCTGGTGACGCGCTTCGGGGACTACTTCTTCCTCGTCGGCGTCGTCGGGGTCTTCGTCACCTTCTCGACGGCGACGTACGCCGGCTCGGAGAGCTTCGTCACGCTCGCCGAGGAGGCGCTCGCGGGCAACGCGGGCGCGGTCAACACCTTCGGCTTCGATCCGCAGACCTGGTTCGCGATCCTCGGGCTGCTCGTGCTCGGCGGCGTCGTCGGCAAGTCCGCCCAGTTCCCGCTGCACACGTGGCTGCCCGACGCGATGGAGGGCCCCACTCCGGTCTCGGCGCTCATCCACGCCGCGACGATGGTCGCCGCCGGTGTCTATCTCGTCGCGCGGATGTACGGCTTCTACGCGCTCCTCCCGACCGTGCTCGCGATCATCGCGTTCATCGGCGGGTTCACCGCGCTGTTCGCCGCGACGATGGCGGTCGTCAAACGCGAGATCAAGCAGGTGCTCGCCTACTCGACGATCAGCCAGTACGGCTACATGATGCTCGGGCTCGGCGTCGGCGGCTACGTCGCCGCGACCTTCCACCTGATGACCCACGCCTTCTTCAAGGCGCTGCTGTTCCTCGGTGCGGGATCGGTCATCATCGCGATGCACCACAACGAGGACATGTGGGACATGGGCGGGCTGAAGGATCGGATGCCCGTCACCTACTACACCTTCCTCGCCGGCTCGCTCGCGCTCGCGGGCATCTTCCCGTTCGCCGGCTTCTGGTCGAAGGACGAGGTTCTCTACGAGGCGCTCGTCCACGGGCTCAACGACCCGCTCCTGCTCGGCGCGTACGCGATGGGGCTGCTCGCCGTGCTGTTCACCGGGTTCTACACCTTCCGGATGGTCCTTCTGACCTTCCACGGCGAGCCACGCAGTGAGACGGCCAAGAACCCACACGGCGTCGGCTGGAACGTCAAGCTTCCGCTGGTCGTGCTGGGGGCGCTCGCGGTCGTCGCCGGCTTCATCAACATGGTGCCGGTGGCCGAGCTCACGGGGGCGAACATCGAGTTCCTCCACAAGTGGCTCGAACACGGTATCACGGGCGTCACCTCCGAACACTACGGCGAACTGCTCCACGACGTCGCGGGCTATCAGGCGGCCGAACTCAATCCGCTGCTCCCCGCCGTGGTCTCGCTGGGGCTCGCACTCGCCGGTGCGGGGCTGGCGTACAGCCTCTACAGCGGTGGCTCGCCGGAGCGACACACCGATCGACTCGGCAGTATCAAAACGCTACTCATGAGCAACTACTACCAAGACGAGTATCAAGTCTGGCTGGCGGACGCGACCACGCGGGTCGCGCGTGCGGCCGATACGTTCGACCAAGGAGTCATCGACGGCGTCGTCAACGGCGTTTCGAGCGTGAGCCTGTTCTCGGGCAGTCGCATCAAGCGCGTGCAGACCGGGGTCGTCACCAACTACGCGGCGCTGCTCTCGCTCGGGCTGGTCGCGCTGCTGGTGGTCTTCGGCCTGCTCGGGGGGTGGTTCTGAATGATCATCGAACTGCTGCTCGCGTTCTGTCTCATCGGTGCAGTCGTGGTGTTCGTCCTGCCCGACGAGTACGCGCCGGTCGGCGCGCTCACCGCGAGCCTGTTCCCGCTCGTGACGAGTTTCGTCATGTGGCTCGGCTTCGACGGCTCGGGCAACGCCTTCCTCGAAGGCGGACAGCTCGCCCACGAGACGATGGTCCAGTGGATCTCGCTGGGCCCGTACACGATCAACTGGCACGTCGGCGTCGACGGCATCAGCATGCCGCTGGTCGTTCTCGCCACGGTGCTGACGACGCTCGCCATCCTCACGGCGTGGACGCCGATCGACGAGCGGCGCTCGCAGTTCTACGGGCTGATGCTGCTGCTCGAAGCGGGCCTGCTCGGCGTGTTCGTCGCGCTCGACTTCTTCGCGTGGCTCGTCTTCTGGGAGGTCGTGCTGGTTCCGATGTACATGCTCATCGGCGTCTGGGGCGGCCCGCGGCGCAAGTACGCCGCCGTGAAGTTCTTCGTCTACACGAATCTCGCCACGCTGGTGATGTTCCTCGGGTTCATGGCACTCGTGTTCGGGCTCGGCGATTCGGTGTCGACCCTCGACATGCCCGCGATCACGCAGGCGATCCGCGCCGGCGAGCTCGGTTCGCTCGCGGGCATCGCGCCGGGAACGATCAAAACTGTCGCCTTCGTCGCCATGTTCGTCGGCTTCGCGGTCAAGGTACCCGTCGTGCCGGTCCACACGTGGCTGCCCGACGCTCACGTCGAGGCTCCGACGCCCGCCTCGGTGATGCTGGCTGGGGCACTCCTGAAGATGGGCACCTACGCGCTGCTGCGGTTCAACTTCACGATGCTACCGGACATCGCGGCCGATTTCGCCCCGTTCATCGCGCTGCTGGCGGTCGTCTCGGTCATCTACGGCGCGATGTTGGCGCTCGCCCAGCAGGATCTCAAGCGGATCGTCGCCTACTCGTCGATCTCGTCGATGGGCTTCGTCATCCTCGGGCTGGTCGCCTACACCGAGTACGGTCTCGGCGGGGCGACCTTCCAGATGCTCTCGCACGGCCTGCTCTCGGGCCTGCTGTTCGCCTCCGTCGGCGTCATCTACAACACGACGCACACGCGGATGGTCGGCGACATGTCCGGGCTCGCCGATCGCATGCCCGTCACCACCGGGATGTTCGTCGCCGGATCGTTCGGTTACATGGGGCTGCCGTTCATGGCCGGCTTCATGGGTGAGTACTTCATCTTCCAGGGCTCGTTCGCCGCCGACTTCGCCGGCTCGATGGTGTTCACGGCGGTCGCGATGTTCGGCATCGTCATCGTCGCGGGCTACTTCCTCTACGCGATGCAGCGGACGCTGTTCGGCGAGTACCGCCTCGAAACCGACTACACGGTCGGGCGGGCGGCCGTCCACGACATCGTGCCGCTGGCGGTGCTGGTCGTACTCGTCATCGTGCTCGGCACCGCGCCGAACATCTTCTTCGACATGATCACCGATGCGGTCGGGCCGATGCTGGGAGGTGGGCTGTAGATGGCTCCCCTTCCCGATTGGACGGCGGCCGCACCGGCCATCCTGCTCGGGCTGACGGCGATCGCACTGCTGATCATCGACAGCATCAGCCCGCGCTCGAAGAACCGGAACCTGCTCGCGGGCACGACGCTCGTGGGGACGCTGGCGGCGCTCGCGGCGGCCGTCGGACTGCTCGTCACCGGGACGGGCACGAACGGTGGCGTCGCCATCTATGGCGGCCAGATCGTCGTCGACGGGATGAGCCTGTTCTTCACGATCATCTTCACGAGCGTCGCGGCGCTCGTCACGCTCGCGAGCTACGACTATCTCGCCGGCGAAAACGAACAGGCCGAATACTACGCACTCGTGATGCTCGCGACGACCGGGATGGCGATGATGGCCTCGGCCGGCAGTCTCGCGCTCGTCTTCGTGAGCTTCGAGCTGCTCTCGCTGCCCTCCTACGCGCTCGTCGCGTTCCTGAAGGACAATCGTGGTAGCGTCGAGGCCAGCCTGAAATATCTCCTCGTCGGCGCGCTGTCGTCGGCGATCCTGCTCTACGGTATCAGCCTCGTCTACGGCGTCACCGGCGGGCTGTCGTTCGAGACGATCGCCGCGAACATCCAGAACAGCGGTCTCACGGGCATGCTCGGCATCGGCGTGCTGATGGTGCTCGGCGGGTTCGCGTTCAAGACCGCGAGCGTGCCGTTCCACTTCTGGGCACCGGAGGCCTACGAGGGCGCGCCGGGACCGATCTCGGCGTTCCTCTCCTCGGCGTCGAAGGCTGCCGGGTTCGTCGTCGCCTTCCGTGTCTTCACCGTCGCGTTCGGACTCGACATCGTCTCCAGCGTCGACTGGGTGCTCGCCTTCCAGGTGCTCGCGATCGTCACGATGACGCTCGGTAACTTCGCCGCCGCGACCCAGGATAACGTCAAGCGGATGCTTGCCTACTCCTCGGTCGGTCAGGCGGGCTACGTGCTCATCGGACTGGCCGCCCTCGGTGGCGGGCAGGACGCGCTCGTACTGGGAATGAGCATGACCCACCTGCTGGTCTACGGGTTCATGAACACCGGCGCCTTCCTGTTCATCGCGCTCGCCGAACACTGGGACATCGGCCGCACCTTCGCCGACTACAACGGGCTCGGCTCGCAGGCACCGATCGCCTGCGCCGCGATGTCGGTGTTCATGCTGAGCCTCGCCGGTATCCCGCTCGGCGGCGGGTTCCTCTCGAAGTACTTCCTGTTCGGCGCGGCCGTCGGTGCGGGCTTCTGGTGGCTCGCGGCAATCGCGATCGTCAACAGCGTGCTCTCGCTGTACTACTATCTGCGCGTGGTGCGCGCGATGTGGTTCGAGGAGTCGAACGGCGATCGCACGATCGAGGGCTACCCGCTCGGTCTCTACACCGCCGTCATCGCTGCCGCAGTCGTCACGGTGCTGCTGATCCCGGCGTTCAACTTCGTCGCCGATCCGGCGGTCGACGCGGCTGCGGCGCTGTTCTAACTCGATTGCTACTTTCGATTCGTTCCGTTCTCACCTGCGCCAGCGGTGGCTGTGCGGTGCGGTCCTGGAGGATGAAGGGCGAATGAGCGACCAAAGGGAGCGAGTGAGGGCTTCTGCGGTTGCGGTGCTATGCGGGCGTGAGAATTATCCGCGCGAGCGTAGCGAGCGCGGTTCGCCGCGAGCGCCGCAGGCGCGAGCGGGCGTTTTTAGTCCAGGTTTTTGGTCGGGGGTTGAGCGCCGCGAGGCGGCGGAGCCGCCTCGGTCCGTGCGAGCGAGCCTACGGCCCGCGAGCAGACGNCCAGGTTTTTGGTCGGGGGTTGAGCGCCGCGAGGCGGCGGAGCCGCCTCGGTCCGTGCGAGCGAGCCTACGGCCCGCGAGCAGACGCCGCAGGCGCGCGATGCCCCCGTCTAAAAAAGTGGGTTATGTTCGGAAGGATTCACCGCAGCCGCATTCGCTGACGACGTTCGGGTTTTCGACGTGGAAGCCGGCACCCTGGAGTCCACCCTCGAAGTCGAGCTGGCTGCCGCCGATGTAGTTCATGCTCGCGGGGTCGACGAACACGCGGAGCTCGTGGTGTTCGTACACTTCGTCGTCGGGTTCGGGTTCGGTGTCGAAGCGCATCCCGTAGGAGAGACCGGCGCAGCCACCCTGTTGGACGAACAGGCGGAGGCCGGCGACGTCGGTGTCCATGTCTTCGCCGTCGAGGAGATCGAGCGCCTGCTCGGCGGCGGTCTCGGAGACCTCGATTTCGGGTGTCGCGTCGGCGGTCTCTGCCGTGCTCATGTGTATGGATTCGTCGCCAGGTGGTTAACGGTGACGGCGACGCCGGTGAGCGGCGGTCACGGTGAGTGTGGTTGTCGCGCGGATATGGTGTGGTTGCAGTACGTGTGGTGGCGGCTGCGTGGGCTACAGTACGCGCTTGCCGAGCGCGCTCGCGGCGAGTTCGGTAGCGAGCTCGGCGGTCTCGTTGTGCGAATCGAGGATCGGGTTCACTTCGACGACTTCGAGCGAGCGCAGTGCGTCGTCGTGGTCGGCGACCAGCTCCATCGCCGAGTGAGCCTCGCGGTAGGTGACGCCCCCTCTGACGGGGGTGCCCACGCCGGGTGCGTGTGAGGGGTCGAGCCAGTCCATGTCGAGGCTTACGTGGATGCCGTCGACGCCGTCGGTGGCGACCGCGAGCGCCTCCTCGGTGACGTCGACGACGCCGCGCTCGTCGATATCGGACATCGTGTAGGCGGTCACGTCGCTATCGCGGATACGCTCGCGTTCGGGCTCGTCGACGCTGCGCAGACCGACGAGCGCGACGTTCTCCTCGGAGAGGTTTGGGGCGTTTGCCCACGGTGTGTCGGCGAACTCGCCGAGGCCGAGTGCGGCTGCCAGCGGCATGCCGTGGACGTTGCCCGAGGGGGTGGTCGCGGGCGTGTTGATGTCGCTGTGGGCGTCGAACCAGACCGCGCCGATCTCCGCGTCGCGAGCGGCCCCAGCGAGCGTGCCGATCGCGATCGAATGGTCGCCGCCGAGGACGAGTGGGAGCGCGCCGTCGGCGAGTGTATCGTCGACCTCGTCGGCGAGTCGCGTACAGATCCCCTCAACCTCGGGGAGATATTTGGCGTTCGTTGCCGCCCGCTCGGGGTCGCGCTCCTCGGCGTGTGGCACCGTGAGGTCGCCTCTGTCGATCGTCGAGCGGTCGATGTCGTCGAGCGTTGCCGACAGCCCCGCGTAGCGGATCGCCGACGGGCCCATGTCGACGCCGCGCCGGTCGGCACCGAGGTCCATCGGAACGCCGATCGTCCGGATCGTCATGGCCACACTGCGAGGGGCCGATATAAAAGTCGCTGTATCGATTACTGGTACTGTGCGCAGACACGCCGGAGTCCTTCCTCGAAGTCGATCGCGGGTTCCCAGCCGGTCGCCTCCGTCATCTTCGTGGTGTCGGCCATCGTGTCGTGGACGTAGGCGTGTTCGGGGATCGGGTTCTCGACGTACTCCGGCTCGATCTCTGAGTCGAGTTCGTCGGTGAGGCGATCGACGAGCGTGTTGATCGTGTGGCTCTCGCCCGTGCCGAGATTGTAGATCCCGGTGAGTCGCTCCTCGGCGGCGCGTTCGAGCCCGCGAACGATGTCGTCGACGTGGGTGAAATCGCGCGTCTGTGTGCCGTCGCCGTAGATCACAGGTGAATCGCCGTTTGCGATGTCGTCGGCGAACTGCGCGATGAGGTTGGCGAACTCGCCTTTGTGCTCTTCGGCCCCACCGTAGCCCTGATAGACCGAGAAGAAGCGCAGGCCGGCCATATCCATGTCGTAGTAGTGGGCGAAGTATTCGCCGTAGCGCTCGCGGGCGAGCTTCGAGGCCTCGTAGCCGGTGCGGGCTTTCACGGCCATGTCCTCGGGCGATGGTTCGGTACGATCGCCGTAGATCGAGGAGGTCGAGGCGTAGACGACCCGTTCGCAGCCGTCGCTGCGCGCCTGCTCGACGGTGTTGACGAACCCCTCGACGTTGACCCGAGCGCCCTTCTGTGGGTCGTCCTCGTGCATCGGGCCCGACGAGAGCGCCGCGAGGTGGAAGACGACGTCGACGTCGGTCGGGAGATCGTCGTCGAGCACGCTCGCTTCGACGTACTCCACATCTGAGTCGAGGTTTTCGGGCGTGCCGAGATAGCCGTCGTCGAGGGCGACGACGTCGTTGTCCGCCGCGAGGTGGTTCGCGAGGTTCGAGCCGATGAAGCCCGCCCCGCCGGTGACGAGTACGCGATGTCCATCCATGCGTCAACTGCGTGTGCGGGAGGTCAAGTTTGTATCGGAAGGCGAATGCGTTCGCCGCGGTGAATTCGATCGCCTCGTCCGGGCTGGGAAGCGGCAGCCGTCGGGTTTAAGGTGCGCTGTGACGAATAACACGATATGTCATCTATCGAACTCACCGATAGTCAGAAGAAGATCCTGCAGGAACTCGTCGACCTCTATCGCGAGAGCGAGAGTGCGGTCAAGGGCGAGGCCATCGCCGACATGGTCGACCGGAACCCGGGCACCATCCGCAACCAGATGCAGAGTCTGAAAGCGCTCCAGCTCGTCGAGGGCGTTCCGGGGCCGAAGGGTGGCTACAAGCCCACGGCCAACGCCTACAGCGCGCTCGACATCCAGGAGATGGACGAGCCCGAATCCGTCCCGCTCAGCCACAACGGCGATATGGTCGAGAGCGCCAACGTACAGGAGATCGAGCTCCACAGTGTCCACCACCCCGAGAAATGCCGCGCGGAGATCCACATCCAGGGCTCCGTCCGGGATTTCCACGAGGGTGATACCGTCACCGTCGGCCCGACACCGAAATCGAGCCTCGCCATCACGGGTCAGGTCGATGGCGTGGTCGACACCGACAACACGATCATCCTCGACACGAAGACGATGGAAGCGCCCGCCGAGGACTGAACCGGTCCGAAAACGATCTCTGCTGACGATTCCGATCAGATCCGCGGACCGAACTGATCGCTCCTCCGTCCGAGACGTGACGACGCTGTTCTCTCCACGATATCGGGACAACGATTAACCGCTGTTCGCACGACGGGATCCCATGCAGAGCCCGCTCGCCACTCTCGTCGATCGTCTTTCCACGGAGCGTCGCACTGACGAACCGATCGACGCCGCCGAATCGACGATGGTCGACGTGGCCCGCGAAATCCGGACGATGCCACACACCATCGACTGCCGCGACGGGCGGGCGCTCGGTTACGCCGACTGTGGCGACCCGGCCGGCGATCCGGTGGTCGTCTGTCACGGTTTTCCGAACTCGCGGGTGTTCGGCGCGCTGTTCGATCGGATCGGCCGCGAGCGTGGGCTGCGGATCGTCACGCCCGACCGCCCCGGCCTCGGGATTTCGGATCCGCTACCCGAGCGGACGGTCGCCGACTGGCCCGCCGACGTGGCCGATCTCGCCGACGCCCTTGGGCTCGATTCGTTTCCGGTGCTCGGGGTCTCCGGCGGTGCTCCTTACGCGGCTGCCTGCGCCGCGACACTCCCGCACGTCGATCGCGCGGCCATCGCCTGCGGGCTCGCGCCGCTCGAATCGGTCGGTTTCGGCGATCGTCTCCCCTTCCTGCTGGCCGAACACGCCCGACCGCTGGCGACGCTCTCGATCTGGGCCGACGGCCGAGCAGTCCGACGCGATCCCGAGGAGTATCTCGCCGCACAGGCAGACGAGACCGCCGACGTGGACAGCGAGCGCTGGCGCGGCGAGATGGGACGGGTGCTGCTCGAAAGCGGCCGTGAAGCGACGGCGCAGCACGGCACCGGCCCGCTCGTGACCGACCTCGCCGTGCCTGCCCGCAACTGGGGGTTCGATCTCGGGGATATCGACGTGCCGACCTCGCTCTGGTACGGTAAAGCCGATCGGATCGTTCCGCTATCGATGGGGATCCACTACACCGAAGCGATCCCGACCGCCGAGACGCACATCTATCCAGAACAGGGCCATCTCTCGACCATCGACGAAAACGAAGAGCGGATCTTCGATATGCTCGCTGGCGATTAGTGTTCGACCAGTTCGACGAGCACGCCGCCGGTCGCCTTGGGATGGAGGAAAGCGACGTCGTGGCCCCACGCGCCCGGTCGTGGCTCCTCGTCGATGAGTTCGACGCCTCGGTCGTCCATCCGGTCGAGCGCACCCTCGATGTCGTCGGTCGCGAGCGCGAGGTGGTGGATTCCCGGCCCGTTCCGGTCGAGATAGCGCGCGATGGTGCCCTCTTCGCTGGGTTCGAGCAGCTCGAAGTAGCTCTCGCCACAGTCGAGAAAGCGAACGGCCATCCCGTCGAAGCGCTCCTCGTGGACGACTGGCGTGTCGAAGAGATCGACGTACAGTTCGGCGAGCTCGTCGGCGTCGTCGGTGGCGATGCCGGCGTGATCGAAGTTCACAGCGCGGCCCCGCCCTGGTGCTCGCCGAAGACGTCGCGCATCGCGTCGGCGATCTCGCCGGTGGTGGCCTCGGCTTTCACCGCGTCGATGATGTACGGCATCAGGTTGTCGTCGCCTTCGGCCGCATCGTGGAGCGCCGCGAGCGCGTCTTCGACCGGTCCGTCGTCGCGTTCGTCCTTGACGTCCTGCAGGCGCTCGCGCTGGCGCTGCTGGTCTTCTTCTGTGACTTCCTCGATATCGACTTCCGGCTCCTCGTCGACCTCGTACTCGTTGACGCCGACGATGACGCGCTCGCCCTCGTCGATCTCGCGCTGGCGCTCGAAGGCGACATCCTGGACCTCGCGCTGGACCCACTGATCCTCGATCGCCTGGAGCATCCCGCCCCGATCGTCGACCGCATCGAGGATGTCGAACGCCTCCTGCTCCAGTTCGTCGGTGAGGTTCTCGACGTAGTAGCTCCCCGCGAGCGGGTCGATCGTGTCGGCTGCGCCCGACTCGTGAGCGAGGATCTGCTGGGTGCGCAGCGCCGTGCGGACGCTCTCCTCGGTGGGGAGGGCGAGCGCCTCGTCCTTCCCGTTGGTGTGGAGGCTCTGAGTCCCGCCGAGAACGCCGGCGAGCGCCTGATAGGCGACCCTGACGATGTTGTTGTCGATCTGCTGGGCGGTCAGCGTCGAGCCAGCAGTTTGTGTATGGAACTTGAGCTTCTTCGAGTCCGGATCGTCGGCGTCGAAGCGCTCGTCCATGATCTTCGCCCACATCCGGCGGGCGGCCCGGAACTTGGCGACCTCCTCGAAGATGTTGTTGTACGAGGCGAAGAAAAAGGAGAGCTGCGGGGCGAACTCGTCGACCGCGAGGCCGGCATCGAGCGCGCGCTCGACGTACTCGATGCCGTCGCCGAGCGTGAAGGCGATCTCCTGGGCTGCCGACGCGCCGGCTTCGCGGATGTGATAGCCCGAGATCGAGATCGTGTTGAAGTTCGGCACCTCAGCCGCACAGAACTCGAAGATGTCGGTGATGATCCGCATCGAGGGTTCCGGGGGGTAGATGTAGGTGTTGCGCGCGACGTACTCCTTCAGCACGTCGTTCTGGATGGTTCCTCTGAGATTTTCGCGATCGACGCCCTGGCGGTCGCCGACGGCGATGTACATCGCCAGCAGGATCGACGCCGGCGCGTTGATCGTCATGCTCGTCGAGACGTCGTCGAGCGAGATGCCGTCGAAGACCGTCTCCATGTCGTGGATCGAGTCGATCGCGACGCCCGACTTCCCGACCTCGCCGGCGGCCATCCCGTCGTCGGAGTCGTAGCCCATCTGTGTCGGGAGATCGAACGCCATCGAGAGCCCAGTCTGGCCCTCGTCGATGAGGTAGCGGTAGCGCTCGTTGGTCTCCTCGGCGGTGCCCATGCCGGCGTACTGGCGCATCGTCCAGAGTCGGCCGCGATACATCGTCGGATAGACACCGCGGGTGTACGGCTCCTCGCCCGGGAAGCCGAAATCGTCGTCGTAGCCGCGCTCGCCGACGTCGTTGGGCGTGTAGAGACGATCGACTTCGTGGCCGTCGGTGTCTGTCGTAAAGGTCTCCTTGCGCTCGCCGAAGCGATCGAGCGTCGGCCCGAGCGTGTCGTCTTCCCACTCCTCCTTCGCCGAGCGGATGTCGGCGAGATCGTCAGCATCGAACATGACTTCGCTGCGCGTCGAACGCCCTTAACCTTTGACGGCCTACCCCGTGTCGTACTTGTAGGTCGCGTTCTCGCTGTCGATGCCGAAGTCCTCGGGCGTCTCTTCGGGTTCACCGTCGCCTTCCCCCACGGGGCTGGCGTGTTTGAACCGCTCGCGCAGGGATTCGGGCATCGAGAACGCGTCGGTGGCGAGCGCGAGCGGGACGGCGTCGGGGACGCTGCCGTCGCGTTTCTCGTCGAGTCGCGTTTCGATCTTCGCGGGGAGTTCCTCGCGGTCGAGCCGGTCGAAGCCGAACCGCTCGAGATAGCGTGGCTGATCGGTGAGCGAATAGACCGTGTCGAACCCCTCGTCGCTCGCGCGGTCGACGAGACGCTCGACGACGTGTGCACCGACGCCCTGGTCGCGCCAGCCCTCAAGGACGCCGATCCCGGTGAGTTCACAGACGCGTTCGTCGGCACGATGGATGCGTATCCGACCGAATCCCACCTTCTCGTTCCCGGATTCGTCGATGGCGATGACGTAATCGCGCGAGCGGAAGGCGGCGGCGTCGAGCCCCATCGCCTCGATATGGTCCAGAAGCCAGACCTCCTCGCGGTTTCTCGCGTTCCGGACGTACATACGATCGGTAGCCGGGGCGGCTATAAAAAGGGTCGCTTAGGAGGGGAATCGGATGGTGTACGGGATCTCCGATTTCGGGAAACAGGGCGCAAAGATTCTTGTGGAATCCGCAGAAATAGCCACACCACGATGACAGCCGCTCCCGGCACCGACGAGATCGTCCACGAACCGTCCGAGGAGTTCGTCGAATCGACGAACGTCCGGGCGTTCATGCAGGAGTACGACATCGACGACTACGACGAGTTGATCGCGCGGACCTGCAACGAGGTCGACGGCGTCGAGCAGTCGGGCATCGACTGGTTCTGGGACGAGCTCGTCGACTACCTCGACATCGAATTCGACGAGGAGTACGACCGCGTCCGCGACGATTCCGACGGACCACAGTTCTCGGAGTGGTATCCCGGCGGGACGATCAACGTCGCCCACAACACGCTCGACCGGTACGCCGAGGGCGATACGCGCGAGAAGACGGCCTGTCTCTGGGAGGGCGAACCGGGCGAGGTCCGCGAGATCAGTTTCGGGGAGCTACACGCACAGGCGAACCGCGTGGCGAACGCGCTGGAGGAGCGCGGCATCGAGACCGGCGACACCGTCGGACTGTACATGCCGATGGTACCCGAGGTGATCGCGATCCTGTACGGCTGTTTCAAGGTCGGCGCGATCGCCGTCCCGATCTTCTCGGGCTTCGGCGTCGACGCGACCGCCACACGGATCGCGGACGCCGAACCCACGGTGTTGTTCACCGGCGACGGGTTCTATCGTCGCGGTAGCGAGGTCCATCTGAAGGAGGCGGCCGACGACGCCATCGACGCGGCGGGCCACGTCGAGCACACCGTCGTCTTCGATCGACTCGGACGCACGCCGGACGGCAGCGGGGAAGCGCCCTGGGACGACGCGCGCGACGAGACGTGGGACGAAGCGGTCGCGAACCAGTCCCCCGAGTACGATACCAAGGAACTCGACGCGTCACAGGAGTCGATACTGCTCTACTCCTCCGGGACGACCGGGACGCCGAAGGGGATCGTCCACACGCACGCGGGCATCCTCGTCCAGTGCGCGAAGGAGGTTCACTTCGGCTTCGACCAGCAGAACGACGATCGGTTCTTCTGGGTGTCGGACATCGGCTGGATGATGGGGCCGTGGACGCTCATCGGCAACCACGCCTTCGGCGGGACGGTCGTGATGTACGAGGGTGCGCCCGACCATCCCGAGCCGGATCGGTTCTGGCGGATGATCGACGACCACGACGTCACGCAGTTCGGCATCTCGCCGACGGCCATCCGCGCGCTGCGCAAGCAGGGCGACGACTGGATCGACGGGCACGATCTCTCCAGCCTCAGACTGCTCGGCTCGACCGGCGAGCCCTGGGATCCCGAGTCCTGGAACTGGTTCTACGAGAACGTCGGCAACGGCGAGACGCCGATCATCAACATCTCCGGCGGCACCGAGATCTGTGGCTGCTTCCTGATGCCGATGCCGATACAGCCGCTCAAACCCTGCACGCTCGGCGGACCCGGACTCGGCATGGACATCGACATCGTGAACGAATCGGGCGAGAGCGTCGCCGACGAGAACGAACGCGGCTATCTCGTCGCGCGCGATTCGTGTCCCTCGATGACGAAATCGCTCTGGAGCGGCGACGACCGCTATCTCGACGAATACTGGTCGACCTTCGAGGATCCACCGCTCTGGAACCACGGCGACTGGGCCCAGAAGGACGAGGATGACCTCTGGTTCCTCCACGGCCGCGCCGACGACGCGCTCAACGTCGCCGGCCGGAAGGTCGGCCCCGCCGAAGTCGAGGCCGCCGTCATCGAACACGACGACGCGAACCAGGCCGCCGCGGTCGGCGTTCCCGACGACACGACCGGGACCGCGGTGGTCGCCTACGTCGTTCTCGAAGATCATGCGGAGCCGTCTGACGGACTACGCGAGGAGCTTCGCGAGCAGGTCGGTGCGGAGCTCGGCAAGCCGTTCAAACCCCGCGAGGTGCTGTTCGTCGACGAGTTCCCGAAGACGCAGTCGGGCAAGATCATCCGCCGAGCCATCGCCTCGGTCTACCGCGGCGAGGAGCTCGGCGACATGGATTCGATCGAGAATCCCGACGCGCTCGACGCCGTCGAGCAGGCCCAGTAGCAGCCCATTGCGATCCGCCGTGGCGCGGAAAGCCTGATACCACCGCCCGCGCAATCGCACTCATGAGCACACGCGCATGGCAGGATCGCATCGTCGGCGATCGGATGACCGTCGATCAGGAGTTCAGCGATACGGTCGAGAGTTCGCAGTTCAGCCGCCAGCAGTGGGGACTCATCATGACGGCCGTCGAGTTCGATATCGAAAACCCGAGCGACGAATCGGCCGCACTCGTCGCCGACACGGAGAAACTCCCGCACGTGATGGACGAGCTCGACGACATCGACGCGCGGACCCCGATGGCCGCGAGCGACGATTCGGGCGGCGGCATTCTCGACTCGCTCGGCGGACTGTTCGGCGGCGGTGACGACGATCACGACGAACAGCTCGCGGCGGCCGAGCGTCTCGCCGATCGCTACGCCGAGCAGTTACAGACTCATCTCGAAGAACAGGGCAAATGGGACGAGATCCGCGCTGCCGCGCGCGACTAGGGACTGCCGCCGCGAAAGAGCGTCCGTTCCTCGGTCTCGTAGATGTTGATCAGTTCGGAGACGATCTCGTCGTAGGATTCCTCGTCGACGCGGAGTCTGTCGAGGCGATCGATCGTCTCCTCGTCGAGTGCTATCTCGGGCATTGATTCGTCGTGCGAGCGCGAACGGCTTAACCCCGGCGGTCAGAGCCGTGCTAGCAGTGCACTCTCGACTTCCTCGGTGGTCGCCTCGCCACCGAGATCCGGTGTGTGCGGACCGTCGGCGAGCAGCTCCATCACCGCCGTCCGGATCCGCTCGGCCTCGTCGGCTTTCTCCAGGAACTCACAGCACATCGCGGCGCTCAGCACCGTCGCGACCGGGTTGGCGACCCCCTCGCCGGCGATGTCCGGTGCGCTGCCGTGGACCGGTTCGAACAGCGCGCGCTCGGAGCCGACGTTCGCGCTCGGCAGCAGTCCGAGTCCGCCGACGAGCCCGGCCGCCAGATCCGAGAGCACGTCGCCCGCGAGGTTGGGACAGATCACGACGCCGTAGTCGGCCGGGTTCATCACGAGATCGGTCGCCAGCGCGTCCATCAGCTGGGTCTCGTGATCAGCCCCGTGCTCGTCGGCCACCTGTCCGGCGGTCTCGACGAACAATCCATCCGTTCGGGCCATCACGTTCGCCTTGTGCGCCACCGTCACGTCGTAGTCGTGCTCGGCGGCGTAGTCGAACCCGAACTCGGCGATCCGTCGCGAGGCGGGTTCGGTGATCACGCGGGTCAGCGTCCGTACCTCGTCGGTGAGATCGCTCTCGATGCCCGCGTAGACGCCCTCGGTGTTCTCGCGGACGAACACCAGGTCGGCGTCGGGATGGAGCGCGTCGATACCCGGATAGGCCCGCGCCGGGCGGACGTTCGCGAACGAACCGACCGCGCTCCGGAGTGGGAGGATCACGTCCGCCGCGCTCTCGCCGGCCGCACCGAACAGCGTCGCATCGCTCGTCTCGGCCGCTCGTTTCGTCTCTGCCGGCAGCGGCTCGCCAGTTTCCTCCCGAACTCGATCGCCGGCATCGTACTCGGTGAACGCGAACTCGCCGACCTCGTCGAGCACCGACACCGCGACCGGGACGACCTCCTGGCCGATCCCGTCGCCCGGGATCACGGCGATCTCCTCAGTCATCGAGATAGGGGAGTCCGGCGGCCGTCTCGGCGACCGCACCCGAATTCGATTGCATCAGCGCGGTCGTGTCCCAGACGCCGTCGACGAGCGCCCGACGCTGGGCTTCGTCGACGGTGACGGTGACCTCGTGATCGCCGTAGCGCACCGTCTCGTCGGCCACGTCGATCTCGATGTCGTCGTCGGGGTTCGACTCGGTCCATGCCTGAATTTCGGAGACGGTCTCGTGATCGGCGGTCACGGTCGGGATCCCGAGCGCGAGACAGTTGCCGGCGAAGATTTCGGCGAAGCTCTCGCCGATGAGTGCGTCGATCCCCCAGCGCATGAGCGCCTGGGGCGCGTGCTCGCGCGAGGAGCCACAGCCGAAGTTGGCGTTGACGACCATCACCGAGGCGTCGCGGAACCGCTCCTCGTTCATCGGATGGTCCTTCTCGTTGTCCTCGTCGTCGAACCGCTGGTCGAAGAAGGCGAACTCGCCGAGCCCGTCGAAGGTGATCACCTTCATGAACCGCGCCGGGATCACCTGATCGGTGTCGATGTCGTTGCCGCGAACCGGGATCCCGGACCCGGTGACGCGCTCGACGGTCTCGACGACCTCCTCGCTCATTGGACCGCCACCTCCGGCAGTTCGCGCACGTCGGTGACTTCGCCCGTGATCGCCGCCGCGGCGACCATCACCGGACTCATCAGCACGGTTCTTCCCTCTTTCGAGCCCTGTCGCCCGACGAAGTTCCGGTTCGACGAGGAGGCACAGGCCTGATCGCCCTCCAACTGATCCTCGTTCATCCCGAGACACATCGAACAGCCAGCCCCGCGCCACTCGAAGCCCGCCTCGCGGAACGTCTCGTCGAGCCCCTCCGCCTCGGCGGCCTCCTTGACGCGCTGGCTGCCCGGGACGACCATCGCGCGCACACTGGAATCGACTTCCCGCCCGTCGACGACGTCGGCCGCGGCCCGGAGATCGGGCAATCGGGCGTTCGTACACGACCCTAGGAACGCCACGTCGATGTCGTAGCCCTGCATCGTTTCGCCGGGCTCGACGCGCATGTGCTCCTGGGAGCCCCGTGCGGTCTCCTGTTTGTCCGCCGGGAGTGCGTCGGGTTCGGGGATCGCTTCCGTCACACCGATCCCCTGGCCCGGCGTCGTCCCCCATGTCACGACGGGTTCGATCTCGTCACCGTTGATCGTGACGACGTCGTCGTACTCGGCGTCCGCGTCCGACGTGATCGACTCCCAGTATTCTTTGTGCGCTTCGAACTTCTCGGGATCGTCACGGAAGGCGTCCGTCTCGCGGAGCCACTCGTAGGTGGTCTCGTCAGGATTGACGTAGCCCGCTCGCGCGCCACCCTCGATCGACATGTTGCAGATGCTCATCCGCCCCTCCATGTCGAGCGATTCGATCGCCTCGCCGGCGTACTCGTAGACGTAGCCGACGCCACCGTCGACACCGAGCTTCCGGATGATCGTGAGGATGACGTCCTTCGCACCCACGCCGGGGCCGAGATCGCCCGTTACCTCGATCTTCCGGACCTTCTTCTTCTCCATCGCGACGGTCTGGGTCGCGAGCACGTCGCGGATCTGCGAGGTGCCGATACCGAACGCGAGCGCGCCGAAGGCTCCGTGGGTCGAAGTGTGCGAATCGCCACAGACGATCGTCGTCCCGGGTTCGGTCAGCCCCTGCTCCGGGCCGATGACGTGGACGATCCCCTGATCGCCAGTGGTAGGGTCGTCGAACTCGATCCCGGAGTCGCGGACGTTTTGCTCCAGTTCGCTCATCATCTCTTCGGCGGCGTCGTCGTCGAACGGCCGTGACTGGTCCGCCGTCGGGACGATGTGGTCGACCGTCGCGTGGGTCAGGTCGGGATAGGCGACCTCCATGTCGCGCTCGCCGAGCATGCCGAAGGCCTGCGGACTCGTCACCTCGTGGATGAGGTGGAGTCCCACGAACAGCTGTGTCTGGCCCGTGGGCAGCTCGGTGACGGTGTGTTCGTCCCAGACCTTGTCGTAGAGCGTGCGCTCGCTCATCGGGCGTCGTCGCGGCCTTCGGTGCCCCGCTCGAACACCCGATTGGGCTCGGCCTGGGTGGGCGGTTCGTGGTCGATGTCCTTCATCCGCTCCCCGTCGACCGGCTCGTCGGCATCGGCGTTCGCGTCCGCGACTTCCTCGCGCTCACTCCGTTCGCGCTCGCTTCCGGAAGACGTTCCGTCTTCCGTCGTTCGAGAACCGTTGGTTCTCTCACCGCCGTCGGCCGCGACGGCCGGCCCACGCTGGTAGACCACGGCGTCGCCGAACGGCCGTCCGGTGTCGGGATGGGTGTGATCGACCGTGCTCATCGTCGTCTCTCGTTCGTGTCGTGTCTCAGTCATCTGCTTGCACTCGTTCGGTTTCGTTTCGTTCCTCGTTCGATTCGGACTCCTCGGCCCACGCGAACAGATCGCGCAGGCGCTCGCCGACCTCCTCGATCTCGTGATCCTTCTCGGCCTGTCGCAGCTGGCGGTAGGCGGGCCGGTTGGCCTGGTTCTCCGCGATCCACTCGCGGGCGAACGCCCCGCTCTGCACGTCGTCGAGGACCTGTTCCATGTTCTCACGAGCGTGCTCGTCGACCACGACGTCGCCCTTGGTGAGGCCGCCGAACTCGGCCGTATCGGAGACCGAATCCCACATGCCGCCGAGCCCACCCTCGTACATCAGATCGACGATCAGTTTCATCTCGTTGAGACACTCGAAGTAGGCCATCTCCGGGCTGTAGCCGGCATCGACGAGCGTCTCGTAGGCCTGCTTGATCAGGCTCGTCACGCCACCGCAGAGCACCGCCTGCTCGCCGAACAGATCCGTTTCGGTTTCCTCGCGGAAACTGGTCTCGACGACGCCCGCACGGGTACAGCCGATCCCCTGCGCGTACGCGAGCGCTTCGTCGGCTGCCTCGCCCGTCGCGTCCTGGTAGACCGCGAGCAGTCCTGGAGTTCCCTCGCCGCGCTCGTAGTCCCGGCGAACGATGTGTCCCGGGCCCTTCGGCGCGACCATCGTCACGTCCACGTCGTCGGCCGGCTCGATCTGCCCGAAGTGGATGTTGAACCCGTGGGCGAACTGGAGGGTGTCGCCCGCGTCGAGTTCGTCCGCGATGTCATCGTACACTGCGGGCTGGGCGGTATCGGGAACGAGCATCGAGACGACGTCCGCCCGGGCGGCGGCCTCGGCGGGCGTCGCGACATCGAGACCGTCCTCACGGACGGCGTCGCGCGAGCTCGAATCCTCTCGGAGGCCAACGACCACGTCGACCCCGCTGTCGGCGAGGTTCTGCGCGTGGGCGTGGCCCTGCGAGCCGTAGCCCATGACGGCTACAGTTTTACCTTCGAGTGCGGTGCTGTCTGCGTCGTCGTCGTAGTAGATCGTCGCGTGTTCTGTCATTGTCGTACCTGCGTTCGTTCGTACCGCTCCTCTTCTGCGTGTGTCGTCCACTCCTCGCCGCGCGCGAGCGCCGTTTGCCCAGTTCTAGCGAGTTCGCGGATACCGAACTGCCGGAAGGCGTCGATCGCGTCGTCGACTTTCTGCTCGTCGCCGGTGATCTGCACCGTGATGGTGCGCGGCCCGGCGTCGAGCGTCTCACCGCCGTACATGTCGGTGATGGCGTTGACCTTGTCCGGCTCCTCGCCGTGGACCTTCAACACCACCAGCTCACGGCGGACGGCGTCGTCGCCGAGCTCGCGCACCGAGATGACGTTGACGAGCTTTTCGAGCTGCTTTTCGACCTGACGGATGCCCGGTTCGGGCTCCTCGATCACCAGTGTCACGCGTGAGGTCTCGGGGTTGGTCGTCGTGCCGACAGTCAAGGATTCGATGTTGAACTGCCGGCGCGAGACGAGCCCCGAGATCTTCGCCAGCACGCCCGGCTCGTTCTGGACGAGCGCCGATAGCGCTGTGCGCCGCGGGTCGTGGACGGCCTCCATCTCGGGATCGATCCGGATGCCCTGCGCGTTGCGCCGCCCCGATGGCTGGGGGCGCTCATCGGGGGCCGGGCCCTGGAGTCCCTCCGTCATAGCTGCTCCTCCGCCAGCACGAACCGACCGTTCGATCCGCCGCTGGGGACCATCGGATAGACGTCCTCGGTCGGGTCGATGAACGTGTCGACCACCGACGGGCCGTCGTAGGCCAGCGCGTCATCGACGACGTCGGCGACCTCGTCGTGGCCTTCCATCCGGAACCCGCGCGCGCCGAACGCCTCGGCGAGCGCGGCGAAGTCGGGCACCCAGGGGTACTCCGAAGCCATCCGTCGGCCCCCGTGGAAGCTGTCCTGCCACTGACGCACCATGCCGACGGCCTCGTTGTTGAGGATGAACACGGTGATGTCGAGATTCTCGCGAACGGCGACCGCCAGCTCCTGCAGCGTCATCAGGAACGACCCGTCGCCGTCGAAACAGACCACCGACTGGTCGTCGTCGGCCGCGAACCGCGCGCCGATGGCCGACGGTAATCCATATCCCATCGTGCCCAGCCCGTGGGACGACACCCACGTCCGCGGCTCGGTGTACGTCCAGTACTGGACCGCCCACATCTGGTGCTGGCCGACGCCCGTGGTGACGATGGTGTCGTCGTCGGTCGCCGCGTCCACGGTTTCGACGACGAACTGCGGCTTCAGCGGATCGTCCTCGTCCATCGGGTAATCCATCGGGTAGTCGGTCTGCCACTGCTGGCACTGCTCGACCCACTCCTGGAACCGCTCGCCGGTGGCCGCCATGTCCGCCGCGCGCTCGTCGGCCATCGCCTCGTGCACCTGCTCGATGACGACGCTCGCCTCACCCAGGAGCGGGTAGTCGGCTGCGATGTTCTTCGAGATCTCCGCCGCGTCGATGTCGGCGTGGATGATCTCGGCCTCCGGGGCGAACGTCTCGACGCCACCCGTCAGGCGATCGTCGAAGCGGGTGCCGACCGCGAACATGGCGTCACAGTGGGTGATGGCCATGTTCGCGTAGCCCGTGCCGTGCATCCCCGCCATCTCCATCGCGAGCTCGTGGTCCTCGGGGAACGCGCCCACCGCGGGCATCGTCGTCACCACCGGGATTCCGTACTCGGTGGCGAACTCCCTGAGCTCGGCACAGGCCTCGCCCTTGATCACGCCGCCGCCCGCGAGGATCACGGGTTTCTCGGCGCGCGCGAGCACGCCGGCGGCCGTTGCGACCGCCTCGCTATCGGCCCGCTCGGGTGGATCGTACGTCTCGGGCGCTGTTCCCGCAGCCGGCTCGTTGTCGGTCGGCCCGGTCGTGACGTCCTTCGGGAGATCGACCAGCGTGGGGCCTTGCCGGCCGGCATCCGCGAGCGCGAACGCCTCGCCGACCGTGTCGCCGACCGAGTCGGCGTCGCCGGCGAAGTAGTTCTCCTTCGTCACCGGGTTCGTAACACCGGTGGTGTCGGTCTCCTGAAAGGCGTCGGTCCCGACCATTGTGGAGGGAACCTGGCCGGTGAGCGCCACCACCGGATCGGAGTCCATCGAGGCATCCGCGAGCCCGGTCACGAGGTTCGTCGCGCCCGGTCCGGAGGTCGCCAGACAGACGCCCGGCTCGCCCGAGACGATGCCGAAGGCGTCGGCCGCGTGGGCCGCGCCCTGTTCGTGGGCCATCGTCACGTGGTCGAGCGGCGAGTCGTACAGCGCGTCGTAGACCGGCATGATGGCCCCACCCTGGACGCCGAACAGCGTCTCGACGCCCGTCCGTTCGAGCGCCCGCGCCACCGACTCCGCGCCGCTGGTCACGGGGCGCTCGCCGGCCTCGGTTGACTCGGCCATCCCCGGCTCGGCGTCCTCGGACTCGCCCGTCTGCGGAGTCTGCTGGCCCTCGCTCATCGGTCGCCTCCGTCGTTCGTCGTCGATGCCGCTCGGCTGTCGCGTGTGGTCGGTGCTGGTTCTCGTGTGGTCATCGGTGTGTCGTCGGCTGTCGCGCGTGCTGTTCGCCGTGCGAAACGCGTCGGGGTCGAAGGAAGTGGCTCTGTAGGGGCTAGACCCCTACAATAATGAGACCGCGCGCGCCGAATGCGCCGCTCGGGATCCGCGTCCCTCGGGCGGTGGTCGGTCGCGTCATCGTTGTCGTCCCCACCAGGGGATCGGTTATAACCTTTGCGTGCCGTGCAAACGTTGCCCCGAACGCGCGGTTCGGGCGCTACCTGTGGCTGGTGGGTTGAGGCGTGCGACGGGGTCATGCTCAGGCGTTGACCTCCGTCTTGCCGACGCGCTCGATGCCGACCTCGCGGGCGAACCGTTCGAGCACGCTCATCGTCACGCGCTCTTTCTCCGCGCCGAACTCCTTCACCCGCCGGGTACACTCGCGTACCTCGTCGTCGGTCGGATCGAAGCCGGCCTCGTGCAGCCGCTCGCGCACCGAGTGCGTCCCGGTGTGTTTGCCCAGGACGAGCTCGCGCTGTGCGCCGACCATCTCGGGAGTCATCACGCCCGGCTCGAACGTGTCGGTGTTCTCGATCACGCCGGCCGCGTGGATGCCCGACTCGTGGCTGAAGGCGTTCTGCCCGACCACCGGTTTGTTGCCGGGGGTCTCGATCTCGCTCGCGCGCTCGACGAGTCGGGAGAGTTCGGTGATGCGGGTCGTGTCGATCCCCGACTCCACGCCGTAGAGCGATTCGGCGCTCATCACGACCTCCTCGTAGGCGGCGTTGCCGGCGCGCTCGCCGATGCCGTTGACGCTCACCTGGGCCTGTGCCGCACCATTCTCGAAGCCAGCGAGCGCGTTCGCACTCGCCAGTCCGAAGTCGTCGTGGGTGTGGACGTCGACCTTCGCGTCGGCGACCTCACAGACCCGGGCGACGAGCTCGCCGAACCGGGAGGGTGTCGCCACCCCGCAGGTGTCGGGGATGTTGATCCAGTCGGCCCCCGCCGCGGAGGTCGCCTCGACGACATCGACGAGATACTCCTCGTCGGTCCGCGTCGCGTCCATCGGCGAGAACATCACCTCGACGCCTGCTTCTTTGGCCCGCTCGACGGCGTTCACCGATCGTTCCTTCATCTCCGCGCGACTGGCGTGCATCGCGTCCTCGAGCTGGACGTCGCTCGTCGAGGCGAACACGTGGACCATCTCGACGCCCGAATCGAGCGCCGCTTCCACGTCCTTCTCGACGACACGTGCCAGCCCGCAGGTCGTCACACTGGTGCTCTCGGCGATGTCGCTGACGGCCTCGAACTCCGCGTCGGAGTTCACCGGGAAGCCCGCCTCGATCACGTGCGTGCCCATCTCGTCCAGCACGGCCGCGATCTCTCGCTTGTCGTCGTAGCTGAACGAGGTGCGTGGCGACTGCTCACCGTCGCGCAGAGTCGTGTCGAAAACTCGAACTGTATCTACTTCAGTCGTATCTCCCAGGGTGCCCTGGAAGAACTCGATCCGCCGGGGTCACCGACGAATCCTCCGTGTCCATGTCGTTGTGGGACATTGTACTCGGTCGGATGACCATCCTACGGATAAACCTATCGCTCCGGAATTTCCGTTCCGGCGGATTTGCCTGTCGAAATCGACAAATCGACAGCCATCGACGGCCTTACCCCCTCGATAGTTCCTTATATCATACAACCACCGGCGGTGCAGCAGCTGGTGCGATCGGCCCACGATCGCATTCGATCGGACGGTAAATTGGCCGATCGCTGCTCGCGCGCACCGATCGATGCAGACGGCTCACGTCCGAAGGTTTTTGCGCCGCTGTGGCGGACGGTAGCGGTATGTTTCCGCATGGCGGTCGACTGTCGCGAACCGATGGAGGGTCCGCGTGAGCGCGCTCGACACGCTCGAACGGATCGGTAACGTCGCGAGCACCTACTTCGTGGTGTGGGTGCTGCTGTTTTCGGGCGCGGCGCTCGTCTCGCCAGGGACGTTCACCTGGATCTCGCCGTACATCACGCCGTTGCTCGGCGTCATCATGCTCGGGATGGGACTGACGCTGCGGCCCGACGACTTCCGACGTATCGTCGAGCGCCCGCGCGACGTGGCCATCGGTGCGCTCACCCAGTGGATCGTGATGCCGCTCGCCGCGTGGGCGATCACGGTCGCGCTCTCGCTGCCGCCCGCGCTCGCGATCGGCGTGGTGCTCCTGGGTGCCGCACCGGGCGGCACGGCCTCGAACGTGATGACCTATCTCGGCAAGGGTGACGTCGCGCTCTCGGTCGCGATCACGACCGTGACGACGCTCGCCGCCCCGATCGTGATGCCGACGTGGGTCGTCGCGCTCGCCGGCGAACAGCTCCAGGTGACGTTCGCCGAGATGTTCACCTCCATCGTTCAGGTCGTTCTCATCCCGGTGATCGCGGGCTTCGTGCTCAGACTGGCCCTCGATCGCTCTGCACCACGTCTCGCCGCGGCCGGGCTCAACGTCTTTCCGGCGATCAGTGTCGTCGCCATCGTCGCCATCGTCGCGGCGGTCGTGGGTGCGAACGTCGAGAACATCCTGACCGCGGGTGCGGTGGTGTTGGTCGCGGTCGTCGCTCACAACGCCATCGGGCTCGCCGCGGGCTACGGCGTCGGCCGTGCGAGCGGGATGTCGCCCGATCGGGTGCGGGCGTGTACCTTCGAGGTCGCCCTCCAGAACAGCGGACTCGCGGTCGCGCTCGCGACGGCCTACTTCAGCCCGCTCGCGGCGCTCCCGCCCGCACTGTTCAGCGTCTGGCACAACGTCACCGGCCCGGCGCTCGCGACGTACTTCTCGCGGCAGTCGTCCGGCTCGGTCGATGCGGAGGTCGCGAGCACGAGCGACGACTGACGAGCTCCGGCGGCCCGCCATCATCGCAATGGGACGCAGTGGTGGCGATCGTGGTCGATGAAAAGGTTGATTCCTCGATTGTGGTGATCGAAGGCCATGGCGGAGCAGAACAACACGTGGGTCGCGTTGCTGGTCGGCGGATT